>NZ_JAFCUB010000006.1:0-44089 GCF_049896325.1 Caulobacter sp. DWP3-1-3b2
CCGCTCCCGCAGATCCAAGGAATAACCACTCATGATGATCCACCTCCTGACCTAGGTGAATCATTATTCGCGCCCCCGGGGAATCCCTCGCGATTCACCTTTGGAGCGCGATGCTCTAGGCAGCGCTCCGCAGTGGTCAGAGCAACAGCCCCACGCACCCACGAACCTCATCCAAGCCGTGAAGGGACGTCAGAGGTCTATCTACTCTGACATCTCTAGCGCATCGTCCACCTCGATCCCAAGATAACGCACGGTACTTTCGAGCTTTCGATGGCCAAGCAGCAGTTGGCAAGCTCTGAGGTTTCCTGTCTTCTTGTAAATCAGCGCCACCTTGGTTCTGCGCAGGCTATGCGTGACGTAGGCGCAGGGCTCGAGGTCGATCACCGCCACCCAGTGATTTACAAGCCGAGCATATTGGCGGGTCGTGATGTGCTCGCCAGGCCGGGACCGGCTTGGAAAGAGCCAGTCGTCAGCTCGGCGACCGCGGCGCTGCAGCCAGGTGGCCAGAGAGTCTCGCGTCGGCTCGGTGATCTCGAACGGCACCGGCTGGCCCGCCTTCTGCTGGATGACCGTGGCGCGTGCGCGCAGCGAACCACCTGGGACCACATCGCAAATCCGCAGCTTGACCAGATCGCATCCGCGAAGCTTCGCATCGACCGCACAGTTGAATAGCGTAAGGTCACGAACACGCCCCGTGGTCTTCAATTGCTGCCTGATCCCCCAAACGTGCTTGGGCTGAAAAGGCGGCCTGGGGCCGATGAGCTTGCGATGGTTCCAAGGTTGCTTGGGCGAAAGAAAAAGGTCGAGCTGGGCCATGTCACGCCTCCAGCGCGCCAACGTCCCTCCTCTAAATTCTACACTCGTTTTCCGCGTTCAGTCAGCAGCGAAAGCTGTTACGCAAAAGTATTGCTGGTCACGGCCACGAGGCCTCCGGCAGTTGGAAGACGCTGTAGCGCTTTCGCCTCGCGAGAGGTGTGACATGATTAAACGTGTCCGGCTCACCTCAAAATCGAGGCGTGAAAACTCGGTTAGAAACACAGCGCCAAGAGAGGCCTATAGTTTCGCACATTTACTCAGAAGCCAGCGTGTTATGTTGAACCGCCGCAACCACGCGACGTTGTGTCAGCATGGCTTTGCATTTCGAGCGCATGGGCGTTGGCCCTCCCCTGCTGATGGTCCACGGCCTTGGCGGAAGCATACGGTCGTGGGACACCATCGCGCCGACGCTCAGCCTTTCGCGCGAGTTGATCCTGATCGACATGCCCGGACATGGTGAGTCGCCGCCGGTCCCGGGACGGCAAACCATGTCCGCCTTTGCCGACGCCCTGACAGACTTCATCGACCGTGAAAGACTTGGCGCGGTGGATCTGGTCGGCAGTTCTGTAGGCGCCCGCCTGGTCCTGGAGCTCTCGCGTCGGGGCGTCGGTCGCCACTGCGTCGCCTTGGACCCGGGCGGATTCTGGCGAGGCTGGGAGACGCGGTTCTTCCAGACCACCATCTTGGCATCTATTCGGCTTGTGCGAGGGCTCCAACCGGTGATGCCGTTCCTTTCGCGCCATTCTGGCACGCGGACACTCCTGCTGGCGCAGCTATCCGACCGACCGTGGGCGCTCGCGCCCGAGATCGTCCTGACTGAGATGCGGACCTTCGCCGCCACCCGGGTTTTCGACGAGGTGGTGCACGAGTTGGCAAGCGGCCCGTTACAAGCTGGAACGGCTTTCACGCCCGGACGCGTGACCATCGGCTGGGGCCGTCAGGATCGTCTTCTCCTACCCCGACAGGCCCACCGCGCTCAGGCCGCTTTCCCGAACGCCAAGCTGCACTTGTTTGACAGGTGCGGCCATTTTCCGCACTGGGATCAGCCCGAAGAAACAGCTCGGATCATAGTTCAGACCACTGACTAGAGCATTTCCCGACCTGACTGCGTCAGGCCGTGAGCTTTAATCTTCTGTCTTGACGCATTTTTCTTCACGCGAACCGAAACCACTTCGCTCGAAAAATGCTGCAATTGGCGGTCGGTATGAGGGTGCCTTCCATGATGCGCCTGCGCCGGGTCGCGTTGGTCTGGCGCTCGAGCATGTCCAAGCCGCCCGAGATCACCATCAGCAGGTTGTTGAAGTCATGCGCGACGCCGCCCGTCAACTGGTCGATCGCCTCGATCTTCTGGGCTTGTCGAAGCGTCTCATCAGACCGGTATGTCGCGCCACTTCAAATTTCCCCGCCGGTTTTCGCTGACCCGCCGCTGCGTCGTTTGGGATCTTGGCGAGATCGAAGCCTGGCTGGCGCAGCGCAAGCACGCCGCCCAAGACCCGTCGGCCAACCCCGCCGAAGGTCCCGATGTCCGGATCCGGCGGACGCGGCCGGTGCGGCGGCCTCGATAGGCGATCCTGCCCTCGTCCCGAGCGCCAAGTCGAACGATATTCGGCGTCGGCCCAGCGCCGCGCTGTCTCACGCGTTGTGCAATGAGACAAAAATTGGTCGGGGCGCCGAGGGCTAAGACAACCTCGGCACGTATTGCTCAGGACGAGATTGCTCTTGCAGCGTCTTGATCACCAGTCGTGCAGGATCGTGAACGATGAAGCAGTTTGACCGCCGGCAGCTCCTGCGGGGCGTAGCCGTCATCGGCGGAGGCTTGGCGACGGCCAGCCTCCTCCCGACCTGGGCGCAGAGCGCGACGCCGGGCCTGGTCTCGACCCTGCCCACGGTGTCCGGGCAGGACATCAAACTGACCATCGGCCATTCCGAGGTAACGATCGATGGCAAGATGAGCCACGCGGTGACCATCAACGGCACGGTGCCCGGGCCCCTGATCCGCCTGAAGGAAGGCCAGACCGTCCGGCTCTCGGTGACCAACACCCTGGACGAGGAGACCTCGATCCACTGGCACGGGCTGCTCGTGCCGTTCCAGATGGACGGCGTGCCGGGGGTCAGCTTCCCCGGCATTCCGCCTGGCGAAACCTTCGTCTACCAATTCCCGGTCAAACAGTCGGGCACTTACTGGTATCATAGCCATTCGGGCTTGCAGGAGGCCGAGGGCCACTACGGACCGCTCGTCATCGAGCCGGCCGAGCCCGATCCGATAGCCTATGATCGGGAGCATGTGATCGTGCTCTCCGATTTCGGCTTCATGCACCCCCACCTGATCTTCAAGCGCATGAAGCAGCAGGCCGGGGTGTTCAACTACCAGAAACAGACCCTCGCCAGCTTGATGGCGGGCAAGGACCAGACGCTCCGGGAACGGATGGACTGGGGCAAGATGCGGATGGACCCCACCGATATCTCCGACGTCACCGGCGCGGTCATGACCTTCCTGGTCAACGGCCATGGCCCGGCCGACAACTGGACCGGCCTGTTTACGCCGGGCGAGCGCGTGCGCCTGCGGTTCATCAACACCGCCGCCCAGATGATGTTCAACGTGCGGATTCCGGGGTTGAAGCTAACCGTGGTGGCGGCCGACGGCCAGACCGTGAAACCGGTCGAAGTCGACGAGTTCCAGATCGGCAACGCCGAGACCTACGACGTCATCGTCCAACCCACCGAAAACAAGGCCTTCACCTTGGTGGCCGAGGCGGTCGACCGCTCCGGCATGGCGCGCGCCACCCTGGCCCCACGGGCGGGCATGGTCGCGCCCGTTCCTCTGCTGCGCGAGCGGCCGCTGGCCACGATGAAGGACATGGGCATGGACATGGGAAACATGGACATGGGCGGCATGGACATGAGCCGCCCAGGCGCGATGCAGGGCATGGATCACGCCGCCATGGGTCACGACATGGCGGCCATGAGCCCGCCGCCTGGCATGGCCGCGCCCAAACCGCGCGGCTCGGACGCCATGGGCGACATGGGCGGCATGAAGATGTCGATGCGCGACGGCGCCAATGCGCCGCAGATCAAGCTGGGCCCAGGGGTTCAGACGATCGCGCCAATGCCGATGGATCGCACCGGGGAGCCGGGCCAGGGCCTGGAAAGCGTCGGCCATCGGGTGTTGGTTTATAAGGATCTCATCGCCCTGACGCCAAACTCGGACGTGCGCGCGCCAACCCGCGCCCTGGAAATCCGGCTGACCGGCAATATGGAACGCTTCATGTGGGGGTTCGATGGCCAGAAGTTCAGCGAAACCACCAAGCCCTACGCCTTCGAAAAGGGCGAACGGGTCAGGGTGACGCTGGTCAATGACACCATGATGGCCCACCCCATTCACCTGCACGGCCACTTCTTCGAACTGACCCACGCGCCGGTCGGCTTTGGCCCTCGAAAGCACACGGTCATCGTGCTGCCTGGAGGCAAGGTGTCCTGGGACTTCACCGCCGATCCGGGCGACTGGGCATTCCACTGCCACATGCTCTACCACATGCACGCGGGCATGTTTCAGGTGTTCAGCGTGCGGCCTCTCGAAGGAGCCGCAGCATGAAGCCCGCCGCTTTGATCAGTCTTTTGCCGTTGATGCTGGGCGCGCCCGTCCTGGCCCAAACCATGGACCATTCGATGATGCCGGGCATGCAGATGCCCGCGCCCTCGGCTAAGCCTGCAGCCAAGAACCCGCCAGCCACGAAGCCAGCCGTCAAGAAGAAAGCCGCCCGCAAGAAGGCGGCGGCGAAACCGATGACGGCCAACCCCGCCGCCAAGCCCGCCACGGACGTGATGGCAACGCCGTCGACGGCTAGCAGCGCAGCCGTGGACCCGCACGCAGGCCACGATATGGGCGCGATGACCATGCCCGCCACCTCGGCCGGCCAGGACCTGGGCGCGATGCCGATGCCCGCAACCTCCGTCGACCCGCATGCGGGTCACGACATGGGCTCAATGGCCATGCCGGGGATGAGCAAGGACCAGGCCACGGGCTCGATGACTGACATGGGCGAAATTCCCGACACACCGGCGCCGCCCGCGCCCACCGACCATGCAGCCGACAAGGTTTTCGATCGCGCCGGCATGGCCAGGGCGCGCGCGCAGTTGCGCAAGGAACACGGCGGCGGCGTCACCTCCATGGTGATGGCCAACATCGCTGAATGGGCGCCGCGATCGGGCGGGGACAGCTACCGCTGGGAGGGCGAAGCCTGGTTCGGGGGCGACATCAACCGCCTGACGTTCAAATCGGAAGGTGAAGGCGTCAGTGGCGATGGGTTGGACCGCGCCGAGCTTCAAGCCCTGTATTCGCGCAGCGTCGGGCCGTACTTCAATCTCCAGGCCGGCGTACGCCATGATTTCGAGCCCAGGCCTTCGCGGACCTATGCGACGATCGGTTTCGAAGGCCTTGCGCCCTATTGGTTCGAGGTCAGCGGCGCGGCGTTCCTGTCCAACAAAGGCGACATCTCGGCGCGTTTCGAAGGCTATTACGATCAGCGCCTAACCCAGCGCCTGATCCTCCAGCCGCGCGCCGAACTTAATCTCGCCGCTTCGAACGATCGAGCGACGGGCGTCGGCTCTGGCTTGTCGGACGTCGAGCTTGGCCTGCGCCTGCGATACGAGATCCGTCGCGAGTTCGCGCCCTACATCGGCGTCACCTATGACCGCAAGTTCGGCAAGACCGCCGACTACGCGCGCGCCGGCGGCGAGGATGTCGAAGACGTCCGTCTGGTGCTCGGCCTCCGCGCCTGGTTCTAGGGTTACCTCAAGGCCTCGTGGATTGGAGATTCCAATGAAACATTCCAGGTCGCTCTTGGCTGCGGCTTTGCTTCTCGCGGCCAGCGCACCGAGAGCAGCATGACCGGGACCTGTAACGGCAAGCCGGTGGACAGGCTGCCGGCTGAAACCATGGTGCTTCGGCATGGCCCCGGGGGACGGAAGATCGTTGACATCCATTGGTCCTCGCACGCCGCCAAGCCGAAATAGTTGGAAGCCGTCTCAGTGACGCCGAGGGATGGCCGGCAGCGGGCGCGTAGACGTACCGAGGATCAAATTCAAGATTGACGTCTTGGGCGTCGATCGGTTTGGGGCACTAAACAATGACCGAGAAAAAGCCTCTCGATTTCAAGCGGCACTTTCCGAGCCTGCCCTTTGTCGCGGTGGTGGCGCTGCTGGTCGGCGGGATCGTTGGGGCGGGTCTCTATGCCGGACTCTACAACATCGGCGCTGACATTCCGCACGCCAAGCCGACCTATTGGATGATCCAGAACCTTCGCGATCGCTCCATCGCCGTGCGCGCCGGAAACATCCAGGTCCCGGTCGATCTCAACGATCCCAAACGCATCGCCATCGGCGCGGGCCTCTACACCGGGATGTGCAGCGGCTGCCATCTGGGACCAGGGCTGGAAAAGACCGAGATCAGCCAGGGCCTCTACCCGCAAGCGCCCGAACTCTTCCGCACCTTGGGTCACACCCCGGCTCAGGAGTTCTGGATGATCAAGCATGGGGTGAAGATGACCGCCATGCCGGCCTGGGGCCGCACGCACAGCGACGATCTGATGTGGGACATGGTGGCCTTCGTGCGGCAACTGCCCTCGATGTCTCCCGAGCAGTACCAGGCGGCCATCAAGAGCGCTCCGGAAGATCACGACGCGATGATGCGTGACATGCCTGGGATGGCGAACATGCCGATGCCGGCCGAAAAGCCATAGGTAAAGGGGCGACGCGCGGCTTCGCCCGCCGTGGCTAGCCGATTTTGCGTTCGAGAATTCTCGCGCCGCGGCGAGGGCTTCGACGACAGCGGCGCGTATCATCAGCAGCGACCGGGGCGTCGCTTCCCGGAGAACTCGTCATGACCACCAAGACCACCTCGGACCTGCTAGCGACCATCGCCGCCAGCGCCATGCTCCTGGGCGCATCCCAGTCGCTCGCCCACGCCAAGCTGGTGACCGCCAATCCCGCGCCGAACGCCACGGTCGCCGCCCCAAAGGCGCTGAACCTGAAGTTCAACGAGAAGCTGGAGCCGAAATTCTCCGGCTTCGAGGTCGCCAACGCCGCCGGCGCCGCTGTCTCCGTCAAAACCAAGGTCGCAGCGGACGGCAGGGGCCTGGACGGCGCCTTGGCCGGCCCTTTGGCGCCTGGCGCCTATAAGGTCACCTGGCACGCGGTCACGGCCGATGCGCACCGCATGAACGGCGCCTACACCTTCACGGTGCGCTAGAACCATGATCGAACTGGCCGTCGTTCTGTCGCGTCTGGTCCAGTACATCGGAGCGGCGGTTCTGTTCGGATCGCCGCTCTTTTGTCTCTATGGCCTGGCCAGCGGAGGGCTCGCGGGGACCTGGCAGCGGCGCCTGGCCCTGTTCGGCGGCGTGATCGTGGTGGTCGGATCGGCTCTGGCGCTGCTGGCCCAGACCGCGATGATGGCCGGAAGCGCGGCCGACGCCTTCGTCCCAGCCACCCTGACCATGGTCGCCACCGGCACGCAATTTGGCCTGTCGCTGGTAGTCCGCCTGGCCGCAGGTCTTGTCGCGGTCATCGTCGTCGTGACCACTCGGCCTTCACCGCCGCTCTGGTGGGCGGCTTCGGGCCTGGGCGCCGTCGCCCTTGGCAGTTTCGCCTGGAGCGGACATGGCGCCGACGGCGCCGGGGTCATTGGCGCCTTCAAGCTTCTCGCCGACATTGTTCACCTGTTGGCGGCCGGCCTCTGGCTTGGCGCCCTGGCGGCGCTGGCCGCCCTGGTCTTTGGCGCGCGGGCGACGACCGAGGCGCAGCTGCGTCAATTGCACCAAGCGCTTGAGGGGTTTTCCGGCGTTGGCTCCCTGGTGGTCGCCCTGCTGGTGCTGACCGGCTTGGTCAATGTCTGGTTTCTCGTCGGACCGAGCCGATTTGGCTCAGCGGCCTCGACGGTTTGGGGCGAGGCGCTCGTAGCCAAGATCGTCGTGTTCGGCTTGATGCTCAGCTTGGCCGCGCTCAACCGTTTCATGCTGACGCCGCGACTGCGGCGGGACATGGCGAGCGGCAGGACGAGTTCCGCGCTCGCCGCCCTGCAGCGCAGCCTGGCGCTGGAGTCCGCCGCAGGATTCACCGTGCTGGCGCTGGTGAGCTGGCTGGGTACGCTGGTCCCGCCCGCCGCGCTGTAGAAACCTTCCCATGATGGATAAGGTCTTGAAACCGAAGGCGATTTGCGAGCCGTTAGGATATCGCGCGCTAGTCTTTCGACGATCATCGGCCTTGGGCCGCGACACCGGGCGATAAGACCATGCCGCTGAACCTCAAATCCCTCACCAGTCTTAGGTTCTTCGCCGCCATGTGGGTTGTGGCCTATCATTTCTGGCCCAACCTTGGCTTGCCCATGCCCGCCGTGATCGCCAAGGGCTATCTGGGCGTGGAGCTGTTCTTCGTGCTCTCCGGGTTCATCCTTTGCCACGTCTATCTGGAGGGCTTTGGCCAAGGCCGGTTTAACTACCGCGCGTTCCTCTGGGCCCGCTTGGCGCGGATCTATCCGGTTCACCTGGCGGTGCTGCTGGGCTTGATGCTGCTGATCGCGGCGGCCGCTCTGGTCGGGATTTCGGCCGGCGATAAAATGCTTGTCTGGTCCTCCCTGCCGGCCCAACTGACCCTCACCCAGGCTTGGGGCTTGTCGCCCCTGGGCGGTTGGAACCATCCCTCCTGGTCAATCTCGGCTGAATGGTTCGCCTATCTGACCTTCCCGATCTTCGCTTTCGTAGCCTGGCGTTTGGTCAATCGCCCAAGGATGGCCCTGGTCTTGGCGCTGGGCCTGGTCGTCGCGCTCAATATCGGTTTCCAGCACGCCGCTGGCTTCTCCCTGACGCAGGCGACCATCCTGTGGGGCGCCTTGCGGATCGTGCCGTGCTTCGCGCTCGGCTGCGCCGTCTGGCTGTCCTGGCGCGCCGATCTGATCGGCGGCAAGGTCGCGGGTCTGGGCCTTGCCCTCATGGCACTGGTCGGCGTTGTGGCCGCAGCGCTTCTGCACGCCCCCGACTATGTCGCGGTGGCGCTGTTTGGCGCCCTGATCTTGGGCCTCGCGGCGATCTCCACCTCAGGGTCGTCCTTACTGGCCCAGCCCCTGCTGGTCTATCTCGGCGAGGTCAGCTTCGCGGTCTACATGGTCTGCATCCCGTGGGAGTCGGTGTTCACCCAGGGCCTGGGCAAGGTCTTGGCCCTAGAGGCGAAACACATGCCCATCACCCTGTGGCTGGCTCTCTATATCGGGGTCATTCCCGTGGCCATGGTGCTGCACCACGCTGTCGAGCGGCCGATGCGCACGTTGATGCGCCGCCATGGTCCGCCGTTTGGCCGCGTCGAGGCCGCGCCGGCCCCCGCACCGGCCAATGCCTGATGACGCCGATCCGCGATCAGCCTGGTTCGTTAGGGTGAGCCGCAGTGATCTGTAGCCTGCGCAAAGCGAAACCCCTTGCGTTGTAGGCTCGACATGAACAGCGGCTGACGGCCGCTCTCATCCCACGCTCAGGGGCAGGTGATCTACTGGTGACGCGCTTTAAGGCGTTTCAGCAATGGATAGGTAGATGAAAAAGCTCTTTGGTGTTCTGCTGATGGCAGCCGCAATCGGCGCTGTCTCCAGTCCCGCCCTGGCCCACCCCGACGACGATGACAACGACAACGACAACGACGCTTACAGCCAGTATCTTGGCGGCTACCAGAACTTCGACGCCCTCTATCGGCATGACATCGAAGGCATACAACACAGCTTGAGCGACGGCTCCTATAGCCGAAGCGAGGCCCGCGATTTCGTCGTGCAACTGCGCGGCATCCGCCAACGCGAAGCCTATTTCCGCTCCCGAGACGGCTGGCTGAGCCCTCAGGAGGGTCGCGACATCCAGTTACGCTTAAAACGCTTGCACGAGGTGATGCACGAGGCTCACGAGGACGGCCATATCGCGCAAGACGATTGGAACGAGAACGGTTCGGCGTATCGCCGCTACAATGGCTACGATCAAGGCAGTGGCTATGGTGGCTACTATCGTCGGCACTAAGCCCGGCGGTGGGCGGACCGACGGGTCCGCCCACCGGCCCTAGACCGGCGTCAACCGGTAACCCGCCGCCGCGACGGCGGCGCGGATGGCCTCGGAGCTCGCGTTGGTGTCGATCTCCAAGCCTTGGCCTGGCACGTCGGCGCGAACGACCGCGCCGGCGTCAACCCCCTGGACGGCTTTGGTGACGGTCGTGACGCAATGGCCGCAGGTCATGTTTTCGATGGTGTAGCGAAGCATTTGACTCTTCCTTGTTCGACTTCGCTGCAACAGATGGGGCTTCCCATCATGGCAAGGTCAAGGGGCCGCAAGCGGGAAATCACGGCTGAGGGATTGGCCTGGGCTGGCGCGTATCTTCGTGGCGCAGGACGGCCCTCCCCCGGCCGATCCGCTCCGCCAGGAGAAAAAATCAATGAAGATCTTCCTCGCCGCCGGCGCCTTGGCCCTGGCGCTCACGGGGCCTGCCCTGGCTCAAGCCGATATGAAAATGGGCGAGATGGCGGGTATGAAGCATGACGCTCCCGTCGCGGCCAAGACGGCCGATGGCCAAGGGGTAATCAAGGGCATCGACGCGGCTGGCGGCACGGTCACCCTGCAGCACCAGCCGATCCCGGCGCTGAAGTGGCCAGCCATGACCATGAAGTTCAAGGCCGCTCCCGCCCTTCTGAAGCCCTTCAAGGTCGGTCAGGCGGTCACGTTCAAGCTCAAGCCGATGGGCGCTTCGGCCGAAGTCGTGGCGATGTCTGCAAAGTAAGCTTCAAACCCGTGCGGCCGCTCATCATCGCGGCGGGCGAACGGGTCCGTTGACCTTCGCCGGCGACGAGGTCCGCGCGGGATCGACGACCTAGAGGTTGACGATTGCGGCCTTGGTCGGTTCACCGGCGGGCAGAAGGGTGAAGGCCAGGACCCAGTCGCCGGTGGTGGGCAAATCGGCTCTAAATCGCAGCAAGCCATAATCGAGCGACGGCTTGAAAAAGGCCGGAAGCCGCGCCGCGGCGCGCCCCGAGGCGGGGCTTAAGGTGGCGTTGCGCGCCGAGAGCGAGGGCATGATGCGTCCCGGCTCTACGGGGCTGACCTTCACCAGAATAGTTGTCGCCACCCAGCGAGCCGGGCTCGGCGAAGCGGCCTTGAACCTGTAGTCGGCGGCCTGGACGGCGAGCGGCGCCGCGATCAGACAAACGCCCAACTGCAACACCGGCCGCCACCTCATCGAAAGCCCCGCGCCGGGGCCGGCTCGCGTCGGGGCGGTTGGCCGGAGCCAAGGTCGGCCAGGATCGGGCAGTCGGGCCGCTCGTCGCCCGCGCAGTCGCGCGACAACGCGCGCAATGTGTCGGCCATGGCCTGCATCTCCACGATCTTGGCCTCCAGGGTCTGGACATGCCCGTCCGCGATCGCTTTGACCTCGCGGCTGGGACGGACGCGGTCGCGCCACAGCGACAGCAGATGGGCGATCTCCTCGACCGAAAACCCGAGCGAACGCGCCCGACGGATAAACCGCAGCTCATTGACCTCGCGCTCGCTGAAGCTGCGATAGTTGCTGTCTGTGCGGCCAGCCGGCGTGATCAGTTTGATCTGCTCATAGTAGCGGATCATCTTGGCCGAGACCCCAGACGCCTTGGCCGCCTGCCCGATGTTCATGGGTGGGACATCCTTGGCTTGGCTGCGGGCAGAGGCGAGGTGAAGGCGCGCAGGCGCAGGGCGTTGAACAGCACGCTGACGCTGGACAAGGCCATCGCGCCGGCCGCCACCATCGGCGAGAGCGACAGGCCAAGGGCGGGCGCCAGCGCCCCCGCCGCCACCGGGATCAGGATCACATTGTAGCCAAAGGCCCAGACCAGATTCTGGCGGATGTTGCGCATGGTCGCGCGGCTGAGCGCCAGGGCGTTGACGACGCCGCGCAGGTCCCCGCCCATCAGCACGACGTCGGCGCTCTCGATGGCGATGTCGGTCCCTTGCCCCATGGCCAGGCCGACGTCGGCGCTGGCCAGGGCCGGCGCGTCGTTGACGCCATCGCCGACGAACGCCGTCGGGCCATACCGAGCGCGCAAGGCGGCGATCGCTTCGATCTTGCCCTGAGGCAGCACTTCGGCCACCACCTCGTCGATTCCCAGGATCCTGGCGACCGCGTCGGCGGTCCGCCGGTTGTCGCCGGTGATCATCGCCACCTTCAGGCCTTGGGCGTGCAGGGCGGCGATGGCGGCGGGCGCGGTGTCGCGAATGGGATCGGCCACCGCCAGGACCGCCGCCAGGCGCCCGTCGATCGCTACATAGAGCGGGCTCTCGCCGGCGTCGCCCAAACGGGCGGCTTCCTCGGCGAAGGGCTCGACGTCCAGCGCCAGGCGCAGCATGTAGCGATCCGCGCCGACCTCGACGCGGCGCCCCGCCACGATCCCTTGCGCGCCGAACCCCGGCGTCGAGGCAAAGTCACGCAACGCGCCAGGCGACACCCCTTCTGCCTTGGCCGCGCTGACGATGGCCTGAGCGATCGGATGCTCCGAGCGCGCCTCAACCGCCGCGGCCAGGCTCAAAACCTCGCCGCGGTCAAATCCGTCCGCGACGATCAGGTCGGTCAGTTCCGGACGCCCCTTGGTCAAGGTCCCGGTCTTGTCGAGCGCCACGACCTTCGCCTCCTGCAGGGCCTGCAGGGCTTCGCCACGGCGGAACAGGACGCCCAGTTCGGCGGCCCTGCCGGTCCCGACCATGATCGAGGTCGGCGTGGCCAGGCCCATGGCGCACGGACAGGCGATGATCAGCACCGCCACCGCATGGACCAGCGCCAGGCCCAGGGCGGGCGGTGAGCCGAACGCCAGCCAGGCCAGGAAGGTCGCGACGGCCACGGCGATGACTGCGGGCACGAACCAGGCCGTGATCTTATCGACGAGGGCCTGGATCGGGAGTTTGGAGCCCTGCGCGGCCTGCACCATGCGCACGATCTGGGCCAGCAGGGTGTCGCCGCCGACCTTGGTGGCCTTGAACTGCAAGGCGCCGGTGGTGTTCACCGTGCCGCCGACCACGCTCGCGCCGACCGTCTTTTCCACTGGGATCGGCTCGCCGGTAATCATCGCCTCATCGACGAACGAGATGCCTTCCTCGACGATCCCATCGACGGGGATCCGCTCGCCGGGACGGATCAGCACCAGGTCGCCGGGGACGACCTCGCCGATCGCGATCTCGACCGCCTGCCCGTCGCGTTCGACCCGCGCGGTCTTGGCTTGCAGGGTCATCAATCGCTTGATGGCCTGGCTCGTCGCGCCCTTGGCCCGGGCTTCGAACCAGCGCCCCACCAGGATCAAGGTGACGATGACGGCCGCGGCCTCGTAATAGACGCCGTCCGTGCCGGCCGGCAGCGCGCCGGGCGCGAAGGTGGCGACCAGCGAATAGGCGAAGGCGGCGCTCGCGCCGAGCACGACCAGGCTGTTCATGTCGGGTGTCAGGCGCAGCAGATTTGGAACGCCCTTGCGATAGAAGCGCAGGCCAGGCCCGAACAGGACGACGCCGGCCAGCACCAGGCTGATGAGCCTCCAGGCCTGTTCACCCAGCGTCGCGGCCAACAGATGGTGGGCCCCGGGAATGAAGTGACGGGCCATCTCGACCAGGAAGAGCGGCGAGGTGGTCACGGCGGCGATCACGACCGCAAGCTTGAGGTAGGCGACCTCCGCCCCGCGCGCCTGGGCCTCCTCGTCGACGGCGTCGGCGCCGGCTTCTTGCGCCAGGCTTGCCGCGTACCCCGCCTCGGCGACCGCTCTGATCAGCGCGTCGGGATCAAGCGTTCCGCGCGCGCCGCTGACGCTGGCTCGCTCGGTGGCCAGATTGACCACGGCGCGCTCGACGCCAGCGACCTTGAGCATGGCTTTTTCGACACGCGAGACGCAGGACGCGCAGGTCATGCCGTCGATGCGAAGTTCGATCGTCTGCGGGGCGAGATCATAACCGGCCTGGCGGATCGCCGCGCCGATTGCGAGGGGATCGCCGCCTTCGACATGGACGCGTTGCGTCGCGAGATTGACGGTGGCGGCGCGCACGCCCGGCGTCGCCAAGACCGCCTGTTCGACCCGACGCACGCACGACGCGCAGGTCATTCCGAGCACGGGCAGGTCGAGTGTCTTGAGAATTTGGTCGGGCATCGGCGTTCTCCTCCTGTCGATGCCCGGCCTTTTGCGGCTTCCCATCATGGCAAGGTCAAGGCTTTGTCGGCGGTCTCGTCGGAAAATACGCGCGGACCCAAGCCTTCCCCTCATCGGAAGGTTTTCGCCTGACACAGAGACATTTCGCGAAACAAATGATGAGTCACGTCAATTTTCAAGCCGTCATCGTTACAATGATTGGAACGCTGCTTGACCACACACCAATACGAAAGACGCAACGAATACGCGTGACTGCTGTTCTAGTCGGGCGACGAGCGTCACTTCTGGCGCGCAAGGTCGTCAACAATCTGAAGGGCAATAGAGATGCGCAAGATTTTGATCGCGGTGTGCGCGGTGACCCTGTTGAGCGCCGCCGGCGTCACGGGCGCTTCGGCTCAGTCCATGACCGGGCACGACATGAAGGGCATGGACATGTCCAAGAGCGACATGAACGGCCACGCCCAGATGGGCCGTGACGCCCTGAAGATGGACGAGATGCGAATGAGCAAGGCGATGATGGCGGCTAAGGCCTCCGACTTCGACGTGCTGTGGGCAAGGAAGATGATCGCACACCACCAAGGGGCCATCGATATGAGCCAATCGCTGCTCAAGCACGGCGGCGACGCAGACGCCAAACGCCTGGCGCAGATGACGATCGACGAGAACACCAAAGCCAAAGCCGATCTGGAGGCCTTTATTCGCAAGCACGGCGGCTAGAGCATTTCCCGACCTGACTGCGTCAGGCCGTGAGCTCTAATCTTCTGTTTTGACGCATTTTTCTTCTCGCGAACCGAAACCACTTCGCTCGAAAAACGCTCTAGCGCCGCAGCTGGCGAAAACCGGCGTCGACGCGCTTGGCGTCGCGCGTCGTTTTCGCGCGCGGTCCATACTTGCGGGATAAAGGGGTTCTGCCGCGTATAGTCAGCGGGACACCTCCGGGGGCGAAGGACCGAACATGACTTTGAACATCGACGATCTCATCGAGCGGCTGGCGTCTCAGCCGCTCGACCGTTCGTTGGAGGGTCTGGAATGGGACGTGGCGCGCGGCATCGCGCGCCGGAGCGCCGACTTGAAGACCGGAGCCGCCTTGGCGCCCGTCCGCGTCGCCTCGATCGGTCTGGCCCTGGCAATCGGCGTCACCGCCGGCGGCCTGGCGGCAGCCAGCACGGTGTCGGCTCCACAGCAGCTCAGCACCTTCTCGGTCTCGGCCCACCTCGCGCCATCGACGTTGATCGAGGGCTCCCGGTGAGCATCACTCGCGGCATCGTCCTGACGCTGGTGCTATCGACCCTGGCCGCCGCGATCGGCGCTTGGGGCGGTGGACAATATGTCGTTCGCCGTATGCAACACGCCACGCCACTGCACCAGATGGTGCACGAGAAGCTCGATCTGACCCCTGACCAGGAGCAGCGCGTCGACCGGTTGGAGCGGCAGTACGCGGCAAGGCGCAAGGCGCTGGAAGCCGAGATGCGGGCCGCCAACGTCGAGTTGGCCCAGGCCATCCAGGAACAGCACAGCTATACGCCCAAGGTCCAGGCGGCGATCGATCGCTTCCACATGGCGATGGGCGCGTTGCAGAAGGAAAGCATCCAGCATGTGATCGCCATGCGCGCGGTGCTGACGCCGCAGCAAGCCGCGCGTTTCGACGATACGGTCGTCAAGAACCTCACCGAACAGGCGCAGTGACCGGAGGCGATCCAACCGATGAGGCGCTCGCGGCCCTTGCCGGGAGGGGGGACGAGCGCGCGTTCTCGCAACTGGTGGTTCGCCACAAGGAGAGCCTCTATCGACTGCTTCGCCGCTATACCGGTGACCGCGACGAGGCCTATGAGGCCGTCCATGAAACCTTCATCGCCGCCTGGGCCGCGCTAGGCCGATATGACGCGGCGAGGGCGTTCGGTCCCTGGCTTCGAACCATCGCCATCAACAAGGCCCGCGATCGCGGTCGGCGGATGGCCGTTCGCCGCTTCTTCTTCGGCGGCGGCGAGGACGATCTGGCCTCGGCGGTGGACCCGGGCCTGGCGGCCGACGATACACTGCAGCAACGCCAAGTGATGGAGCTGCTTGACCAGGCGGTGGCCCGGCTTCCCGAGGCCCTGAAGGCGCCGCTGCTGCTGACTGCCTTCGAGGGTCTGTCCCAACACGAGGCCGCCGCGATCCTCGGCGTCTCAGCCAAGTCGATCGAGACGCGGGTCTATCGCGCCCGCAAGGCGCTGGCCATGAGCCTCGACCCCGCTGTCCTCCGCATCGACGCCTAGTTTTTGAATGAGCACTGAGATGACCCGCGCCGAGGGGCCCAAGCTCATCAAAACCTGGTCTTCGCCTTCATCTACAATCAAGCGGGTGTCCCTATCGCGGCGGGCGCTCTCTATACCATGTTCGGCTGGCTGCTTTTGCCGCAGATCGCTGCGGCGGCCATGGCCCTGTCGTCCGTCAGCGTGATCAGCAACGCCCTGCGGCTTCGGGTCGTGAAGCTCTGAGCCATCGTGGACAGGGTCAGGGCTCCGGGCGCAAACCCGCCAGGGTGACGGCGACGCGCCGTTGAACTGCGACTTTGGACGCAAGACGACTGGCCGCCGTCAGGGCGTGCAGGCAATAGGTCGCTATTTAATCCGGCGCGACGTCGTCACGCAGCGCCGCTCCTCGCGCTTTCGATCCCCCGACTACACCCGCGGCTTAGCCAACACGACGAACCAAGCGTGGTTGAAGACACCTTCGTCGAGAATCTCAAACCCTGCGGCGGTCGCCAATCGCCGCCAGCCGCCCTTGGAGGTGAGAAGCAGCGACAGCACGTTGGCCACCGCGAACATCGACCAGCCTGGTGTCCAGACCGCCATCAAGAAACGGCCGCCCGGCTTGAGCACCCGGAGCGTTTCAGAGAGCGCGCGCGCCTTCTCGCGCCCCAAATGATCGTAGACGTGGGTGCTGACCGCGGCATCGAACGTAGCGTCGCCAAACGGCATCGCCGTCAGGTCGCCGATCTCAACCGCGACCTTGTCCAACAGGCCAGCCAGGCCCAGGTTCCTATCCAGCAAGGCACGACCCCCGTCGTCGATATAGGCCGCATCGAAACGATCCAGGCCGATCACCCGCCCAGCCTTCAATACGCGAGCCAGGGCGATGCTGGTGCGGCCGCTGCCGCAGCCGGCGTCCAGGACAAGGTCGTGGTCTCCCGAAAGAAGATCGACCATCGGCAGCACGACCTGATCGAGGCGCCGGAACCCTCTCATGATGGTGTTGCCCGCCACTAGCAGCACGGCCATCCCGACCAGCAAGAACGCGACCGGCCACAATCCCGGTAGGGTCAGGATCGCCAGGATCGCGCCAGCCAAGCAGACCAGGGCCGCGATGGCTAAGCCGTTCATCCAGCCCGGCCCCCAACCGAAATCAAAGGTCTCATCGCGCGGGGCGCTGGCCTTGCGGCGCGTCCAGCGACGCAGAAGGTCTCGCCCGCCGGACACGTAGAGCGAGGAGGCCAGCACCAGACCCCCGATCACGTGGAAGCCCGCCAGCAGAAGCAGGGAGCGGGAAATCACGGCAAGCGAGGGCGCGTAGAGAAAGAGGCTCGCGCCGGCGGCAACGCCTACCACGCCCATGATCCACATGTGGCTATGGGCCGAGCGGCGGGAACGAGATGTATGGTGAGGCATGGCCTGGCTTTCCTGAGCTGCGATCGAAGGGGCGGTTGGCTGGGCCTTGCCGCGCCCGCCGCCGTCGCTAACCTCTAGCGGCCCGCGGCGAGCCTCCGCCCGGACAAGACCAGGGAGGCGTCCGGTTTCCGGACGAAGGGCCGCAGATGTCCGCCAACGCCAAAACTTCAATCGACCTGGCCGACAGCCGTCCCGTGCAGCGCACCAAAGCCGCGTTGTTCGAGACCTTCCTTGGCCTGGTGCTGACCCGCCGCTACGACCGCATCACCGTGGCCGATATCATCGGCCCAGCCGGGATCGGCCGCTCGACCTTCTATGAACACTACCGATGCAAGGATGACCTGCTGAAGGAGGGCCTGGCGGGTCCGTTCGGCGTCCTAGCCGACACGGTTCTGGCCGGGCACGCCGACGATCCGCGCCTGGAGGAGACCCTGGCCCATTTCTGGGAGAACCGCCGGACTGGCAATGTCCTGTTCGCTGGCACAACGAGGACCCTACTGACTCGCGCCTTGGCCGACCTGCTCGAACGGAGACTAGCGACGCGGCGCATATTGTCATCGCTTCCGCCCGCCTTGCTGGCCGCCCAGATGGCGGGCGGCCAGATAGCGCTCCTCACCGCCTGGCTGTCGGGCTTGGCCCCTGCCAACCCGAAGTCGATCGCCGACGCGCTGCGCGCCTCCGCCAGAGCCGCTGTCCTAGACCTCCTTTGATCTCCCCTGGAGGCCACTCGGTCCGCAAGCTGTCGATTGCCATATCCCCTCCTAGGGGATAGGACTCACCCGCCATGGCCCATGTCGTTCACGAAACCCATCCCGAGATCATCAATCGTCTCAAGCGCGCCGAAGGGCACCTACGCAAGACGATCGCTATGATCGAGGCGGGCCGCACCTGCCTGGACCTGGCCCAGCAGCTGCACGCCATCGAAAAGGCCGTCGCCGCCGCCAAGAAGACCCTGATCCTCGATCACATTGACCATTGTCTGGCTCACGCCGCCGTGGACGAGCCGCGCGACGCGGCCGCGGCGATGAACGAGCTCAAAACCATCACCAAATACCTCTGAGGCGCCGATGACTTCCCTTGCCGATCTTCTCGCTCAAGGCGCGGGGCACGCCTGGCTGTTCATTCCCTCGGCTCTGCTGTTGGGGGCGCTTCACGGCCTCGAGCCGGGCCACTCCAAGACGATGATGGCCGCCTTCATCGTCGCTGTACGGGGCACGGTGTGGCAGGCGATCCTGCTGGGCCTGTCGGCGACCGCCTCCCATACCCTGATCGTCTGGGTGATCGGTCTGGCGGGCCTCTATTTCGGGCGCAATCTGGATCTCGACACCGCCGAGCCCTGGTTCCAGCTGGCCTCGGCGGCGATCATTATCGCCGTGGCCCTATGGATGGTCTGGCGCACCTGGCGCGAAGGCCAGACGCAGGCCAACGAACATGACCATGACGACCACGACGATCACGGCGATGAGGACGAGGTCCGGCGGATCGACACCGGCCATGGTCTGGTCGCCCTGGCAATCTTCGAGGATGGCGCGCCACCCTGCTTCAGGGTCACCACCGAGCGCGGCCACGCACCGCGCGCCAGCGAACTGACCGTCACCACCACGCGCCCGGACGGCGCGGTGCAAACCTTCGCCTTCGTCGACAAGGGCGCCTTCCTGGAATCGTCCGATGCGATCCCCGAGCCGCATGCCTTCGAGGCGCGACTGTCGATCGCCCACGGCTCGCATGGCCACGACTTCGATGTCGTCTTCGCCGAACATGACCACGGGCACGGGCACGACCATGGCCATGATCACGGCGGCCCGGACGTTTTGGACCCCGGTTACCAGGACGCCCACGAGCGTGCTCACGCCAACGACATCAAGAAGCGCTTCGCCGGCCGCGACGTGACCACGGGCCAGATCATTCTGTTCGGCCTCACCGGCGGCCTGATCCCCTGCCCGGCCGCGATCACGGTGCTGCTGCTGTGCCTGCAGCTCAAGCAGGTCGCTCTGGGGGCCACGCTGGTGCTGTGTTTCTCGATTGGCTTGGCCGTCACCATGGTCACCGTTGGGGTCGTGGCCGCCATCGGGGTGCGTCACGCCGAGAAGCGTTTCGCCGGATCGTTCGCGACCTTCGCCCGCCGGGCGCCCTACGCGTCAGGCGCGCTGATCACCATCGTCGGCCTGATCCTCGCCACTCAGGCGGTTCGCGCCATTTTCGCCTGACCCGGTGCCCTGCGGAACGATACGTCGGCCTGTGCTGCACAAGCCGACGCCGGGGCCGCGCACGAAAGTCGCGTGAGCGCGCGGGTGGGCGCCCTCGGCTGCGTAGAATCCAGCGTGAGGTTTAACGCTTGCCGCCTCGTGTGAAACGCACCGGGCCCGATCGTCGCCTTGGTTGCGGCGTGAAGTCGCCCGAACAATCCAGCGGGGATCGCCGCCTGGCGCGTTGAGCAAGCATCGACAGAGTGGAGATTTGCCGTGGTTCGACACTTGGCCCTCGATGACCCCGGTTTCCAGGCCGCTTTCGCCGCGCTGGTCGAGGAGCGTAGACAGACCTCACCGACCGTCGAAGCCAGGGTTTAAGAGATTCTCGGCCAGGTTCGGACCGAAGGCTTGCCGGCGCTGCTTCGCATCTCCCAACAACTCGACGGCGCGCGGATCGACGGCGCCGATCTTCGGGTCAGCGCCGAGGAAATCGCCGCCGGCGCGACCCAGTGCTCCCAGGAAGTCCGCGACGCCCTGGACCCGACCGCCCGCCGGATCGGCGACTATCACGCACGCCAGAGGCCGGCCGACGCCTGATTCAAGGACGAGGCCGGATTGGAACTGGGCTGGCGATGGACACCGCTTGACGCGGTCGGGATCTACGTACCCGGCGGGCGTGCGGCCTATCCGTCCAGCCTGCTGATGAACGCCGTCCCCGCCAAGATCGCCGGCGTTTCGCGCATCGCCATGACCACGCCGCCGGGCCACCTGTCGCCGGCCGTGCTGGCGGCCGCGCAGATCGTCGGCGTTTCAGAGATCTGGCGCGTCGGCGGCGCCCAGGCCGTGGCCGCCTGTACGAGCCTGGGTGCCAGTCTCCTGACCGCGCCGCCTCCCCCGCCACGGCCGAAGGCGTGCCGCCGTCCGACATGCCCGCCCTGCAGGTCGCCCGCGCCGAACGCGAGGCCGCCAGCCGCCAGCCGCCAGGCCAACGTCGGGCGTCGCCGCGCCGGTCCCGACGTCACCGCCTCGTTCGGCGTCCGCCGTCTGAATGGCGACGACGCCACCACCGTGATGGCCAGCATGTCGGCGCCGTTCCCCTGTTCGACCAGAACCGCGACAATGTCGCCGCCGCTTCCGCCCGCGCCAACGCCGCCTCCGCCCGGTTCGAGGACACGCGCCTGCGGGCCGAAGCCGACTGGCGCTCGGCCCGCGCCCAGGCCGACGCCGCCGTCGGCCGCGTCGTCGCATAGAAACAGTCCGAGGCCGCCGCCCAGGAGGCCTATCGTCTCGGCCGCCTCGGCTACGAGTCCGGTAAGACCCCCCTCGTCGAGGTCCTGAGCGCCTAGCGCGCGCTGACCGACGCTCGCCGCACCACCCTTGATGCGCGTGTGGCGCGGGTTCGCGCCCAGGCCACCCTGGCCCGTCTGACCGGCCGCGCCTCCTTCGGAGAATAGGTCCATGGCAACCCCTTCCGCAGCCAGCCCGCGCGCCCTCATGCTTGGTGTCGCCGCCGTCGCCCTCCTCGGGGCCGGCTATGGTCTGGCCAAGCTGACCACCAAGCCGGCGCCAGCGCCGTAAGCCGCCGCCGCCGCCGCCGCGCCCGAAGGCGCACCGTCCGAGGTCAAGGTCGAGGCGTCCTACCTCAAGGTCTCCAACATCAGCCTGCAGACCGTTACCGCCGGCGATTTCGGCGGCCAGGTCCAGGGCTCGGGCAGCGTGGTCGCCTCTCTCGGCGGCGAGGCGGTGTTGACCGCTCACGCCGCCGGCACGGTGGTGCGCGTCTTCAGGCGCTTGGGCGAACCGGCGCGGGCCGGCGAGACCCTGGCCCTGGTCGAGAGCCGCGAGACGGCGCTGGCCACGTCCATCCTCGCCCGCGAGAAGCGCCTGTTCGAACAAGGCGTCACCGCCCGCCAGGATTACGAGACCGCCAAGGCCGAAGCCGAGGCGGCCGCAGCGTGGCGGTCGTCAGCCCGACCGGCGGCAAGATCACCGCAGCCACGGCCACCCTGGGCGCCTTCGTCTAGCTTGAAAGCGAGCTCTTCCGCGTCGCCGATGCGCGTGAGGTTCAGATCGAGGTGGCGGTGAGCCCGCAGGACGCCGCCCGCATCTTCCCAGGGGCAGTCGCCAGCGTGCGCAACGCCGCCGGTGTGGAGGTCGCCGCAACGGTCCGCTCCGTAACGCCGACCCTGAAACCCGAAACGCGCTCGGCAACGGTCGTGTTGTCAGGCGCCGGTGCGGGCTTGGTTCCTGGCGAAGCAGTACAGGCCCGGATCACCGCGAGAGGGTCTGGCCAGCCCGGCTTCATCCTGCCGGAAGAAGCCGTGCAATCACTCAAAGGCAGGGATGTGGTGTTCGTTCGCACCTCCACCGGCTTTGCGGTTCGTCCGGTCGTGGCGTCCACCCGCAGCGGTGGCCAGGCGCTGGTCGTCTCGGGCCTGAAGGTCGGCGAGCGCGTCGCCGCGCGCTACGCCTTCCTGCTGAAGGCCGAGATCGCCAAGGGCGATGAGGAAGAATGATCGACCGCATTCTCGCCTTTTCGGTCCGCGCACGATGGCTGGTCCTCGTGCTCGTCGCCATCATCTCGGCGTTCGGGGCCTGGCAGCTCTTCCAGCTGCCAATCGACGTCACCCCCGACATCACCAACAAGCAGGTGCAGATCAATACCGTCATTCCAAGCTTGGGACCGGTCGAGGTTGAAAAGCGCGTTACCTTCCTGATCGAGACCGCCTTGTCAGGCTTGGCCGGCGTGGAGAGCACCCGTTCGTTCTCGCAGAACGGCTTTAGTCAGGTGACAGCGGTCTTCAAGGAGAGCACCGACCTCTATTTCATGCGCCAGCAAATCTCCGAACGCCTAGAGCATTTCCCGACCTGACTGCGTCAGGCCGTGAGCTTTAATCTTCTGTTTTGACGCATTTTTCTTCACGCGAACCGGAACCACTTCGCTCGAAAAATGCTCTAGCGCAGGCGCGGCCCAGCCTTCCGGATGGCGCCGAGCCGCGGATGGGCCCGGTCTCCACCGGCCTTGGCGAGATTGTCCACTACGCCGTCGACTTCAAGGACCCTGACGGCAAGGCTGGCAAAGCGACGGCGCGTTTCTAACCGAGGACGGCGAGCGTCTGACCGACGAGACCGCACGCCTGGCTTACCTGCGGACCGTGCAGAACTGGATCGTGCGTCCGCAGTTGCGCACCGTGCCCGGCGTCGCCGACGTCGACTCCCCGGGCGGCTACGTGAAGCAGTACGTGGTCGAGCCCGACCCGGCCAAGTTGACCGCCTATGGCATTTCCTACGGCGAGCTAGGCGAGGCGCTTGAAAAGGCCAACCTCTCGGTCGGCGCCGATTTCATCCAACGTTCGGGCGAGTCCTACATGGTGCGCGGCGACGCCCGCATCCGTTCGGCCGACGAGATCTTGCGCGCCGTCATCGCCACGGTGGCGCGCAACCTGACCGAGGGCGCGCTGTTGGTGATCGCCATTCTGTTCTTAATGCTAGGCAACTGGCGCGCGGCCCTGATCGCTACCCTGGTGATCCCGCTGCCGCTCCTCTTCAGCGCCAGCGGCATGAACGTCTTCAAGATCTCCGGCAACCTGATGAGCCTGGGGGCGCTGGACTTTGGCCTGATCATCGACGGCGCGGTCACCATCGTCGACAACACGCTGCGTCGCATGGCCGAGCGTCAGCAGCATGAGGGCCGGATCCTGAACCTGCAGGAGCGGTTGGAAGTTGCGCTGCGCTCGACCCAGGAAATGGTTTGTCCGACCGTCTACGGCCAGATCGTCATCCTCTTGGTCTTCCTGCCGTGCCTGACTTTCCAGGGCGTCGAGGGCAAGATGTTCTCGCCGATGGTCATTACCCTGATGCTGGCCCTGGCCTCGGCCTTCGTGCTTTCGCTGACCTTTGTGCCGGCGATGACGGCGCTGATGATCCACGGTCATATCTCGGAAAAGGAAGTTCCCGCCGTCGCCAAGACCAAGGAGGCCTACAACCCGTGGCTTTATCGCGCGGTCGCTCGTCCGTGGCCGTTCATCGGTGCGGCGGTCGGCGTCTTCGTTCTGTGCATGGTGGCGTTCAACTTCGTCGGACGCGAGTTCATGCCCATGCTCGACGAGCAGAACTTGAACCTGTCCTCGGTGCGCATTCTTTCAACCTCGATCGATAAGTCCGGAGAGCTGGACCTGCTGATCGAACGGGCGATCCTGACCCTGCCAGAGGTTAAGACCGTCTACTCGAAGGCCGGCACCGCCAGTCTCTCGGCCGACCCCATGCCCCCGAACGCCTCGGACAACTACGTCATTCTCAAGCCGAAAAAGGACTGGCCCGATGGCGTGAAGACCAAGGAGCAGGTGATCCAGCGGATTCGCAAGGCCACCGACCCGGTCGTCGGCAACTTCCATGACGCCACCCAGCCTATCGAGATGCGCTTCAATGAGCTGATCGGCGGGGTCCGTTCCGATGTGGCGGTCAAGCTCTATGGCGAGGACCTGGGGCAGATGACCGCGACGGCCGACCAGATCGTCAAGGTGCTGCGCAGCGTGCCGGGCGCTTCGGACGCCCGCGTGGCCCAAACCGAGGGCTTCCCAACCTTCGACATCAAGTTTCGATCGGGACGCCATCGGCCGCGGCGAGCGCCCGTAGCACAGCCAGGGGGCTGTCGAGTTGGTACACGATCCCGGCGGGATCATATCGCACTTGAACCTCACCATGAAGTTGCCCGGCCAGGGCGCCGAGCAGACGCGTGCCAAAGCCTCGTCGGGTGGGCTCGATGACCACCGGTCCGCCGCTTTCCGTCCATCTCAGGCTGAAGAGCTGGGCGTGCTCATCGACCACGGACGTGATCTCAATGCGCCCCGTTGCGTTGGACAAGGCGCCATATTTGACCGCGTTCGTGCAGAGTTCGTTGAGGATCAAGGTGAGAGGCAGGATCGACGTGGGGCCGATTTCGACAAGCGTGGATCGGACCACAAAGCGCGGATTTTCCCTATTCTCGAAGGGTTCGACGGCCGAAGCGACGAGGTCGATCAATTTCGCTCCGGCTTCGTTAGCCTGGAGCATCAGATCCTGGGCTCGGCCCATCGCGGTCAGGCGGCTGGCGATGGCTTCGCCAGCCTCGTCCAGATTTCCCGCCGACCGCAAGCTTTGCGAGGTGATCGCCATGACCGTCGCCAGCATGTTCTTCATGCGGTGGTGCAATTCCTCAAACAGGAGGCGCTGCAGGCGCCTTGCGCCCTCACGTTCGGTGCGTCGATTCCGGCCGCCGCCACGAGGCGCGCTGAATCGCGTTTCGCGACCCGCAGCAATCCCCGCAGGTCGGAATTCTCCAACTCGAGCAGATCTCTGTTGGAGGTGTTTGTGATCTCCCGCATCGCGACGATCACAACGAGCCCGTCGGTGGATTGATACGGACTTAAGCTGATCTCCACCCGAATTTCAGTACCGTCCTTGCGTCGCGCGGCGAGGTCCAATCCCGCGCCCATCATCCGCGGACTCGGATCCCGCACGAACCGATCCATATGGCCCGAATGCAGGCTTCTGTAGCGATCCGGTACAAACACGTTCGCCGATTTGCCAAGGAGCTCACTGGAGCTGTAGCCCAACAGGGCTTCGACCCGACCATTGGCGAAGTTGATACGGCCAGCCTGGTCTACGACGACCACCGCATCCGGGTTGGACTCTGAGAACTCGCGATAGACACGCTGCGTCATGCGCGGCACAACAGGGCTTTAATGGGATTGGCAGCTAACTTGTGGCGCACGCGCGCGGCGTCCGACAAACAGCAGTCCAAGCGCCACGGGACGCTATCTTGGCATCGCCTGCCGTCACTCAGTGAAGCCGAACAGGTCAACCCGGGCACATCCTTACCTGGACTACACGCGTCCTCGTTCCACCCTAGCGCGTTATTCGATAAGTCTCGCCATCCTGAGTTCAGCCCGTGCGTTGCGCCAAGACGACCGACTGCGCTTCGCGCCAAGCCCCAGGCGCCGGCAATCGCTAAATCTTGGCCTGTCTGGAAGACGTTTGCGACGCACGGGCTTGTCGACGTCCAACAAGGGTAGCGGCGCCACGCCGATCGCCAGCCCGATCATCGGTTCCGACCACTCAAGCAAGTGGGCGCCGAGATAGACCCAGGACAGACCTATCGCGGCGCCCCTCGAAGCCGCCAATCGCTTACGAAGGCCATCAGGTCTAACCGTGAGCCTTTTTTCGCGCGGTCGCCAAAAGCTCCGCCGCCTGCGCCTTGCGCCCACGATCGGCCACCTCGCGCCCCGGACGGGCCGGCGCGTTGAGCGCCCGCTGCAAGGCGACCTCGGCGCCGACGTAGTCGCCCTGACGAATCAGGAAGTCGCCATAGAAGAAGTTGGAATCCACGCCGCTCGGATTGGCGGCCAGGGCCTTGGTCAGATAGGCGCGCGCCTTGCCCGCGTCGCCGAACCCGATCGGGAAGCCTGGCACTTGGGCATAGAGCGATCCCAAGCTGGTGTAGACCGAGCCGTCGCCCAGGGCGGCGGGATTGATCCTTTCGGCCCGCTCCAGCATGCCCCGCGCGCTCTTGGCCAGAGCCAGGCCGCCCATGCCGCCCTTGGCTCCAGCCTCGGTGGCCGTGGAGATCGCCTCCCAGACCAACGGCTCGGCGCGATTGGGATACTGCTTGGCCAGAGCGTCGGCGTCGGCCGCCAGCTTGGCTGCTTCAGTCGCTTGGGCCGACTTGTCGCGCACCTCGTAGTTCACATGGGCCCAGGTTCGGGCCAGGCCGTTGATGCGGCCGTCGAAAGCTGGGTCGGCGGCCAGAACAGGCGCGCCGACGAGCGAAACGGCCGCGATCACGGCCAACATGGAAAGTTTCATGGTCGAGGCTCCGAAAGATCAGTGGGAAAACAGCCGCGCGGCCTTGCGGTCGTTGGCCGAGAGGGCGTTGTCGACGAGGCGTGGGAAGAGGGCGTTGATCCGGACGAACAGGCTTTCGGGAAAGCCGAAATAGACGTCACGCTTGCGGCCCCGGATGGCCTCGACGATACGCGCGGCGATCTGCTCGGGCGGGTCCATGTTCATCTGGGTGAGCTTGGCGAACTCCATGACCGCGGGCGAGTTGAGCGCGGTCTTGACGGCGCGGGGCGCCACGTAGGTCACGTCGATCCCCGTACCCGACAGCTCGCGGCGCAGCGCCTGACTGAAGCCGCGCAAGCCGGCCTTGGCGCTGGAATAGGTGACGAAGTGGGCGAAGTTGATCGAGCCGAAGATCGAGCCGACATTGACGATCTGTCCGCCCCCCGCCGCCTTCATCCTCGGCAACGCGGCCTGGGCCAGCCGCACCGGCGCGATCAGATTGACCAGGTAACTGGCCATCAGGTGCTCGGGCGTCTGGCGTTCGAACGGCCCAAAATGCTGAATTCCCGCCAGGTTGATGACGATGTCCCAGTCGCTGCGCGCCACCGCCGCGGCGGCGGCCTCGATCCCCTCGGGGGTCGAGATGTCGTGCTTGAGGAAGGCCACGCCATTGACGGGTTCGGCGCGATCCAGCACCACGACCTTCGCCCCCTCCGCCATGAGCTGTGATGAGATCAGCGATCCCAAACCGCCGGCGCCGCCGGTCAGCAGAATGGTTTTGTCTCTAAACATAGACCACCCGATCATGAGGGATTGAGCGGAAGACGTCGGCGAAGCGGTCGAAGATCGCCTTGGCGACCTCGATGATCGCGGCCTGGTCGTCGGGGTCGGTCACCTCGTCCATCAGCTTCTGGAAGAAAACGAGGTGCTCCATGTCCAGCGAGCCATGCGAGGTCAGGTAGCTGAAGCACTCCGGCCCCAGGTTCAGGTTCTTGGCCACCGCCTCGGCGCCCTGGGTCGCCAGGCGCACGCTGGTCCCCTCCAGCACGAAGACCATGCCGAAGAAGCCCATCGGGTTGACCTTGGCGATGTAGTCGTAGGCGAAGGCGACCATGCGACGGGTCGCCTCGCGGGGCTCGCCCAGCCGCACCGCCTCGGGATCGCCGCCGCAATGGCGAATGTCGTTGAGGATCCAGGCTTCGTGCCCCGTCTCCTCGGCGATGTACTCGTCGAGCGCATGGCGGAAACGGTCGCGGGCGTCATCCAACCCGGCCCGCGCCGCCTGCATCAGCGGCACGGTGTGCTTCACGTGGTGATAGGCCTCGGTCAGATAGGCGATATAGGTCTCGCGCGAGATGCGGCCGGTCAGACCGTCCTGGATCTGCGGCACGCTGGCCAGGGTCTGCTGACCCTCGGCGGTTTCGGCGACCAGTCTCTGGAAGAACATCAAGTCGGGCTCCTGTTACGAGGCTTGGATGAAGTCGCTGTGACGCGACAGCAGGACCGCCCGACGCGGGCGGCCATTGTTGGTGAGTTCGCCGGCGGCTAGGTCGAACGGTGCACGGATCTGCCAGCGCTTGATCTGGGCGTAGTCGGGCAAGGCCTGGTTGGCGCGGGCCACCGCCCTGGCGATGGCCGCCTCGTCCATGTCCGGCAGCAGCGGCACGATCAGCGCGCCGAGCGCGGCCTGGGCCTCGCCGAACACCACCGCCTGGCGAATCTCGGGTTGGGCCAGCAGTTCGCTCTCGACCCATTCGGGCGCGACGTTGCGACCGAAGGCGGTGATGATGGTGTTACTGCGACGCCCCTCGATGCGCAGGAAGCCGTCGGCGTCCAAGCCGCCCAGGTCCCCGGTGCGGACTTCGCCGGTGTTTAGCGCGCCGCCGGCGTAGCCGAGGAAGGGATGCGGCCCGACGACGATCTCGCCATCCGGGGCGATCTCGACTCTGAGGTGTGACAGGGGCCGCCCCACGGCGCCGGCCTTGCGGGCGGCGGGCGTGTTCAGCGCCACGACCGAAGCGCATTCGCTCAGGCCGTAGCCTTCGTAAACCGGCAGACCCAGGGCGTCGGCCTGGCTCAGCAGTTGCGACGACACCTTGGCCCCGCCGACCGCCACCAGGTTCAGCTGTGGAAAGCGCGCGCCGGAGAAGGTCATCACCATCAGCAGGGCCCGCAGCAGTTCAGGCACGACGATCAGGCTGGTCGCTTCCTCGGCGGCGATGGCGCCGGCCAGGGCCGGCAGATCGGGCCGGAATGGATTGTCCAGGCCCAACATCGCCGCCGGCAGCACATGGTAGCGCCCGCCGGCCAGCAGGGTCGTGTAGAGACCCGCCACGTTCTCCAGCAGGATCGACAGCGGCAGCAGCGGCAGGTGACGTCCGGCATAGTCAGCGCCAATCGCCTCGACCAGCGAGCCGGCCACCATCTCCATCTGGGCTTGCGACAAACAGACGCCCTTCGGTTGGCCCGTCGAGCCGGAGGTGTAGGTGATCTTGGCCGTGCCCGTCGGCAAGGGAACCTGGGCCGTGCGACGCGGCTTCACGTCGATCGGCGCGCCCGCCACGACCATCTGGCCGCCCGCCTCGGCCGCCTCGATCAGCAGGGTCGCGCCGGCGTCGGCCAAGGCGTGATCGCGCTGGGCCAGGGTGAAGAATCCCGGCAGCGGCAGGCTGGGCCAACCCAGGCGGATCAAGGCCAGGTCCAGAATCACCCAGGCCGGCCCGTTGGCCAGCTGGATGGCGACCGGCGCGCCGGGGCGCACCAGCGGCGCGAAGGCGAACAAGGCCGTGGCCGCGTGGCGCACCGCCTCGCCCAGCTTGGCGTAGGTCCAGGTCGCCGATGGCGTGCTCAGCGCGATCGCATCGGGCGAGGCGCAAGCGTGGGCGTCGATCGCCCGCAGGACGCTGCTCATCGGCCGATCTCCGGGCAGGCCGGATGGAGGCGAGGCCGGATGTCTTGGATCTCGACGGGCTGGGCGACCAGCATCTGGCTCAGGGGCCGCAAGGCCGGACCGATCGCGCCGGCCAGCAGCTCCGGATCGCGCTCGTAATAGGCGCCCCACTCGGTGGCGGCCTCGCCCAGGCGGGAGGGCTCGGCGCGGGTCAGGACCTGGGTCTCGAAGCCGACACGGCCGAAACTGCGGCGCAGTTGGCGCGTGGCCGTGGCCACGGCGTGGGTGCAGCCGTGCTGATCGAGGTGGCGCGCCAGGGCCAGGAACAGGAACATCGAGGCGCCGACGCTGCCCGAGCCCAGATTGCCGATCTCGGCGACCCCGCAACGCGTCACCGGCTGGGCCAGCTTGCGGGTGATCGCGGCCTCGACGGGTTCGTTCAGATATTGCTCCAGGAACAGCGGTTCGGCGGCCGCAAACCGGAAGCCGACAGCGGCGTGGATACGCCCCTCGCCATCTTGGACGCTCATCAGCGTGGGGTAGTGCCGGCTGATCACGCCATTGAACGCCGTGGCGTAGGCGGCCTCGAGATAGGCCTCCACGCGCAGCCGCTCGGGCCGCATCAGGTGATGGATCGAGATCACCTTCGGCGTCAGGCCGGTGAAGCGCCGCATGCGCGATTCGTCGAACCGCAAGCTGCCGCGCAGGGCGCCGTCGTCGATCATCATCACTTCCAACAAGGCCGGTCTCCACGTCCTGGCGGGCGTCGTGACGCCCTTCGATGAGCCATGACGACGTGCTGTCCAAACCGCCTCAAAGGGATTGCGATTGCGCCAGGAGGCGGCATCGGAAAGACTGGAGCGGTCGTCGGATTCCCGCCGACGCGCCGCGACCCCGGCCGGAGCTTGGATCGAGTCCTTGGACGACAGCGACGTCCATCCCCTGCTCGCCTGCTACCTCGAACGGCGGGAAGAGCTGGTGCGCTACTTTCGTGTCCGGCTGCGGTCCGAGGAAGCCGCCCAGGACCTGGTGCAGGACATCTATCTGAAGATCACACCGCCGCCGGCCGCGCCGGTCGACAATCCCGCCGCCTATCTCTACCGGCTGGGCACGAATCTGATGCTGGACCGGATCAAGGTCCAACGACGAGCGGGCCAGCGCGACGCCCAGTGGCGCGGCGCGGGCGGTCCCAGCGCCACGGACTGGGAGGCTGCCGACGAGCCCCGCGCCGACGACGCCCTGGCCGCCCGCCAGCGCCTGGCCCAGATCGTCGCGGTCGTGAACGGCCTGCCGCCCGCCGTGCAGGAGGCGTTCCGCTTGCACAAGCTGGAAGGCCTCAACCACGCCGAGACGGCGGCGGCCATGGGCGTATCGCGCTCCAGCGTCGAGAAGTACATCATGACCAGCCTCAAGCGCATCCTCGCAAAGGTCGGCCGATGATGTCCGGAAACCTTCTGAAGAAAGTTTGGAGGCACCTGGGCGTTTGTGGCGTCATTGGGGCGAGCAACGAGGCTTGGGCCTCAGGGAATGGTGAGCACCGATGAGCGGCGCGGACGACATGACGGCGACCAACGCCCTGCGCGACGACGCCGTAGCGTGGCTGGTTCGCGTCCAGTCGGATCAGGCCGGCGCCGACGACTGGGCCGCGTTGACCGCCTGGTTGGAAGCCTCGGACGACCATCTCGTGGCCTTCGAACAGGTCGAAGCGGTCGCGGCGGAATTGTCCGAGCGCGCGCCCGAGATTTCTCCGGCCCTGAAGCCGGCGACGTCGCGGGTCGTTCCCCTGCGGCGCCGTGCCGCCCTGCCCGTCTGGTCCGCTGCGGCGGCCGCCGCAGTGATCGCCCTCGTCGTCGGCCAGATGGCCTGGCGCGGTTATCAGGGGACGCCGACGGTCTACCAGACCCGCCCGGGCGAGACCCGCGAAGTGGCCTTGGCCGACGGCACCCACATCCGCATGGACGCCGCCTCGACCCTGACCGTCCGGCTCGGCTGGCGCGCACGGCGCGTCGAGATGGCCGAGGCCCAAGCGACCTTCGACGTCGCCAAGGACCCCGGCCGCGCCTTCCTGATCTCGGTGGGCGACCAGCAGGTACGGGTCGTCGGCACCGAATTCAACATCCGCCACTACGACAAGTCCGTTCGGGTGACCGTGCGTCGTGGGATCGTCGAGGTGCGCCAGCTCGCCCTGGGCCAAACGCCCGTCGCGCGCCTGGTGGCCGGCCAGAGTTTGAGCCATGTCGAAGGCGCGCCGAGATCGGTCCAAACCGCGACCGACCCCAACCCCGCCTTCGCCTGGACTGAAGGCCGGATGGTCTGCGACGACGAGACCCTGGGCGACATGATCGCCTATCTGAACCGCCGCTATCCCGTGCCGATCAAGATTTCGCCCGCCCTCGCCGGCAAACGCTTCTCGGGCGTCCTGGAGCTGGGCGACGAGAATCTCGTGATCAAACGCCTCGCCAGCTACTTTTCGCTGTCCGTGCATCGCATCGACAGCACAATCGAACTACGGTAGCGCCGTCCTGAACATCGGAGGGTGTTTCGTTGCGAGCTGACGCATGGCGGCGCTGGGCGCTGGCTTCCAGCTTCGCGTGCGTGGCCGGATGGAGCAGCTATGCTTCGGCGGCCCAGCCCCGCTTGGCGTTCGACATCCCCGGCAAGCCCTTGAACGCCGCCCTGGTCGATTTCGCCATCCAGGCGAAGATCTCGATCAGCACGCAGGCCGCCGCCGGCTGCGCCCCGACCAGCCAGCCGCTTCGGGGTCGCTTCACCCTCCACGCCGGATTGACCAAGCTGCTGGCGGGAACCAACTGCGGCTTTCGGCTGATCGACGCTGGCGCCGTCGAGATCGTCCGCCTGCCACCCGCCAAGCCCGTCGCTCGAAAGGCCCTCCAAAGCGCGTCCGATCCTGCCACCTCACTCGGCGAGCTGGTCGTGGTGGCGACACGCCGCCTAACCCCCGCCGATCGCCTCGCCTACGCCGTCAGCGCGGTCGAGAGCTCGGCGATCATGGGGCAAGCCCTACGCGACGCCAACGACCTGGCGCTGGCCGTTCCGGCCATGACGGTCACCAATCTGGGTCCAGGGCGCGACAAGATCATGCTGCGGGGTTTGTCGGACGGACCGCTGACCGGCCGCACCCAGTCGATGGTCGGGCTCTATCTCGACGACACCCGGCTGACCTACAACGCCCCCGACCCCGACCTGCTGCTGATCGACATGGCCCAGGTCGAGGTCCTGCGCGGGCCGCAGGGCGCGCTCTATGGATCGGGGTCCCTGGGCGGCGTCCTGCACCTGGTCAGCGAGCAACCCTACGCGGATCGCTTCGAGGCCTGGGTCGCGACCAACCTCGGCGCCACGCACGGCGGCGACGCCTCCGACGGCCTGTCCGGCATGGTCAACCTGCCAATCCTCAACGGTCGCGGCGCGGTCCGCGTTGTGCTCTATCGCGATCAGCAGGGCGGCTATATCGACGACGCCGGGCTCGGCCTGAAGAACGTCAACCGCACGCTTCGCTCTGGGGGGCGGGTGAATGTGAAAGTCGACCTGGGCGATGGCTGGACCCTCACGGGCGGCGGCGGCGCCCAATTCATCAACTCGGACGACACTCAGTACGGGCTGGCGACCGAAGCGCCCTATACGCGTCGCAACCACGTGCGCGAGCCGCACGACAACGACTTCGCCGAGGCGCACCTGAATCTGAAGGGCCAGATCGGCGCCGTCCAGGCGCGTTGGACGATCTCGGCGGTCGACCACGACATCACCAGTCGCTATGACGCCACCGCCGCGCCGCCCATCTCCCCGGCTCCCGGCCCTGCGGCCTATGACGACGACGATCGCACCCACAGCCTGGTCACTGAGGGCTCGCTCGCGGCGGCCGATGACGCCCGCTTGCAATGGCTGGTCGGCGCCTTCCTGGCCCGCACTCAGCAGGACATCGATCTAGCGCTGACGCGTCTTGCCGACCTACCGGCCGAGGCCTTCGCGGAAAAGCGACGTGACACGCTTGACGAGGCGGCGCTCTACGGCGAGGCGACCTTGCCCATCGGCCGATCCCTGAGCGTGACGCTCGGCGGTCGGGTTTTCACCTCCAAGACCCGCGTGAACAGCCACAGCACGGCCCTGACCGGAACGATCGCGCCGTTCTCGGGCAGCTTGGACCAGTCCGGATTCGCGCCCAAGGTAGTGCTATCCTATGCCCTTTCCCCAAGCGCCTTGATCTATGTCCAAGCGACCGAGGGCTACCGAGCAGGCGGGTTCAACACGACCGGGCCGTCCGGCCAGGTCTTCTCCGCCAGCGGCCAGGCCGAGCCACGCCGCCTTTATGACAGCGACGAACTCTGGAACCTGGAGGCCGGCGGCAAGGTTTCCCTGCTCAACGGCCGCCTGCGCCTGCGGGCAACGGTCTTTCAGGCCAGTTGGAAGGACATCCAGAGCGACGAGCTGCTGCCCTCGGGCCTGCCATACACCGCCAACATCGGCGACGGGCGCAACCTGGGTCTGGAGTTCGAAGGTGCCTACCGCGTGGCCGGACTGCGGTTGAACGCCAACCTGCTCTTCAACGCCCCCGAACTGGAGAAGGCCAACCCCGCCTTCCCCGCGCGCAAAGACGTCAGCTTGGCCGGCGTGCCCCATTCCGCCGGGGGGGTGACGGCCCACTATGACTGGTCGCTGGGTTCGGACCTGACCTTGGAGCTGGACGGTCGTTACGCCTATGTCGGCCATTCCCACCTGACGTTCGACGCGACGACCGCGCCCTTGATGGGCGGTTACGCGACCGGCCGCCTGGCCGTCGGTCTCGCCACCCGGCGCTGGCGAACGACCCTGGCCTTGGACAACCCGACCGACACGCGCGGCGACACCTTCGCCTATGGCAATCCGTTTTCTCTGCGATCGACCGATCAGATCACCCCGCTCCGCCCTCGCACCGTCTCTCTCAGCGTCCGCGTCGCCTATTAAGGCGCCAAGGTCGCGGCATTCATCAAGGAACGCCGCCATGCCCAGATCCTATCGCCACGCTGAAGCCCATCTGGTCTCTCGGATTGGATGGCTGCGCGCCGCCGTGTTGGGCGCCAACGACGGCTTGGTCTCCACCGCCAGCCTGATCGTCGGCGTCGCGGCCGCCTCGGCCAAGCCGAGCGAGGTGCTGGTCGCCGGCGCCGCCGCGCTGGCGGCGGGCGCCATGTCGATGGCGGCAGGGGAATATGTCTCGGTCAGCTCGCAAGCCGACACCGAAAAAGCCGACATCGCGCGCGAGACCCAGGAGCTGAAAAACGACGGCGAAGCCGAGCACGCCGAGCTGGCTCAAATCTACGTTGAACGCGGTCTTGAACCCGAGACGGCCAGGATCGTCGCCCAGCAATTGATGGCCAAGGACGCACTGGACGCTCACGCCCGCGATGAACTGGGCATCTCGTTGGCGACGGCGGCCCGCCCGGTGCAGGCCGCCCTCGCCTCGGCGGCGAGCTTCACGGTCGGCGCGGCCGCGCCTCTGATCGTCGTTGCGGTGGCGCGGGTGCCGATGATGGCGCCTGGCGTTGTGATGGTGACCCTAGCTTGCCTGGTGCTGCTCGGCGTGGCCGGCGCCAAAGCTGGCGGCGCGCCGCCTTGGCGCGCGGCGGCGCGGGTCACCTTCTGGGGAGCCCTCGCCATGATCGTGACGGCGGGTATCGGCCGGCTGGTCGGCACGGTCATCTAATGTGAGGGCGGCGCTTGGCGCCGCCCGCCGCAGCCGGTCCATCAAGTCGCCCAGCGTTTCGCAGCGGGCCAGGTCGCTGTCGGGCAAGACAGCGCCGCATTGGTCCTCCAAGGCGGCCACGAGGCCCAGGAATTCGTAGGCTGAGACATCGAGTTGGTCGAGCAAGTGCGATCGACCTAAGCGCCTCGGCATTTGACCGAGCGATCGGTTCGGCAAGGCCAGCAGAGCCGTTTCAGAAGCAGGATCGAAGAAAAGAGCCATGGTGACGTCCTCCTCCCGCAAGGACGACGGGCTTTCGCGCCTCCCTCGAAGGGTTCGTATGATCGCGACATTTTCCAAGTCCCGCGCGCTGAACTCACCTCAGAACTCGTCCCGCCAAGGTCGCGCGTGCTGCCGCAAGCAAACGGTCCGATGTCAAGAATGGCCCAGGTTCGGACGATTGGTTGAGGACCGAACACGCCGGCAGCATAGCGTTCGCAAAGGCGCGTCGAGGCTCGTGGCGCCAAGAGTCAAATTCGCCAATTGCAAGGGTCGCTTGTAGCGCTGGCGCGCACCCGCGGGACACCCTGCCTTACGATGCGCCCAATTGTCTGACGGCTACCGCTCGGGTGGAAGGGGTCGCCTCAGCCTCGCTGCGCAACGCCGAGCTCACACCAGCCCAACGGCTTGGGGGCCTTCGGGATATAGAACGCCTGATGGGTCTCGATCACGAACCCCGCCGCGATGATCGCCCCGCCGACCGGACGGGTCAGGCGGCAGCCGCCGGCCAGCGGCGTCCAGAACGGTTCGATGCGCCTCTGCCAGGCCACGACCTCCGGGTCGGGCGCCAGGCCATGCTCACAGAAGATAAATCGGCCGCCGGGCTTCAGAACCCGCCGCGCCTCGGCCAGCACGGCCCCTGGCGTATGAACCGAACACAGGGTGAAGGTGCAGACGACAGTGTCGAAGATTTGGTCATCAAACAGCAGTTGCTCGGCCGCCCCCGCCAGGACCTCGACCTTGAGGCCTTTGGGACGCGGCGCCGCCAGGGCCCGATCCCTCAGGCCCTCCGACGGATCAACCCCGGTGACGCTGCTAACCAGCATCGGATCATAGAAGGCCAGGTTCAGTCCGCCCCCGATCCCCAGTTCCAGAACCCGCCCTTGCGCCTGGGGAACGACCTTGGCGCGCAGCTTGGCGATCGCCCTCGCCCCGCAAGCGCAGCCAATGAGGCGCGGTAGGATATGGCGATCATAGAAGGACATCATGGCCGCTGCTCACCCTGCCGTTCCACTACTTTTAGGAGCGCCCTGGCCAGGGTCAAGGCCCCGTCGTCGACGATCCTGTAGTCGATCTCCGCATCGCGAAGGCGCGTCAGATGTTGCGACAGCGCCGATCGAGGGAGCGGCAGGTGGGCCTGCGGATCGCTGACCCGCAAGGCTCCGTCGCCTAGAGCCCGGAGAATTCGCAAGCGATGGATATTGGCCAACGCCCGCAGGATGTCGTCCGGCGGCGCCGGTTCATTGACCATGCAGCATCGCGTTGAGGCGGTAGGTCGAGACCGTAACGTCACCGCGTGCGGCGACCAGTGCGCTTGCGGCCGCCAGGGCCTCGCGTTGGGCGTCGAGAAGATCCAAGATAGGCTTTTGGCCAACCCGCACCTCGTTGCGCACGCTGTCCAGCGCGCTGGTCGCGGCTACGGCCTGGTCGGTGGCGGCGAGCATCACCGCGCGCGCGGTGGCGACATCGCCCCAGGCGCCGATCACCGTTTCGCGAACCTGGGCCCGCGCCGCATCGAGACGCGCCCGGGCGCCCCGAAGCTCCGCGCCGGCCTCCTCGATACGCCCGCTCGCCGCGCCCCCCGAAAACAGGGTCCAGCGCCCCTGGACGCCGACCGTCACGCCATCGGCGCTGTATCCGGGAAAGAACTGGTCGCGCGCCGTGCTGGCGGTTGCGGTGAGGGCCAAGCTCGGCAGACGCTCGGCCTTGGCATAGCGAACGCCGGCCCCAGCCGCGCGCTCGGTCGCCTGGGCGGCCAGCAGCATCGGGCTGGATTGAGAGGCCGTTGCGATCGCCTCATCGAGCGATGCGGGCGCCGCGGGAGGCGTGACCACCGTCTCCAAGTCGTCCGGCTCCGCCCCGACGACGGAGACGAAGTGGGCCCGACTGCGGGCCAGTTGACCCTCGGCCCGAGCCAGACCCGAGCGGCTCTCCGCCTGCCGGGCGGTGGCTTGGTCAAGGTCGGTGCGAGGAATTTCGCCGCCGTTGAAGCGTAACCTGGCTTGGCTTGTGATCGTCTCCATCTGCAGGACCTGGCTATGGCTCAGGGCCAGCATGTCTTGAGCGCCGAGAACCCCGACATAGGCTGCGGCCACGTCGGCGCTCAGCAGGGCCGTCGCGCCGCCGACCTGGGCCTGAGCCACGGCCCTGCCCTCCCCGGCTCGAGCGATGGCGGCGCTGACGCCGCCGCCTGAGAACAACGGCTGGCGCAGTTGCAGCGAGGCCGCGCGGGGCGACACATCGCTCTGACCAAAGCCGAAGAAGCCGCCAAGGTCCGTTGTCCCGCTGGCGCTTTCGGCCGACAGGGTCAGACTGGGGAGGCGACCGGCGCGGGCCTGGGCCAAGCGCGCCGAGGCCGCCTCCGACTGGGCCTGGACCTGGGCCAAGCCAGGATTGGAGCGCCGCGCCAGGGCGATAGCCTCGGGCAGGGTCATGGCCGCAGCGCCCTGAGGCGCGGCGGCGCAGGCCAGCAAGGTTAGGGCGAGCACGGCGCGCATCGGGCTCACCGGAACGCGACGCCCGGCTTGACGCCGAGCTTCTTGAACACCATCGCGGCGGGGCAAAAGCCAGTGAAGGCGGCCTGCATCATGTTGAGGCCAGCAAAGATCGGAAGGGCGATCCACCAGGGATGAACGAAGTGGGCCAAGGCGACGCCCACCAGAACGACCAAGCCGGCGAAGGCCAGAACCATACGGTCGATCGTCATGATCAACCTCCCTTTTCGGCCGAGGCGTTCGCCTGGGCCAGAGCCTGGTGCGTCCAGGCGACGATCTGGGCCGCGCTCATCAGGCCGGCGGACCGCGCGATGACGACCCCGTCTCGATAAAGCAGCAGGGCCGGAATGCCCGAGACGCCCAGCGCACCGGCGGCCTGCGGTTCGGCTTCGGAATTGAGCTTCAGCAATCGGACCTCCGGCTCGAGCCGAACGGCCGCAGCGGCGTACTGGGGCGCCATCGACCGGCAAGGTCCGCACCAAGGCGCCCAGACATCGACGAGCACTGCGCCGCCGCGGGTCTTGCCGGTGTGCGCGGCCAGTTGCGCGCCGCTCACCTCGACCGGAACGCCGGAGAACAGACGCTCGCCGCAGCGGCCGCACTTGGCCGCCAAGGCGTTTTTGTCTTCCGGGGCGCGATTGGTCGCGCCACAGGCGGGACACACAAGCTGGCGCATCACGACGCCCTTTGCGTCCCGGGCTTGATCTTCCGGATGCCCATCACGTCCAGGGCGAGCTTCTCATAGAACGGTTCGCTCTCGCCGCGCTTGACCTTGGCCAGGAAGTATTTCTCGAACCCGACCTTGGCCAAATGGACCCACTTGCCGCTGGCCGACCAGTTGACGTTGCGCGGCGGGATTTGGGGCTGGGCGACGAAAACCACGCCGCCGTCGCCGAAGTCCGCCAGGCAGATGGCGTTCCAGGTCGCCTCGTGCGTTGCGGGCTTGCCATCCAGGATCTCTTTGAAGTTGTGAGCGATGGCCGTGACCATGCTCTCGATCATGAAGCCGGTCTTGGGCACGCCGACCGGCACAGGGGTCTTGCCGGTCGGGGCGATGGCCACGCAGACACCCAGGGCCATAACGTTTTGGAACGTCGGATTGCGCTGGTGCTTGTCGACCAGAATAAAGCCACGCGGATTGGTCAGGCCCATGACGCCATGCACGGCGGCAACACCCCTGAAGGCCGGCAGCATCATCGAATAGGCAAACGGCAGGTCGTGGGTCGCCTTGACGGCGCCGTCATCGGCCACCTCTTCCACGTGCATCAGGCCCGCTTCGACCGAGGTCACGCGGGCGTTGGTGACCCACTTGATGTGCCGCTGGCGCATCTCGCTCTCCAGCAGGCCCTTCGTGTCGCCCACCCCGTCCAAGCCCAGGTGACCGACATAGGGCTCGGAGGTGACGAAGGTCATCGGCACCCTGTCGCGGATTTTGCGGCGCTTGAGCTCGGTGTCGAGGATCATCGCGAACTCGTAGGCCGGGCCAAAGCACGAAGCGCCCTGCACCGCGCCGACGATGATCGGACCGGGATTTTCCACGAAGCGGTCAAAGGCGGCGGCGGCGGTCTCGGCATGATCGACGTGACAGACCGACTGGGTGAAGCCGCCATGCGGCCCAAGGCCCGCAATCTCGTCGAAGGCCAGCTCCGGCCCGGTGGCGATCACCAGATAGTCGTAGTCGAGCAGCACGCCGTCGGTCAGTTCGAGTTGGTTACGCTCGGGCATGACCTTGGCGGCGCCGACGCCCCGGAAGGCGATGCCCTTTTTTTTGAACACCGGCGGCAGTACGACCTCGATGGCTTCGCGCTTGCGCCAATGGACGGCGACCCACGGGTTGGACGGCACGAAGTGGAAGGTGTCGCCCTGCGAGACCACCTCGACTTCCGCCTTTTCGCCGACGGCCTGCTTGATCTCGAAGGCGGCGATGGCGCCGCCTAGTCCGGCGCCCAGAATGACGATGCGCGGCTTGGCCATGAGTTCATTCCTCCCTGAGCCGTCGGCTTGGAGCGGCAAGGTCCGCTAGATCCGATAGCCCGGCGTTGATTCAGATCACTTCGGACGGTGATGACCGGCTCTAGGGTGATCGCGACAATCCTTGACTGAATATTTGAATAGACGCATATACGCAACTATGAAATTAGAGCCTCACGCCCTCAAGGCCTCTGCGGACGACGCCTGCGCCCTGCTCAAGGCGCTGGCCAATCCGCATCGGCTGATGATCGTCTGCGCGTTGATTGACGGCGAGCAGTCAGTTGGCGCGCTGGCCCATCTCTTGGGGGTCCGCGAGACCCTGGCCTCGCAACATCTGGGTCTGCTGCGTCGCGATGGCGTTGTCGGCGCCCGGCGCGATGGCCAGACCATCTATTACGATCTTCGCGGCGGTCAGGCCCGCGCCCTGGTCGAGACCCTGTCGCGCCTGTTCTGCGCGGTACCCGAAGCCGCCGCCTACCCCGCCCCTCTCAAGGAGATGCATTGATGTTTGGATCGCCCAAGACCAAGGACCTCACCGCCCATCAGGTGAAGACCGCCCTCGACGCCCAGGAGATCCTGTTGGTCGATGTGCGCGAGCCGGCCGAGTTCGCCGCCGAGCGCATTCCTGGCGCGGTCAATATTCCGCTCTCGAGCTTTGATCCCAAGGCTCTGCCGGACGCCGGCGGCAAGTCCGTGGTGTTCAGTTGCGGTTCGGGCAAGCGCTCGGCCACTGCCGTGGAGTACTGCCAGAAGGCCGGCCATGCGCTGGACACCCACCTGACCGGCGGGATCACAGCCTGGAAGGCCGCCGGCCTCCCCACCGTCCGCTAGAGCATTTTTCGAGCGAAGTGGTTCCGGTTCGCGTGAAGAAAAATGCGTCAAAACAAAAGATTAGAGCTCACGGCCTGACGCAGTCAGGTCGGGAAATGCTCTAGCCGACAATCACAAGACCAACCCCTGGAGCGGACGCCATGATGGCACGGCCCTATCTGATCAGCGCCTTGGGAGTCGCCTTGCTGCTCAGCGCCTGCGGCGTATCCAAGGAAGCTCCGGCGCCGGCCGCCAAGACAGCTCCAGCGGCCGACCGTCTGACCATCCGCGCCCAGACCGTAGCCGACCTCAAGCCGGTTCCCGCCACCCTGACCACACGCGACATGGCCGACGCCCGGGCGCGGATCGCCGGAACCTTGGTGGCGCTGAGCGTCAAGGAAGGCGATGTCGTCCGTCAGGGTCAATTGATTGGCCGGATCAAGGATGACCGGCTGGCGCTGCAGACCGGGGCGTTCGACGCCCAGGTCGCCGCCGCCGCCGCCGAAGCGGCCCGCGCCCGGGCCGACCTGGCCCGCACCCGTGATCTCTTTTCACATGGGGTCTATGCCCAGGCCCGCCTGGATCAGGTGGAGGCCCAAGCCAAGGCCGCCAGCGCCAACCTGACAGCCGCCCGCGCCCAGCGCGGGGCCAGCGCCGAACTTGGCGCCCAGGGCGCGATCCTGGCGCCGGCCTCGGGTCGGGTCCTGGTGGCCAATGTCCCGGTAGGCTCGGTGGTGATGCCCGGCCAATCGGTCGCCAGGATCACCGCGGGTCCTCTGGTCGTGCGCATCGAACTGCCGGAGGGCCAGGCGCGGGCCCTGAAGGTCGGCGACCCCGTGGACCTGGCCGCCGACGACCTCCGCGGCGTCGCCGGGCGCGGATCCATCACCCAGATCTATCCTTCGATCACCAGCGGCCAGGTTACCGCCGACGTCACCGCGCCCAACCTGCCCAGCGACCTGATCGGCCAGCGCGTGCGCGCTGCCGTCAAGATCGGCGAGCGTAAGGCGATCATCATTCCCCGGCGTTATGTCGCCACCCGTTTCGGCGTCGACTATGCGCGGCTGGTCGGGGCTGATGGCGTGATCTCGGAATCACCCATCCAGACCCGCGGTGCCGCCTCACCCGACGCCGTCGAGATCCTGTCGGGCCTGCGCCTCGGCGACATCCTGACCCCGGCAGAGGCCGCCCGATGAACCTGGGCCTCTCGGGTCGCCTGACCAAGGCGTCGATCAAGTCGCCGCTGACGCCGCTGATCCTGCTGGCGGCGATCGCCGTGGGCCTGCTGGCCCTGATTTCGATCCCCCGCGAGGAGGAGCCGCAGATCAGCGTGCCCATGGTCGACATCATGGTCGCCGCGCCCGGCCTGCGCGCCCCCGACGCCATCGAACTGGTTGGCAAGCCGCTGGAGACCATCGTCAAGAGCGTCGCCGAGGTCGAACACGTCTATACTTTTGCCGACGACAATCAGGTGATGGTCACAGCCCGCTTCAAGGTCGGAGTCGATCCTGACGCCGCGGCCGTGCGCATCCACGAGAAGATCCGCGCCAACTATGACCGCATTCCCGCTGGCATAGCAGAACCCCTGATCCAGACGCGCGGCATCAACGACGTGCCCAGCCTGGTGCTGACCCTGTCGCCCAAGCCTGGCACCGCCGGCCAATGGACCGATCAGGCGCTGTATGAGCTGGCCGGCAAGCTGAGGACCGAGGTGGCCAAGGTCGACGACGTCGGCCTGACCTTCATCGTCGGCGGACGGCCCGAGGAGATCCGCATCGCGCCCGATCCGGCGCGCCTGGCCCAGCACGGCGTGTCGCTTGGCGCTTTGATGGACACCGTGCGTCAGGCCACCCGCGCCTTCCCAGCCGGCCAGATCCGGGGCGGCGGCCAGACGATCGACGTCACGGCCGGCCGCAGCATGACCAGCACGGTTGATATTGGCCTTCTGGCCCTGCCGTCCGCGAGCGGCCAGGCGGTCTTTGTCCGAGACGTCGCCGATGTCATCCAGGGTCCTCGCGAGGATCAGGCCCGCGCCTGGCGCTATGCCCGCGTCGATGGCGGCTGGAGCCAGGCGCCAACGGTCAGCCTGGCCATCGCCAAGCGCAAGGGCGCCAACGCGGTCGTCGTTTCGCAGGCGGTGCTGGCGCGGGTCGAAGCCCTGAAGGGGTCTTTGCTCCCCGATAGCCTGGATGTCGCCGTGACCCGCGACTATGGCGCCACGGCCAACGAGAAGGCCAACGAGCTGCTGTTTCACCTGGGCTTGGCCACCCTGTCGATCGTGGTCTTGATCGGCCTGGCCATCGGCTGGCGCGAGGCGGCGGTGACCGCCGTGGTCATCCCGACCACCATCCTGCTGACCCTCTTCGCCTCCAACCTGATGGGCTACACCATCAATCGGGTCAGCCTGTTTGCCTTGATCTTCTCGATCGGCATCCTGGTCGACGACGCCATCGTCATGATCGAGAACATTGCGCGACATTGGGCGATGGCCGACGGCCGAAGCCGGATCGATGCGGCGGTCGACGCGGTGGCGGAGGTCGGCAATCCGACCGTGGTCGCCACCCTGACGGTGGTCTCGGCCCTGCTGCCGATGCTTTTCGTCTCGGGCCTCATGGGCCCCTACATGGCTCCGATCCCGGTCAACGCCTCGGCGGCCATGGTGTTCTCATTCTTCGTCGCCGTGGTCATCGCGCCCTGGCTGATGGTGCGTTTCGCCCGCAAGACGCTAAACGCCGACGGCCATGGCGCCAAGGGCGGCCACGACGGCGGCGGCAAGCTTGGCGGACTCTATCGCCAGGTCGCGGGCCGGGTCATCGCCACACGCAAGAGCGCCTGGACCTTCCTGATCGGCGTGGGCCTAGCCACCCTGCTGGCCTGCGCCATGTTCGCCACCAAGACCGTGACGGTGAAACTGCTGCCGTTCGACAACAAGTCGGAGCTGCAGGTGGTGTTGGACATGCCGGAGGGAACCTCGCTGGAGGCCACGGCCCGAGCCTTGTCCGACGCGGCGGTGATCACCCGCGCCCTGCCCGAGGTCACGGCGATCGACGCCTATGCGGGCACGGCCTCGCCTTTCAATTTCAACGGCCTGGTGCGCCACTACTATCTGCGCAATCGCCCCGACCAGGGCGATCTATCGGTCGCCTTGGCCGAAAAGGGCGGGCGCAAGCGCTCCAGCCACGCCGTGGCGCTGGACCTGCGCGAGCGGCTGGCCAAGGTTGTGCTGCCGGGCGGGGGCGCGATCAAGGTGGTCGGGGCCCCGCCCCGCCCGCCGGGGGTGGCCACCCTGCGGGCCGCGATATATGGTCCCGACGCCCACACGCGG
>NZ_JAFCUB010000006.1:44099-180057 GCF_049896325.1 Caulobacter sp. DWP3-1-3b2
TCCCCCCCCGCTGGGGGGTGCCCCCGGCGGGCGGGGGGGGACATGGTTGGGGGGCGGGGGGGGGCCCGTCTCTTGTGGGTGGGGGCCCCGCCCGGACCGCCGGTGATGGCCACCCTGCTGGCCGAGATCTATGGTCCCGACGCCAAGACGCGGCGCGCCGTGGCCGAACGCGTCAAGGCCGCCTTCAAGTCCGTGCCCTACATCGTCGATATCGACGACAGCTACGGCCAGCCTCGGCCCGGCCTGCGCCTGATTCCCGACCGCGATCGCCTGGAGGCCCTGAAGGTCAATGACCGCGAGGTCCTGGACTCGATCAGTGCGGCTTTTGGCGGTCAGGTGGTCGGCTACGCCCATCGCGGCGAGGGGCGCGATCCCCTGGAGATTTCGGTGCGCCTGCCGCAGTCGGCGCGCAGCTGGGGCGAAGGCCTGGCATCCCTGCCCGTGGCCCAGAGCCAGGGTGGCCGGCTCGTGGCGCTGGGCGAGGTGGTCACCGCCACCCAGGAGGCCGGATCGACCCACATCTTCCGCCGCGACGGCCGCGACGTCGATATGATCATGGCCGAACTGGCCGGCGCCTACGAGGCGCCGATCTACGGGATGATGGCGGTCGATAAGGCGATCAAGACCGCCGACTGGGGCAATCTGCAAAGGCCCGACATTCGCATGAACGGCCAGCCGACCGACGAGAGCAAGCCGACCGTGCTCTGGGACGGTGAGTGGGAAATCACCTGGGTGACCTTCCGCGACATGGGCGCGGCCTTCGGGGTGGCGATCCTTGGCATCTATGTGCTGGTCGTCGCCCAGTTCAAGAGCTTCCGCCTGCCGCTGGTGATCCTGACGCCGATCCCCCTGACCCTGGTCGGCATCGTCATCGGCCACATCCTGTTCAAGGCGCCCTTCACCGCCACCTCGATGATCGGCTTCATCGCCCTGGCGGGGATCATCGTGCGCAATTCGATCCTGCTGGTGGACTTCATCCGCCACAGCCAGACCGGCGATCGGCCGCTGCGCGAGGTGTTGCTCGAAGCTGGAGCGATCCGCTTCAAGCCGATCGTTCTGACCGCCCTGGCGGCCATGATCGGCGCGGCGGTGATCCTGTTCGACCCGATCTTCCAGGGCCTGGCAATCTCGCTGCTGTTTGGCTTGGCCTCATCGACGGTGCTGACCGTGCTGGTGATTCCCGCCCTCTACATCGTCCTGCGCGATGACGACCGCCCGCAGGTTCCCAAGGAGTCGACATGACGAGCTTGGACATCGATATCGGCATCGCCTCGCCGGAACGCCAGGCCATCACCGAGGGGCTCTCGCACCTGCTGGCCGACAGCTACACACTGTACCTGAAGACCCACAACTATCATTGGAACGTCACGGGTCCGATGTTCCAGACCCTGCACACCATGTTCGTGACCCAGTACACCGAGCTGGGCTTGGCGGTCGATGACATCGCCGAACGGATCCGCGCCCTCGGCCATCCCGCCCCGGGCAGCTACGCGGCCTTCGCCAGGCTCTCCAGCATCGCCGAGGAGGACGCCGTCCCGCCGTCGCGCGAGATGATCATCAATCTGGTCAAGAGACACGAAACCGTGACGCGCACGGCCCGAGGGATCTTCCCGATCGCCAAGGCGGCTAGCGACGAGCCGACCTGTGACCTGATGACACAGCGCGTGCAGGTCTCGGAAAGACCGCCTGGATACTGCGCAGCCTTCTCGACCCGGCCTAGACGACAGGCAGGGCGGTCGCCGTCGGCGTCCGCCCAACGCCCTCTTGAACCTCTCTGCGTATCTTCTAAATTAAGCAGATGAGCAAGCTCGCCCTCTCTTCGCCGGTCGATGATGTCCAGGATCTCGCCGCCAGCGCCCACGCCGCCGCGCGTTTGCTCAAGCTCCTGGCCAGCGAGCAGCGCCTGCTCATCCTCTGTCGTCTGATCGATGGGGAGGCCTCGGTCGGCGATCTGGCGGTCCATGTTGGAATGGCCCAGTCGGCGACCTCCCAGCACCTGGCCAAGATGCGCGCCGAGGGCTTGGTTGCCACCCGGCGGGAAGCCCAGACCATCTTCTATCGACTGGCCGATCCCGCCGCGATGCGCGTGCTTGAGACGCTGTGCGAGGTCTATCGCGGGGTTGGGACGCGCTGAGCCTCGATCACGACCTCATGCCGTCGTGGTCTTCCAGGCCACATAGGCCGCGACCATCAGCACAAGGGAGGCGAACAACCTGCGCGCCAGCAACGCGCGCCCAGCCAGAAGTCCCGCGCCGCGCACGCCTAGGGCGCCTCCGCCCAATCCGCCCAGGACAAAGAGACCCGCGACGGGCCAGTCGATCAGTCCGGAGGCGGCATAGTTCAGCGAGGTGGCCGCGCCAAACAGCGAGACCGACAGCAGCGATGAGGCCGTGGCACTGGCCAGGGTCATGCCTGTAGCCGCTATCAATCCGGGTACAATCAGGAACCCGCCGCCGATCCCGAAAAATCCGGCGGCAAGGCCCGTCAGCACGCCCAGCGGCGCCAGCTTTAGCATCAGGCTCAGGCTGATATGGACCAGCGGATCGCCCTCGGACTTGGGGCGACGCATCATCGATAGGGCAATCGCCGCCATCGCGACGGCGAACCACAGTAACAGGCGCTGTCCATCGACAGCCTTGGCCAGGGTCGAGCCCAGGAAGGAGCCGATCAGTCCGGCTCCGGCGAAGACGCTCGCACACGGCCATTTGACGCGCCCTCCCCGGCCATGGCCCACCAGATTAAGCCCGGCATTGACCGCAACCGCTGCGGCCGATGTTCCAATCGCCACGTGGGGATCGTGGACACCAACGACATAGAGCAGCAATGGGGTGGCGAGCACCGACCCGCCGCCGCCGAACAGACCCAGCAGCGCGCCGACGACGACGCCGCTCATCAGGGCCGAAACAATCATGAACAAGGACATACAGCCAACTCGACGGGACTTGTATATTCATATATTCGCATATAGGTACTCTGTCGATAGGAAACCCGAGAGTATGTGATGCGCGAGCCGCCCCCTTCGCCTGACGCTGCCGTGAACAAGGCGAGATCGATTATCGAACAGGCGCTGGCCGCACCCGTCTCGCGACCGCTGGTGCAAGCCTTCTTCGACGAGGCGACCTCCACGGTCAGCTATGTCGTGCGTGACCCCACCTCATCGGCTTGCGCCATCATCGACAGCGTCCTGGACTATGACGCGGCTTCAGGTAGGACCGCCGAGCGGTCGGCCGACGCACTCATCGCCCATGTCAAGAATCAGGGGCTCACGGTCGTCTGGCAGTTGGAGACCCACGCCCACGCCGACCACCTGTCGGCCGCGCCCTATCTGCAAGGCGCTCTGGGCGGTCGCCTGGCGATCGGCGAGCATATCGTCGACGTTCAAAGCACGTTCGGAAAACTGTTCAATGCGGGACCCGACTTTGCTCGCGATGGCCGGCAGTTCGATCATCTGCTGAAGGACGGTGAGACGTTTTCGATTGGCGAATTACGGGCCATCGCCCTGCATGTGCCCGGCCACACCCCGGCCTGCATGGCCTATGTGATCGGCGATGCGATCTTCGTCGGCGACACCCTGTTCATGCCCGACTACGGCACCGCCCGCTGCGACTTCCCGGGCGGCGATGCGGCGACGCTGTTCGCCTCGATCTTGCGTCTGCTGGCGCTTCCCGACAAAGCCCGCGTCTTCCTGTGTCACGACTACAAGGCGCCGGGCCGTGACGTCTTTGCCTGGGAGACCACGATCGGCGCTCAACGCCGAGACAACATCCATGTTCACGCGGGCGTTAGCCAGGCTGAGTTCGTGGCGCTGCGCGAGGCGCGCGACCGAACCCTGGACATGCCCAGGCTGATCCTGCCTTCCGTTCAGGTGAACATGCGCGGCGGCCATCTTCCAGAGCCGGAAGACAACGGCGTGCGTTACCTAAAGATCCCCCTCAACGCCGTTTGATGAGCGCCATGACCAAACTTCTCGCCATCGTGGCCCCCTGATCGCCGGGCCCATCGCCGCCCATGCCGATCCGACCCGCGTCATGGTCCGGGTCCAGGCGCTCGACGCCAAATTCATCGGCGATCACATGGGCGGGGTTGCGGTCACGCTGAAGGACGCGCGCACTGGGGCCGGTCTGGCCAATGGCTTGACCAAGGGCGGAACGGGCGACAACCAACGGATCATCCGGGCGCCCAGAACGCGCGGCGGCGGCGTGACCGACAGCGCGACCGCCGGCTTCGAAGCCGTCCTGGATCTGAAAGAGCCGACCCTTGTGCGGGCCGAGGCGGCGGGTCCGATGGGCAAACCGCGCGCCTCCATCCGTGTGACGTCCGAACTCTGGGTCATACCGGGGCGTGACATCCTGGGCGACGGCTGGATCCTCACCCTGCCGGGCCTGGTTGTCGAACCGACGGCGTCATCGACACCGGAGGGCGCCGTGACCATCACGGCGAAAGTCGCTTTGATGTACGGCTGTCCCATCGAGAAGGGCGGCCGTGGGACGCGGCCAATTAGTCCTGGGTCTGCTGAGCCTGAGGCTTCATGAACATCTCCGAGGTGGGGGTGAACTCCACCATCCGGCCCAGATACATGAAGCCGGTATTGTCGGAGATGCGCGCGGCCTGGCCCAGGTTGTGGGTGACGATGACGATGCATCTCGTCTTGGAACCAGACCTCGACAGGCGTGCCGGGCGTCAGGCCAGATTGAATACGCGCCAGCGCCCCTGCGAAGCCTTCAACAGCCTCATCGACGAGCCAGACCGCATCAAATCATCGGACATCGCCAATGGGCCACAGGTTCACGCTAGGGGCGATTGGTATAAGATCAATTGGATAACCCCTGGCCCGATGCCGTCAGCCATGCCGACAAATGAAAAGAGCGCCGGCGATAGACAGCGCTCTTTATGGAACGAAAAACCTTTTATTTCAGAGACTTATGCTGACTTTCTGATAGTCTGCGATAGCCCTAAAACGATGCCCCGTCATTCCCATTCAATCGTCCCGGGCGGCTTTGACGTAACGTCATAGACGACCCGATTGACCCCCCGGACTTCGTTGATGATCCGAGTGGCGGTCTTGCCCAACACATCCCACGGGAACTCGAAAAAGTCGGCGGTCATGCCGTCGGTCGAGGTTACGGCGCGCAGGGCCAGCACGTTCTCGTAGGTGCGGGCGTCGCCCATGACCCCTACCGTTTTCACGGGGAGGAGAACGGCGAAGGCCTGCCAGATCTGGTCATAGAGGCCTGCCTTGCGGATCTCGTCGAGATAAATGGCGTCGGCCTGCTGGAGCACATCGACCTTCTCGGGGGTAATGTCGCCCGGGATGCGGATCGCCAGACCTGGACCGGGGAACGGATGACGGCCGACGAAGGCCGGCGCCAGACCCAGCTCGACGCCCAGGGCGCGCACCTCGTCCTTGAACAGCTCGCGCAGCGGCTCGACCAGCTTCAGCTTCATGAAATCCGGCAGGCCGCCGACATTGTGGTGGCTCTTGATCACCGCCGAGGGGCCGCCGCGCGCCGAGACGCTCTCGACCACGTCGGGATAGAGGGTGCCCTGGGCCAGGAAGTCGGCGCCGTCGATCTTGGCGGCCTCGCGATCGAAGATGTCGATGAACTTGCCGCCGATGATCTTGCGCTTGGTCTCCGGATCGCTGACCCCGGCCAAGGCGCCCAGGAACTCGTCGCCGGCGTCCACATGGACCAGCGGGATATTGTAGTGGTCGCGGAACAGGGTCACCACCTGCTCGGCCTCGTTGTGACGCAGCAGGCCCGTGTCGACGAACACGCAGGTCAGCTGGTCGCCGATCGCCTCGTGGATCAGCACGGCGGTTACCGAGCTGTCGACGCCGCCCGACAGGCCGCAGATCACCTTGCCGGTCCCGACCTGTTCGCGGATCTTGCCGACCATCTCCTGGCGGAAGGCGGCCATGGTCCAGTCGCCCTTCAGGCCGGCCAGCTTGAGGAAGTTGCGATAGATCTGGGCCCCGTTGACGGTGTGCACCACCTCGGGGTGGAACTGGACGCCGTAGATCTTGCGGGCGTCATTGGCGATGGCGGCGAACGGCGCGCCGGTCGAGGTGGCTATCACCTCGAAGCCTTCGGGAATGGCGGTGACGCGGTCGCCGTGGCTCATCCAGACGGTTTCCAGTTCACCCACACCGGCCAGACCCTCGAACAGCGGGCTGTCCTTGCCCACGGTCAGTTCCGCGCGCCCGAATTCGCCGGCATGGCCGCCCTCGACTTGGCCGCCCAGCACGTCGCACAGCAATTGTTCGCCATAGCAGACCGCCAACAGCGGCACGCCAATCTCGAACAGCTTCTTGCCGATGCGGGGGCTGTCGGCCTCCAGCACGCTGGCGGGACCACCCGACAGAATGATGGCCGAGGGGGCGTAGTCGTCGACCAGGGCCTCGGCCTTGTCGAACGGGTGGATTTCGCAATAGACGCCCGCCTCGCGCACCCGACGGGCGATCAGCTGGGTCACCTGGCTGCCGAAATCGACGATCAGGACGCGCTGGTGGTGGGTTTCAGTGGTCATGCGCGGGTCCTTTTCAGTGTCGTCATTCGGTGTCGGATCCCCTGCCCCGGCGGGAGAAGACTAGGCCGTGCGTTCCATTACCGCAGTGAAGAAGCCGTCGGTGCCGGCGCCCTTGGGCGTCAGGCGCAGATGGCCCTGCGGAGTGAGGTATTGCTGCACGCCGTCCAGCGTAATCGGCACGGTGGAGAAGCCCGGATGGCGTTCGAGGAAAGCCGCGACGCGGTCCTCGTTCTCCTCGACCAGCAGCGAACACGTCACATAGATCAGTCGACCGCCCACCTTCACGAAGTCGGCCGCATCGGTCAGCACCGCGTCCTGCTCGATCTGGCGCTTGGCCAGCTGATCGGACGACAGCCGCCACTTGGCGTCCGGGTGACGGCGCCACGTGCCCGAGCCCGTGCAGGGCGCGTCGACAAATACCAGGTCCAGCTTGCTCTCCAGACCTTTCAGCGGCTCGCCCTCGATCGGCGAGCGGATTTGCAGATTGCGCACCCCGGCCCGTTGCGAGCGGCGGATGGTGTCGGCCAGCCGGCGGGGGTCGCTGTCGTGAGCGTAGATCTGGCCGCTGTTGCCCATGGCGGCTGCCAGGGCCAGGGTCTTTCCCCCGCCCCCGGCGCAGAAATCAAGCACCTGCTTGCCCTTGATCGGACCTGCCGTGGCGGCGGCGATCTGCGAGCCCAGGTCCTGGACCTCGAACCAGCCCCTGGAGAAGGCCGGCACGGCCTCGACAGACGGAGTACGGTCAGCGGCTTGCGGCGCAGGAATGCGGAAGGCCGCCTCAAGCACGCCAGCGGGCTCGGCGCCGATGGCGGCTACGGCCTTGGCGCCGCGCGGCACGTCGGTCTTCAGAAAGTTGATGCGGAGGTCGACCGGCGCGCGTTGCGACAGCGCCGCCATCTCGGCCGCCCGGTCTTCGCCCAGGGCGCGGTTCAGGAAGGGCTCCAGCCAGTCAGCATAGTCGCCGGCGATGGCGGCGGGCGCCTCGGCGATCGACCGCGGCGACGCGATGGCGGCCAGTTCGACCTCGGTCAGGACGCCGGGTCCATGCTCTTCGCCGACCGCCTCGGCGATGCGCTCGACGGACCAGGCCCAGTCGTGGGCCAGCACGCCCAGCACCACGCCGCGAACACTGTCGTCGCCCATCATCCAGCCCAGCGAGCGCTTGCGGCGCAGGGCGTCCAGCGCCAGGCCGGAGACGAAGGCCCGATCCTTCGAACCGGCATAGCGGGCGCTCTCGCCCCAGCGCTTCAGCGCCATCCGTACAGGGAAATGGCGCGTCTCGATCTCGGTGAGAACCTCGATCGCCGCTGTCAGTCTACCGCCGTCACGCATGTTGTTTTCAGATCACCAAGGCCGCCAGGATCAGGCCAATGCCGACCAGGGAAGCAAGCCAGACCAGCGAGCGGATGACCGGCACGCCGAAGGCATAGAGAAAGATATAGACCACCCGCGCGCCGACATAGAGCGCGGCGCCGCCGCAGGTCAGCGTTCCGAGCCGGCCGCCCAGATAGGCGACGAGCACGGCCACAGCGAAAAACGGAAAGGTTTCGCGGAAATTGGCGAAGGCGCGTTGCAGGCGCCCAGCCATTCCCGTGAGCTCCACCGGCGTATCGCGGGGGCCGACATTCCACTTGAGACCGCGCTGCGGCTGGGCTGCGGCGCTCGCCCACAACAGGTGGACGAGGCCGATGACCACGGCTGCCGCCAGCATCTGGAGTTCGAAGGCCATCCGCACGGCTCTAGACCGCGCTCGGATAGTTGGGCGCTTCCCGCGTGATCATCACGTCGTGGACGTGGCTTTCACGCAGGCCGGCGCCGGTGATCCGCACGAAGCGAGCCCGCTTCTGGAACTCGGCGATGTCGGGCGCGCCGACATAGCCCATGGCCGCCCGCAGACCGCCCACCAGCTGGTGAAGCACCGGAGCGATGGCGCCCTTGAACGGCGTCTGGCCTTCAATGCCTTCGGGAACCAGCTTGAAGCTGTCGGTGACTTCCTTCTGGAAGTAGCGGTCGGCCGAGCCGCGCGCCATGGCCCCCACCGAGCCCATGCCGCGATAGCTCTTGTACGAGCGGCCCTGGTAGAGGAACACCTCGCCGGGAGCCTCCTCGGTGCCGGCGAACATCGACCCCAGCATGGCGGTCGAGGCCCCGGCCGCGATGGCCTTGGCCAGGTCGCCCGAATATTTGATGCCGCCGTCGGCGATGACGGGCGTTCCGCTCTCTCTGGCGGCGCGGACGGCCTCCATGATCGCGGTCAATTGCGGTACGCCCACGCCAGCGACGATGCGAGTGGTGCAGATGCTGCCTGGACCAATGCCGACCTTGACCGCGTCGGCGCCGGCGTCGATCAGGGCGCGCGCGGCGTCGTAGGTGGCGATGTTGCCGGCCACGATCTGCACGCGGTTGGCTTCGCGCTTAAGTCGGGAGACCGCCGCCGTCACCTGGCTTGAGTGGCCGTGGGCCGTGTCGATGACGACCACATCGACGCCAGCGTCGACGAGACCCATCGAACGCTCAAAGCCGACGTCGCCGACCGTTGAAGCCGCGCCAACCAGCAGGCGGCCCTTGTCGTCCTTGGCGGCCAGCGGGTGGGCCTGGGCCTTCTCGATATCCTTGACGGTGATCAGGCCGACGGCATGGAAGCCGTCGTCGACGACGATCAGGCGCTCGATCTTGTGCTTGCGCAGCAGCTCGCGCGCCTCGCGCGGATCGACGCCTTCACGCACCGTGATCAGGTTCTCGCGGGTCATGATCGCCGAGGCCGGGACCTTGTCGTCGCCTTCGAAACGCATGTCGCGGTTGGTCAGGATGCCGACCAGCTTGCCCGAGCCACGCTCGACCACCGGGAAACCCGAGATCTTGCGGCGGGCCGTGATCTCGCGGACCTCGGCCAGGGTGGTGTCTGGGTGGATGGTCAGCGGATTGATGACCATGCCGCTTTCATAGCGTTTCACTTCGCGCACGTGGTCGGCCTGTTCATCGACCGTCATGTTGCGGTGCAGGATGCCCATGCCGCCGGCCTGAGCCATGGCGATGGCGAGGCGGCTTTCGGTCACGGTGTCCATAGCGGCGGACACGAGCGGGATGTTCAGACTGATTTCACGCGTGAATTTGGTCTCGGTCGTCACCTGGGTGGGCATGACGTCGGACGGACCGGGTTCGAGCAAAACGTCGTCGAAGGTGAGCCCTTCGCGAATCTCCATTGGAGTCTCCATTTTGCGAGCCGCGTATACCTACGGGAGGCCGCCGTGTCGACCCGCTTGGCCATGAAGGACGCGAATTCCGCTCACCCTTCGGGATGAAAGGCGACGGAAAGTCGCTCCGCGAGGTCCCGCAGCCGCCGATCACCTGTCCATAGCCTCGCGTCAGTCGTCAGCCTTACGGCCGCCAGGAGGTGAGCGTCCACATAGCCTACGCCCTCGCCGTGGAGGCTATGGGCTTCGATGAAAGTCATCACCTCTTCGTCTCGCGCTTCAACGGCCTGCGGCAACTGCGTGAGGGCTTCCAGAACCTCGCGCCGATTCCGCAGGTTGCCGAGCGCAATCTCGTCGACCACGAAGGGATGCGAGATCACTCGTCCATCTTCAAGCAACCGCGTCAGCGTGAGGTTCGACGTCCGGAGATGATCGATCCAGACCGACGTGTCGACGAGGATCACGCCGGTTCGGGCCGCCGACGAGGAACGCTTGCGACATCGGGCTCGCTTCCGCCAAGGCGAGCGAGGCGACGCGCGCTTTCACGTTCCACCAAGGCTTTCAGAGCCTCGCGGACCAGCGCGGTCTTTTCTTCGATGCCTGTGAGCGCGGTCGCTCGCGCCAAGAGATCGTCATCCAGCGCTAGGGTGGTTCGCATCGTCAGTTCCAAGTTTGCATGAAATATGACATCAAACGATGCGAAAATCCATGCTTAACGATCAACGCCCCTTGAACCCCGTCGCCACCAGAAAGACCTCGGAGCTGTCGCTGCGGCTGGCCTTGGGCTTGAAGTGCACGACCTTGGTGAAGTTCTTCTTCAACTGGGCGATCACCGCTGCCGTCTCGCCGCCTTGAAAGGCCTTGGCGACGAAGGCGCCGCCTGGTTTGAGCACCTCGATCGCGAAATCGGCGCCGATCTCGATCAGGCCGACAATGCGCAAGTGATCGGTCTCGCGATGGCCGACGGTGTTGGGAGCCATGTCGGACATGACCAAGTCCGGCGCGCCACCCAACAACTCCAGCATCTTGGGCGGACAGGCCGGGTCGGTGAAGTCCATTTCCAGGATATGCGCGGGCGCGACGGGATCGACCGGCAGCAGATCGACGCCGACGATGTCGGTGACCCCGCGCTCCGTGGCCATCTGCAGCCACCCACCCGGCGCGCAGCCCAGGTCGATGACGCGGGAGCCCTTCTTGAAGAAGTGGTGCTTGTCGTCGATCTCGCTGATCTTGAAGGCCGCGCGGCTGCGATACCCTAGGGCCCGGGCCTTGGCCGAGAACGGGTCGTTGATCTGCCGCTCCAGCCAGGCCTGCTGCGAAGGCGTACGACCAAAGGCGGTCTTCAGGCGCGCCGGCTTGGCCCGGCCGCCGTCATTGCCGCCGGCGGGCGGCTTGACCATGCGCTTGCGGGGGGGCTCGTCGTTCATGGGTTCACCGTCTCGGGCCTGGAGCGACCCGCGCCGCCGCGCCGACGCCGGCGCGGCTTCTTCTGCTGGTCGGACATCAGGGACATCAGAAGCCCCTCTCTAAGCCCCCGATCGGCGACACGCACGCGAGAACACGGCCAAAGCTCTTGAACAGCCTGCAAAATCGCCGCGCCAGCCAGGACGAGGTCGGCGCGGTCGGCGCCGATACAGGGCTCCAAGGCGCGTTCCTTGGCTGTCAGAGTCAGCAGCCGATCGGCCGCCGCCTCGCATTCGTGACGGTGCATCCACAGGCCGTCGACCACGTTGCGATCATAACGCGGCAGACCCAAATGCAGGCCCGCCAGGCTGGTGATGGCGCCGGACGTGCCGACCATGTGGGCCCGGCCACTTTCGAACAGGGCGCGCATCGGTTCGGCGTGCGGGAAGGCTTCGATCCTGCCCTTGACCTCATCGACCATGGCCCGGAACCAGCCCTCCTCCACTCGCTCGCCCTCGGGAAAGCGCTCGGCCAGGGTGACCACGCCGATCGGAATCGACAGCCAGGCCTTGATCGGCAGCCTCCAGGCGGCGAATTGCCGAGGCTTGGCGTCGAGCCCGCCTCCTTTGAGATCAACCCAGGACAGCTCGGTCGATCCGCCGCCGACATCGACGACCAACGCCGCCTCGGCCTCGCGGTCGAACAGGCTCATGCAGCCGGCCACCGACAGTTGGGCTTCTTCCTTCGGCGTGATGATCTCCAGGCGCAAGCCGGTCTCCTCGGCCACGCGGCGCACGAAATCGGGACCATTGGTCGCGCCCCGACAGGCCTGTGTCGCGACGGCCTTGATCCGAAGAACCTTGCGACGGCGAATCTTCTCGGCGCAGACCTTCAAGGCCGCCATCGAGCGGTCCATCGCCTCCTCGGACAGGCGGCCGCTCCGTGAAAGCCCCTCACCCAGCCGGACGATCCGGGAATAGGCCTCGACGACGCGAAATCCTCGTGGGGACGGAGTCGCCACCAGCAGGCGGCAATTGTTCGTTCCCAGGTCGAGCGCCGCATAGCACGACTGCTCGCCTGGCGGCCGGCGCCTGCCCGAGCCTTGAGGCTGAGGCGCGCCGGGCGCTACCTGCGCCTCCGACATGGTTGTTCCACCTTGTCTCGCAGACGATTCGAACCGAACCGCCTCACTTCAAGAGCCAGCATAGCAACGGGATTCCCCAGCCGAAAGGCGTCGCCTTGTTATCCGCCAACGGAACTCTACGTTCAGCTTCTGGTCAGAAGACTCGGATTAGGCTGCACGCATGAATTCGAGATTTGCCAAGTTCGCGATCGGCCAAGTGGTCAAACACCGGATCTTCCCGTTTCGGGGCGTCGTGTTCGACGTCGATCCCGTGTTCGCCAACACCGAGGAGTGGTGGAATTCCATTCCCGAGGACATCCGGCCGACCAAGGACCAGCCGTTCTACCATCTGTTGGCTGAAAATGACGACAACACCTATGTCGCCTATGTCTCCGAGCAGAACCTGCTGGCCGACCAGACGGGGGACCCCGTGGGCCACCCCCAGGCTGCGGTGATCTTCGAGAGTTTCGATCGGGGCGCCTACAAGCTTCGCCCCCGAATTTCTCACTAGACGCAACGTCTCTGCCGACGACCGCCGGCTATCGCGCAATTCCGAAGGGAATTTGCCGTTGGGCGGGCGTAATCTCTGCGGATGAGCGCGGATGGTTTTAGCGGCGGCCCGCCCCCGGGGGCGAGGCTTGATTGGACAATCGACCAAGGCTGGGAAAGTTACACCCAGGCCGAGCACGACGTCTGGATCACACTTTACGAACGCCAGACCGCATTGCTGCCAGGGCGGGCCTGCGACGAATTCCTGCGCGGCCTCGACGCCCTTGACCTGCACCGATCCGGCATCCCTGACTTCCATCGGATCAACGAGGAACTGCAACGCCTGACCGGCTGGAGCGTGGTGGCCGTGCCGGGCCTGGTGCCCGATGACGTGTTCTTCGACCACCTGGCCAACCGCCGCTTCCCCGCCGGCCAGTTCATCCGCAAGGCGGACCAACTGGACTATCTGAAGGAGCCGGACATTTTCCACGATGTCTTCGGCCACGTGCCGATGCTGACGGACCCAGTGTTCGCCGACTACATGCAGGCCTATGGCCAAGGCGGCCAGCGGGCGCTCAGTCTGGGACGTTTGGCCAATCTCGCTCGGCTCTACTGGTACACGGTCGAGTTCGGGCTGATCGAAACCGAGGCTGGCCTGCGCATCTATGGGGCCGGAATCGTCTCGTCGCGTACCGAATCGCTGTTCGCCCTGGACAGCGCCTCGCCCAATCGGCTGGGGTTCGATCTCGAGCGGGTGATGCGCACGCCTTATCGGATCGACGATTTCCAGCAGGTCTATTTCGTCATTCCATCGATCCAGTCCTTGCAGGCGGTCACCCTGCGCGATTTCGCCCCGCTCTATGATCGGCTGGCCGGCGCGGCCGACCTCGGCATCGCCGAGATCATCAGCGCCGACCGGGTGATCACTACCGGCAGCCAGGCCTATGCGAAGGCCGGAGGGCTCTTGGCCTCAGCGGGCGACTGATCGCCCCTGAGGCCAAACAGCAGGCGCACGCCTGGAATCCGCCTCACGATCTCGTAGGTCGCGAAACAGCCCGCGAAGGTGAAGACGATCAGAATCAAGGCCTCAAAAGGCTGGGGCAAACCCAGCTTGGCCAGATGGTGAGCCATCACCACAATCAAGGTCTGGTGCACGAGGTAGAACGGGAAGACGCCCACCGTCAGGTAGCGAAGGATGGGCCCGCCCCGGTTGAGATACTTGGCGCCGAACCCCAGGATCGCGGCGATCGCGCACCACGTGTCGGTCGTGTAGACGAAGCGCATCGCCCAACGCAGACCTTCCGGCGGGATCGGCGTGCCGGCGCGATAGACCCAGGCATAGGTCGCCCATCCGGCATAGGCCGCGACCGCCAGGCCCAGGGCAAGCCAACGCGCGGCGATCAGGCGTTCGCGAAGAACCTCCGACTTGGCCAAGCCAAAGCCGAGCAAGAAAGCCGAGAACGACACGGCGTGCACATAGTGGTCACCGACCAGGGCATGGGTTTCGCCGTAGCGCGGATAGAGCCAGGCGCGAACGAGGCCAAGAAACACGATGGGCCACAGGATCAGGCCAGGGCCGTTCAACACGCGTTCGGCGGCGGCTTGCAGGTGCTCGCCCAACCGGCGCCAGATCAGCAGCAGGCCGGCCAGCACGAGGGTGTAGAACAGCAGATAGGCCACGAACCACATATGGTTCCAGGTCGGGGTGGTCAGGCAGCCGTCCGCCGAACACCAGTGACCAGACCCCGTGACATACTTGATCCAGAAATCTCCGTAGGAGAAGGCCGAGCCAGGCCCCGCCGAGTGGGCCGCCGCGTACTCGACGACCTGGTAGTAGGACTGCGGCGGCACGATCACGAACATGGCAAACAGCAGCGGCGGCAGGAGGCGCGCCATCCGCGCCCCGGTCAATTTACCTACCGTCGTCTTGTCTGCCATGAACCGGGTCGCCGCTCCGGAGACCAGAAACAGCAGAGTCAACCGCCAAGGATTGGTCACGAACATCGCCAATTCCAGGGTCTCAACGGGATGAGGCGACTTCACGTGCCACTCCCAGGGCACGTAGAACATGCCGACGTGATACAGAATCAGCAGGAAGAACGCACTGACCCTAATCCAGTCAAGATCGTATCGGCGGGTCGGGGTTGAGACGGTCGTGGTCATGAGGGCACCCGTTTGAATAAGGATGACAAGGTCGTGGCCCAGCCCCGCGCCACAGGCCAAGACCCACGGGATCAGCGGGCCTTGGCAGGGACGAGCGGAAACCGATTGGCGGCCAGCGGCGCGGTTTTCGGGATGAGCGGCGAGGAGCGGCAAGGCATTTGGCGCGCCTGGCTTCTCGGCGTGGGTCTGATCTCCTGTATCGCCGTCGTCAACGTCCTGACCATCAGGCATGACGCCTCGCGCCTTGGCACGCTGGCGCCCGCGATATGGGAGGGCAGCAGCGCCTTGGTGACGCTGGTGATCTTCGCTATTCCGGCGTTGGTGGCGCTATGGACCACGCGGGCGTCGCCACGCTGGTGGCAGGCCGCGCCCGTTCACGTTTTGGCAGTCGTGATCTATTCGATGCTGCACGTCAGCGGCTTCGTCCTGCTCCGCAAGGCAGCCTATTTCGTGCTGCTGCATCAGCCTTATCAGTTCGGGTCGCTGTCCACCGAATTCCCCTACGAATTCCGCAAGGACATGATGGCCTATGGCCTGGCCTCGATCATCTGTTACCTCTCGTTGCGGCGAAGCGGACGTCAGGCGGGCATATCGGCCCCAGCGCCCTCGGCCCCGGCCACGTTTGACATCCGAGACGGCGCTCGACTCTTGCGCGTCACCGTCGATGAAATCCTGGCCGTGCGTTCGGCGGGCAACTACACCGAGTTCCTGCTCCGCGACGGTCGGCGGCCGTTGATGCGGTCGTCCCTCAACGGCCTCGAAACCCGGCTCAGCGAACACGGCTTCGTTCGTATCCATCGCTCGTGGCTTGTCAATCCGGCGCAGGTGAGCGGACTCCGGCCGGCGGGATCCGGTGACTATGCCGTCGAGCTGGGCGATATCGAGGCCCCGCTTTCGAGGCGATTCCCGACGGCGCTGGCGGCGCTGCGCGGCTAGTCGAGCAGCAGACCCATGACGATGTCGTCGTCCACGCCGCCATCCGGCAGTCGGCCGCGGGCGATCATCCGCCCCTCGATCTGAAACCCCAGGCGCTGGTAGAGCCGTTGAGCGCCGAGATTGGCCGCGCCGGTCCAAAGCTCGATCCGGCGCACGGGCGGGCTGGCCTGGCGCGCGGCTTCGATCAGGGCGCGAAACAAGGCTGAGCCGACGCCCCTTCCCTGCCAGACTGGATCGACCGCCACTGTGAGATCGGTCAGAACATGGGCGAAGATCCGGACCTTCATTCGCTCGACGTGAAGTTCGCCGCACAGGCCGCCGTCCGCGCCAACCGCCAAGAGGTTGAAGCCCCCGTCATCCGCCGCGGACATGGCGTGGGCGACATAGTCCTCAGTGACCTCCTCCGGCTGCCGCGCTAGGCCGCCAGGCTCTGCCGCGACCCGGCGATGGAGCGCCAGGATGGCCGCCGCGTCTTCCGGCATGGCGGGTCGGACGATGAAGTCGCTCATGCTCAGGCAACTCGCTGAAATGGATAGAAGTCGCCACCGAGCTTGAGGATCGTCGTCAGCTCGTCCAACGCCTCGCGGCCCTCGACGATCAAGGAAGGGTCGATCAGGTCTGCCGGCGCCAGGCGATCGCGATAGCGGCGGGCGGCCCACAGGTTCAGGCGCTCGTGCAGCGCGGCGTCGAACCGTTGACCGGCGTTCGTCGCCGCCAGCTCGACCTCGGTCAACACGACGCGCAACCGCAGGCACGCAGGGCCACCGCCGTTGCGCATGCTTTGCCGCACATCGACATATTCCACTCGACCTATGGGACCGTTGGAGCTGGCCAGCGCCTGAGCCGCCGCGTGGGCGCGTGGGTTGTCGCGGGTTTCGCCGGGGGCGAGCAGCACCAGGCGGTCCTCGCCGGGCAGGACCAGGAGCTGGGAGTTGAAGAGATAGCTTTTCACCAGGTCGTCCATCGGCAGGTCGGCTTCGCTGATCTCCACGAAGGCCGGTTCAAACAGCCCCTGGGCGGCGCGGCGCACACCGGCCTCCATCGCCGCGCGATCCTCGAAGGCCCGTTCGTGAAACAGCAGGCACTCCCGAGTGCCCACGCAGACCACGTCGTTGTGAAACGCCCCGCCATTGATCGCCGCCATGCCCTGACGCGCAAAGACACCCCGGGCCGCGCCATGCCGCCGCTCGACCGCCTCGAAGGCCTCGCGGGTCTGGCGGGCCGGATAGCGACCTTCCCAGCGCTCCCAGGCTTCGCGACCCCACACGAACAGGTTGACGCCGGCCTCACCGTGATCGGCGCAAAGCCGCACATGGTTGGCTGCGCCTTCGTCGGCGAAGTGCGGTTGGGCCAGCAGCGGGTCGTGCACGGCGAACCGGGCCTCGTCGGAGAACAGGCGGCGAAGAGACCGCGTGGTCTGCTCGCCCTCGAGACTGCGATGCAGGTTGGTCAGCAGGTTGGCCGGCGTGAAATGCACGCGGCCATCAGCGGTATCGGCACTGGGCGTGACGGTCGCGGCATTGGCCGCCCACATCGGCGATGCCGAGCAGGACGTAGCGGCCAAGGCCGGAGCCTGTTTCCACGCTGTTTCCAATACCTTGGCGTCGGAACCTAAGAAGCCGATCGACCGCAGCAGCGCCAAATCTGGCCGCTCATGCGGCGGCAGCACGAACTGCGGCAGCCCCCAGTCGGCCAGCTGGCGCATCTTGGTCAGCCCCTCCAGCACTGCGGCGCGTGGGTTGGAGGCCTCGCCGGCATTGGCCTGGCTGGCGATATTGCCGGCCGACAACCCGACATAGGAGTGTGTCGGCCCGACGAGCCCGTCGCAATTGGCCTCGACGGCGCGCGAGGTCATTCCCGCAGGCCCTTAATATCGCTAAGGGTATTGGCGACGCTTGGCGCTTCGAAACTGGCCACGGGATAGGCGCAATAGTCTGCCGCGTAATAGGCGCTGGGGCGGTGGTTGCCCGAGCTGCCAAGGCCTCCGAACGGCATGGTCCCGGCCGCGCCCGTGGTCGGCCGGTTCCAGTTGACGACGCCGGCTCGGATACGCTTCAGGAAATGCTCCCAATGCGCTGTTTCACTGGAGATAAGACCCGCCGACAGACCGTATCGGGTGGCATTGGCGGCGGCGATTGCTTCGTCGAGCGAACCGACCCGGCGCACCTGCAGCAGCGGCGCGAAAAGCTCTTCGTCGGGGATCGTCTCACCGGTCACGTCGACCAAGCCAGGCGAGACAAAGGCGCCGCTCAGCCCATCGACCGACGTCATGGCGCGCAACGCCTTGCCGGGCATCGCCTCGGATCCGGCTAAAGCCATGGCGGCGGCCCGATCGGAGATCAGCGGTCCCATGAAAGGTTCCTCCCCGCCGTTCCAGGCGCCGATGACCAGGCGCTCGGCCAAGGCAGCCACCGCGTCAATCACCGCCTTCCCGCTCGCGTCATCGCGAACGATCAGTCTGCGCGCGCAGGAGCAGCGCTGGCCAGTGGTGATGAAGGCCGACTGCACGACCAAGGCCGCCACCGCCTGGACGTCGCCGGCGTCCCAGACCACCAGCGGATTGTTGCCGCCCAGTTCCAGCGCCAGGATCACATCGGGCCGATCGGCGAAGTGGCGGCGGAAGAACGCCCCGGCCTGCGCCGAGCCGGTGAACAGCAGGCCGTCGATCTCCTGGTCGATCAGCGCCTGGCCCACCTCCCGGCCGCCCTGGATCAGGTTGACGACACCGTCCGGCACGCCCGCCGCCTCTAGCGCCTCGACCAGCAGTTGGCCGGCCAGCGGCGTTTCTTCCGAGGGCTTGAAAACCACAGTGTCGCCGGCCAGCAGCGCTGGGACGATATGACCGTTAGGCAGGTGGCCGGGGAAATTGAATGGTCCCAGCACGGCCATCACACCATGCGGTCGGTGACGCAGCACGGCGCGGCCAAAGGCCATCGCGCTCTCGTGCTCGCCCGTGCGTTCCTCATAGGCCTTGATCGACGCCTCGACCTTGCCGGCCATCGAGCCCAGCTCGGCCTTGGTCTCCCAGAGCGCCTTGCCGGTCTCGCGGCTCAGGGCCTCGGCGAAGTCGCTGGTGCGCGCGACCAGCACGTCCTTGTAGCGGCGCATGACGGCGATCCGCTCGTCACGCGGACGGTCGCCCCAGGCCAGGAACGCCTTGCGCGCCGCCGAAAGCGCCGCGACCACGTCGGCCGTCGAAGCCGTCGCCTGGCGCCAGATCACCGCGCCTGTCGTCGGGTCGATCGAGACCGCCTCGGCGCCGGCGCCCGCGCGCCATACGCCATCGATGAACACGCCGCCGCTCATGCCTTCACCCGCACCATTTCGCCGTCCTGGACTCCCAGGGCCGAAGCCGCGTCGCGGCCGATGATCGCGCTCTCGCCATCGATCAGCACGGGTGTGCGCACCGCCCGAAAACTCGATACCGCCCCAGAGCAGATCAGCGCTTCCTCGCCATAGGCGTCTTCACCCAGCCTGACGCGTAGCCGCCGCCCTTCTCGCACCGTCTTGATGTCGTCGCGCCGGGCCGCCACGGTTGGGCCAGCGTCGAAGATGTCCACGAGACCGGAAAATCGGAAGCCCTCGGTCTCCAGCATGGCGCGGGCCGCCTCGCCCTCGCGATGCACCCGGCCGATGGTCTCCGAAGCGGGTTGTGGCAGCAGCTCGGCGTAGATCGGGTGTCGCGGCGCCAGATCGAGGATGAACTGGCCATCGGTCGACGCGCTCATCATGTCGGCCTCGTCGAACTCGAGCCGGAAGAATTTGCTGGCCACGTGGTCCCAGAACGGACAGCTGCCGTCCTCGTCGAACCAGCCGCGCAGTTCGGCCAGCACCATCTCGGCGAAGCGCTGCGGCTCCAGGCCAATGAGCATGTAGCGCGACTGGGCCAGCAAGCGCCCGGCCCCGCCCTTGCGACGCTCGGGCTTGAGGAACAGCGAGCCGACCTCCGACCAGCCGGCGCACTCGTTGACCAGCACCAGGGCGCGGTGGTCGAAACGCTTGTCGAGCGTGGGAGAAGACTGCGCCAAGGTCACGACGCGGAACGAGAAATGCGGCCGCTTCAAACCCACCCCCGCCTTGACCCCGGCCACGCCGATCACGTCGCCGGCCTCCAGGTCATCGAGCATCAGGGTGTACCAAGCCTCGGGCGCGGCGACCTCGGAGTGGAAGCTGGCCTGGGACAAGGCAAGCCGGGAGCGCAGCGTTTGCTCATCCTCCGGCAGGCTGGTGAAGCCGCGGCCCGACAGGACGGCCAACTCCATCAGGCTGTCGAAATCAGCAGGCACGGCGGGACGGACGACAAGCATTCAAACAGTCTCCGCGAGGTCGGTCATGGCCGCGCGCAAGGCGGGACCGTCGATCTCGCCGCTCGCCAGCTTCATCAGGATCAGGGCCGATAGCTGGGCGCGCTCCACAAAGCTGTCTGGCCAAGCATGTTCGGCCTCGCTGTGGATGTCGCCGCCGCGCACGCCCAGCGTATCGACATTGGGCAGGCCCGAAGCGAACAGATTGTTGCCTTCGCAGACGCCGCCCGACGGCTTCCAGCCGATCTCTTGCCCCAGCAAGGCGCCGACCGCCTTCACCGCGCCGAACAGGCGCTGCTGCGCGGCGTTGAAGGGCTTGGCGCCACGGGTGACGCGGCCATGCAGGTGAGCGTGCAGGCCCTCCCCCGTGGTCGAGGCGACGATCCGATCGACTTCGTCCTGGAACCAGGTAGCGTCCTCGGCGGCCGGGAAGCGGACATTGAAGCGCACCACCGCGACGTCTGGCACCATGTTCAGCGGCGAGCCGCCGTCGATCTTGGCGATGTTGCAGGTGACGCCCTCGCGCTGGCCGTTCAGGGCGTGCAGGGCCTGGGCGATGCGCACCGCCTCCATCACCGCGTTGCGGCCGGCGGCGAAGTCGCGGCCCGCGTGGGCGGCTCGACCGTGGACCACGACGTGAAAGTTGCCCGAGCCCTTGCGAGCGCTGGCCAGCGAGCCGTCGGCCAGCGCCGGCTCGTAGGTCAGGCCGACATGCCCCAGGCGAGCGAATTCTGCCAGGATCGGGGCCGAGGCGACCGAGCCGATCTCCTCATCCGGCGACAGCAGCACGCGGTAGCCGACGCGGCCAGCCAGCGGATGACGCTCGAAAGCCTCCAGCGCCGCCAGCATCACCGAGATTCCGCCCTTCATGTCGGCGATGCCCGGTCCGTGCAGGGCCCCGTCGGCGCGCGTCGTCACGGTCTGGAAGCTGCTGGTTTCGGGATAGACGGTGTCATAGTGGCCGGTCAGCACGACCTGGACCGGCGCCTCGGGCCGCACCACGACCGCGATCGCCGACGGATGGGCGCGCTCGCCGATCTTGCCATTGGCGCCGATCTCCGGCGAAGCGGCCAGCGGTATCTCGGTCGGAGCCGCCGGCAGGCCCGCGAAGGCTTCGAGCAAACTTTGCCGCTGGCGCTCAAGACCTGCCAGATGATGGCTTCCGGAATTTATCGCGCACCAAGCAATCGCTCGCTCAATGATCAGCGCGCCTTGGCCGGCCAGATGATCCAGCACCGCGCGATCTTCGTCATTGAGTCGCATGAAATCGGTGTCTCCCTCAGTTCAACCTAAACCAAGGGCCGCGGACGTTTCGTGCTTCCTTGCCTGGGAAAACCGGGTGTCCGCGCAACAGCCTTGCTCCGGACCCTGATCGGTCGCGCGGGGATCAGCCGGAAGCCAGATCATTGATAATCTTTTCTCCACCGCACCGAAAGCTGGGCGTCGCCTTGGCCGCCGATTTTGGAGACCAGCGACAGGGTCCGGCGAATACGCCACTCGACCTGAGCGGCGGGACCATCGCGCGCGCCGCCGATGATCTCCACATAGACGTCGTCGGTGACATACTTGCCGCCGGAAACCGTCATACCCGTGGCGCTTTCGGCGAAGGACAGCCGGTCCAGACCGGCCAGGCTGCGCAGGTTGCCGATCACGTCGAAACCCCCGCCGCCGGCCAGGGCCGCCAGGGCCGAGGCCAGTTGCGCGGCCTCGATCGGGGACAGGTTGGCGGCCGACGATCCAAACAGCACCTGCGACAGCACCTCGTCGCTCGGCAGTTCCGGCTTGGAGGTCAGCGTGATCTCGGGCTTGGCGGCCGTGCCTTGAATGCGCACAACAGCCGTCAGGGTCGGGTCTTCGCGGACCGCCGTCAGGTCCAGCCGGATACGGTCGAGCTGGGTGGCCAGGCGCACCACGCCCTCGTCCGCGAATTCGAACCGCTTGCCGGCGAAATCGTATTCGCCGCGCACGATCCGCGCCTCGCCGTCCAGCGTCGGGCTGTTGGTCGAACCGCCGACATGGGCGTCCAGCGACAGTTCGGCGTCGAGCCCCCGGCCACGCACGAAGATCCGGCGCGGAGCCTTCAGGGTGACGTCCAGCGTCATTCCCGAACCCGGCGTGACCTTGCGTGGCTCGACGCCTTGCTGCAGGTCGGCTGGGCGATTGCGTTCAACCACATCCATGGACGCCACGCCGACTGGCGTCTTGGTCTGGGCCGAGACGTCGGCGCGGTCGAGCACCAGGGCGCCGGTCAGCTTGACCTTGCCGTCCGCGCCACGGTTGATCGTCGTCTGGCCGGTGGCCGTGGCGGAGGCCAGGTCGTTGTCGATGACCTTGAAACCCTTGAGGTCCAGGCGGAAGCTGCCCACGCCACCGCGGGCCAGGCTGATGCGCCCGGCGCCCGACAACGTGCCGCCCTGCCCGTCGCCAGCCGTCGCCTTGCTGACGTCGATGGCGTTGTCGGCCAGCGCCACGCTGACATTGACGTCACGAAGGCTGAAGCCCGTCTGGCCGTCATCCACCCGGCCACCCTCAAGGCTGGCGCGACCGGTCAGGCGGGGATCGGCGAGGGTGCCGGCCAGCGAGCCATCGGCGTCAATCTTGCCCGACACGCTGCGCTCGGAACTGCCAAGAAGATCCCACAGGGGTTTGATTTCGCCACGAGCCTGGAAACGACCAAGCACCTGTCGGGTCCGATCGATCGCCAAGTGGAACGGCTTGGCCGAGGCCACGGTGGCCAGGGTCACATCTGCCTGGGCGCTCAGGCCCTGGCTATTGGAACTGGTGGCGTTGATGGTCATCTGGCTGTCGCGCAGCGCCCCACGAATCTGAGCGTTCAGCGATTGTTCAGGCTTTGAGCCGCGCTCCCGGGCTCCCGTCAGCGTGGCGTTGAAATCACCCGTCAATACGGGACCAGAACCATTGAGCGTGGCGCGGGCATCGATCCTGCCGACCAGGTCTGAGTTCAGGGCGGTCAAACTTACTCCGACCAGTTCCGCGCGCAGCGTGGCGAGGTCGCCGCCGACATCGGCGTCCAGGTCGGCCTGGCCGTCACCGACGGCCAGGCGTAGGCGCGCGCTGGTGCGGGGGCCACCGAAGCGGATTTGCGCGGCTTCGCGCGTCTTGACCGTCGTTCGGCCCATGGCGCCGTTGGCGTCGAGGGCGAGCAGATATTGATCGCCCGCCTCGCTCAGCACGCCCGACCCGGCGAGCGTCCAACGCCCGGATGGCGCTTCGCCGCGCGCATCCAGCGTCAGCGGTAGGCGGTTCATGGGCCCGAACGCCTTGATCGCCGCGTGACGGACCTTCCAGGCGCCGCCGACCACATCATCGGCGACGAGGTCGATCTGCGCGGCAGGACCGGCCGCGCTATCGACGATCTTGGCCGTGCCCTTCACCGCGCCCTGCGCCAGAAAGGCCCCAGGGCCGACGTTGACGGTAAGGTCCGCGGTCGCGGGGTGGCCGCTGCGTAGCGAGACCGCGCCCTTGGCCGCGGCCCCGCCGGCGTCGACATCGAGGTCGGAGAGCTCAAGTCCGCCCTGCGCGAAGTTGAACGCCGCGTGGCCACGCGCCGGACCATAGGTACTGCCAGCGTTAATCGTCACCACGCCGTCGGCGCCATCGGCCCGCTTGGCGAAAGACAGCACGATGTGGGCGTCCTTCAACGGCAGGCGCGGCACGTCGATCGAGTCGAAATCAGCGATCAGGTCGGCCTTGGGCGCCGTGAGCGTTCCGGTTACCGCGCCCGTGCCCTTGGCCTTGCCGGCGATCTCCACCGGACCAGCGCGGAAGGGTCCTGTCGCCGTCCAATCCAGCTTGAACCCCAGGGCGGGTCCCGGACCAAGCACGCCCGAGGTCCGCACCGAGGCGGCGGCGCCGTCGAGCTTGGCGTCGGCCACCGACAGGCGATTGTCCGCCCAAGCCGCGCGGGCTTCCAGACGCGGAGTCTTGCCCAGCAGGCGATCCAGCTCCGAAAGACCCGAGGCGAAATTGGCGCCTCGGGCGTCGGCCGTCAGCATCCACGGCTTGCCGGCCGACTGGCTGGCCGACCACTTGGCGGTGACCTGGCCGGCCATGCCAGGCCGAACCGGCGCCAGGGAGCCAATCTTGGCCTCACCCTTGAACGAAAGGCCGCCCAAAATGCCTCGCTCGCCCTGGGCCAGGACCACGAGGTTGGGCGCATTCACCTTGGCCGAACGGATCAGGAAGCGGCCGTCCTTGAGCTGCGCCCCCTCGAACTGAACCGACGGCGTGCGCCCCAGCACGGCCAGCAGGCCCTCGCCCGCGCCGCCCTCGGTGGTGGCGTCGGCCTTGATCACCAATTCGCCGCGCCTCCAGGCGACGCTGGCCGGCCCCCTGGCGCGAGCCAGCCGATAGCCCAACCAGGAGAGGTCGCCAACATCGACACGGCCGTCGATCGAGAAACCCTGCGCGTCGAGGCGAAACACGCCGTCGGCCACGCCGGCGCCCAGCTCGGGCATCGGCGTGATCTTCGACAGGTCCTTCACCCTGGCGTTGAACGCCAGGCCAGCGGATCCAGTGACGCGCTTGGCCAGGTCGGCCAGGCCATGTGCGGTAAGGTTCAGGTTCGGGCTGTCGATCTTGACGTCGAGATCGTTCAACGCGCCGGCCTTGCGCCCAACGATCGAGAAGGCGGCGTCCGCGCCGAACATCTTTTCCTCGCGATCGGTCAAGGTGGAGGCGGCCAGATCGATATGCCCGGCGGCCGAACCGCCCTGGGCGTTCCAGGCGCCGCCCGCCTTCAGCGGCGTGGCCGCGCCCGAGCGCGCCAGAACGGTGAAGGCGCCTTGGCTGGTGGTGCCGGTGGCCTTGGCGTCGAGGTCGAAAGGCCGGTCGGGCGACAGACCCAGCGCCCCGGCCAGGGCGCCGCCATTGGCCTCCTGAGCCTGGGCGTCAAGCAGCAAGGTCTTGTCTCGGCCCAGGTCGAAGACCAGTTTCAGATGGTCACCGGCGTGCATGCGGCTAAGCACAGCCAGATTGCCCTTCTGCCCGCCGAAGCGCTCCGATTCATAGTCGCCGCTCATGTCGAAATCGCCGGCCTGACGGCTGAATTCCGGTCGCGTAACCAGGCGCAGGGCCAGATGGTCGATAGCGATCGACAGGGGCGCGGCGCTCGACTTTCCCTTGGGCGTGAGAGTCGGAGGGCGCAGCACGGTGACCTGGCGCGCCCGGATGTCGTTGGCGTGGAACCGTCGCCCAAACAGTTCAGCGGCCTTCCAGTCGACGCGTAGGTCGGCGGCTTCGAGCCAGACGCCCTTTTCGTCGCTGATCGTCAGGCGGCGCACGCCGAACTCGCGCCAGATATCGCCGCTCAGGCCCTCGATCTTGAGGCGGCCGATGCGGCCCAGCTTCAGGCCGCTGGTCCGCGCTTCCAGGAAGGCGCGCCCCTGCGGCGTGATCGCGCCGAAGCGGACGCCGCCTAGCAGCAGCGCGACGATCAGCACCAGGCTGACGGAGACGATCACCAGCAGGCCCGGCCAGCCAATCTTGCGCGCGACCTTGACCACCGCCTCTACGGCGGCTTCGGGCACGGTCTCTGGCTCTGTTTGGGGCGGCGGCGATGCGTCGGTCAAAAGCTTTGCCCGATGCTGATGTAGAGTTGGAACGCCGGGTCGCCCTCACGCTTGCTGAGCGGCATGGCGATGTCGGCGCGGATCGGGCCGAAACCGAGATCATAACGGACGCCAAGGCCGACACCGACCCCGAAGTCGTCGCCGCTCGGCCACTTGTCTACGCCCACGCCGCCGGCGTCGATGAAGGCCACCCCGCCCCAGTGCTCGGTGAAACGGTGGCGGACCTCGAGCGAGGTCTCCAGCAGCGAAAGCCCGCCTTGCGGCGTGGTGGTGTTGTCGATGCGCGGGCCGATGGCCTGGTAGGAATAGCCCCGCACCGAGCCGCCGCCGCCCGCATAGAAGCGCCGGGACGCCGGCGTTTCCGGCATGGCGCCGCCCAAGATCTGGCCGGCCTTGAACCGGCCGGCGATCACCGTCTTGGCGCCCTTGCCAAAGGGCAGATAGGCCGAGGTCTGGGCCTGCACCTTCAGGAAGGCCATCGTCGTGTCGCCGGTAATGGCGGTGGGCTCGCCCTGGACCTCCAGTCGCCAGCCCTTGGTCGGGTCCAGCACGCTGTCGGACTTATCCCAGGCGTAGGCGGCCGTCGTGGTCAGGGTCGCGAAGTTCTGGCGCGTGCTGGTGGTCAAGCCGTTTTCGGTCGTCAGCGAGTCGATCTGCGACAAGTCCAAGGCCACGCCATAGGTGCGATAGACGGTGGGGCGCAGGCGACGGGTCAGGTCGGCGCCGATATGGGCTCCAGTTTCCAGATAGGCGTCGGTGTCGTCACGAAAAATCGAGGTGTCGAGCTTGAGGGTTTGCTGGCTGCGCCGCCAATGCGGCAAGGCCAGTTCGGCTTCAAGTCGGCTGTCGAGCTTGGCCAGGCGGGCCGTCAGGGTGGTGGTGTCGGCGCGGCGGAACCGGTTGTAGCGGATCCACTTGGCGTCGACGCCGGGGCCGTCGGTAGACGAGTATCCCGCGCCCAGTTCGATCGTCTTGGACTTCCGATCCGACAGCGTCACCATCACCGGGCGCAGGCCATCAGGGCGCAGCTTTTCCTTGGGGGCCAACGAGACGGAAACGGTGTCGTAGACGCCTGTGTCCCGCAGCCGGCGCTCCAATTCGGCGATGTCGTCGGGCTGGTAAACATCGCCCATCGTCCAGGGCGCCAAGTGCTGGACCCAGGCGGGGTTGGATCGCCCGTGGGTGACTACCTCCACGCCGTCAACCTTGACCAGGTCGCCGGCGGCGACTTGAAAGGTCGGGCGGACGGTGTGGTCGGCGTGGTCGACGATCACTTCGCGCGGCTCGGCGGCGGCGTCGGCATAGCCCAACTGCTGCACCTGCGCGACGACGCGCCCCTCGGCCGCCAGCACATCAGCGGCCCGCCCGGGTTCCCCCGGCGTCAAGCGGATGACGCTCTCGGCGCGCTTGACGACGCCCTCGTCCGGCGGCGCGCCGATCCAGGCCAGCTTCGGATCAGCGATCACGAACACCGGGCCTGGTATAATCTTCAGAACGGCGCGAGGCGGGTCGGCTTCGCTGACATCGGGCTCGACGACATAGCCGTAATACCCTTCAGCCCTGAGCACGGCGACGACGACGTCGCCAGCGTCTCGCGCCCGGCGCCGGGCTTCAGAGCGGCTTCGCGGCGGATTCTTCGCTTCCGACATGGCGCGCTGAATCGCCTCGCGGAGCGCACGATCCTCGACGCCTGTAATGGTCGCCGTGGGTTCGTTCGCACTGGCGTGGCCCGCGACCAACAGGGTCGCGACGGTTACGCCAAGGGCAAATCTCTTACGCACCAAGCCTTCAGGTCCCCGCGCGGAACGCCCCCGAACCCCTGTTAGTCGTCCCCCTGCCGCGTGTCACGCCACGAATGCAACGGAACAGCTTAGCCAAGCGCTTCTCTCGCCTGGCCAAAGGCGCCCAAATACTGGGCAGTCATGCACATCGAGATGACTCGGCGAGAAAAGCGCCGCTTGCGGCTGGGCGACGTTCTAGGTTGAGGCGAACATGCTGGCCCAATTCGGCGTGCAGGGCGGATAGAGTGGACACAGGCGTGGCGGCGAAAATTCAGGACATCAACAACTCCCCCAGCCTGCCCATGACGGGGGCGGCCTATCTGCCGGGTGTCCCCTATGACGAGATGATCGCCCAGGGCGGCGAAGTCCGGGGCCATTACGCGGCCTTGCAAACCCGCATCTCAACCCTCGGCGCCGGCGAGCTGGCCGATCGCCAACGCATGCTGGAGCGGTCCTTCCTGCTTCAAGGGATCACGTTCACGGTCTATGGCGCCGACAGCGCGACCGAGCGGATCATCCCTACCGACCTTTTCCCTCGCATCCTGCCTGCCCAGGAGTGGGCCAAGATCGAGGCCGGCCTGATCCAGCGCCTGCAAGCGCTGAACATGTTCCTGGCCGACATCTACGGCGACCAGCAGATCCTGATGGATGGCGTCGTGCCGCGCGAACTGGTGCTGGGCGCCCCTTCGTACCGCCGCGAGATGCAGAACGTCTATGTGCCGCACAAGTCGTACGCCAATGTCTGTGGCAGCGACCTGATCCGGGGCCAGGACGGCGAATTCGCCGTGCTGGAGGACAATCTGCGGGTGCCGTCTGGCGTGTCCTACATGCTGGCCAACCGCGACGCCTCCAAGCGAACCTTTCCCGGCGCCTATCGTGAGGCCGGCGTGCGGCCAGTCGAGCGCTATACCGACCTGCTGCTGGCCACGCTGAAAAGCATGAGCGCCGATTGGCGGTCCAATCCGCAGGTCGTGGTGCTAACCCCCGGCGTCTACAACTCAGCCTATTACGAGCACGCCTATCTGGCGCGCTTGATGGGCGTGCCGCTGGTCGAGGGACGCGACCTCGTGGTCCATGACAACATGGTCTACATGCGCACAACCACGGGCCTGCGCCGGGTGGACGTGATCTATCGCCGGGTCGACGACGACTTCATCGATCCCCTCGCCTTCCGCCGCGATTCGTCGCTGGGGGCCGCAGGCCTGTTCAACGCCTATCGGGCCGGCAATGTGGTGATATGCAACGCGCCCGGCACCGGGGTGGCCGACGACAAGGCCGTCTACGCCTATGTGCCGGAGATCATCAAATACTACCTCGGCGAGGACGCCATCCTGCCCAATATCGAGACCTTCCTCTGCCGCGAGCCGGCCCAGCTGAGCCACGTGCTGGCCAATCTGGACAAGCTGGTGGTCAAGGCTGTGGGGGCGTCCGGCGGCTATGGCATGCTGATCGGGCCCCACGCCTCGGCCCAGGAGCGCTCGGACTTCGCCGACGCCCTGGCCGCAGACCCGGCCAACTACATTGCCCAGCCGACCATCCAGCTGTCGACCGCCCCCTGCCTGGTCGACGGCCGCATTGAGCCGCGCCACGTCGACCTGCGGCCCTTCATCCTGTCGGGCGAGAAGACCGTGGTGACGCCCGGCGCCCTGACACGGGTGGCCCTGAAGCGCGGCTCGCTAGTGGTCAATTCCAGCCAGGGCGGCGGCTCCAAGGACACCTGGGTGCTGTCGGAAGAGACGCCGTCGAACGGCGCGGGAGGCCTGGCATGATGTTGGTTTTTTTGAGTGAAGGGTCGCTCGTATGATGCTCGCTCGGGTGGCCGACAGCCTCTACTGGCTGGGCCGTTACATGGAACGGGCCGAGCACCTGTCGCGGCTGTCGAGCGTGATGCTCAACGCCACGCTCGACCAAACCGACGCCGGCGCCCAGGCCGTGTGGATCGCCCTGTCGGCCGTGGGCAAGGCCGAGAGCGGCGCCTTGGCCCCATTCGAGGCGGCTCGGTCGCTGGTGCTTGACCGGGCCGACACCAATTCGGTGGTCTCGTCGCTGGCGAGGGCTCGCGAAAATGCCCGGCAGGTCCGCGACCAGATCACCACCGAGACCTGGGAGCGGCTGAACCTGCTCTATCTGCGGGTCACCGACGAGAACGCCGGTCGCGAATTCGCCGACGGCTCGGCCAACTTCCTGCACGACGTGATTTCCGACGTTCACCTATTCAAGGGCGCGGCCGACACCACGATGAGCCATGGCGAGAGCTGGCGGTTCATGATGGTCGGGATGTATCTGGAGCGCGCCCAGTTGGTCTCGAGCCTGCTGGAAGTCTGCTTCGCCGAGGGACCGGGCCGGGTGATCAACGACCACATCGCCTTGGTCAGCCTGCTACGGATGGCCTGTGCCCTGGAGCCCTATCTGCGGGTCTATACCGCCGAGATCGAGCCGCGCCACATCCTCGAATTCCTGGTCTTCGACGAGGACTTCCCGCGCTCGATCCGTTTCGTCACCTCACGCATCGAGGAGCACCTGGCGATCCTGGCACGTCATACCGAGGCCAATGGCCGCACCGGTCCCGAGCGCCTGGCTGGCCGCCTCAAGGCCCGCCTCCAATTTGCGGACCTGGACGAGCTTCAGGCCCAGGGCGCCAGCGCCCTGCTGACCACCGTGGTCAACGAATGTTCGCGCATCCACGAAGCGATTTATGAGACCTTCGTGGCCTATCCCCTCGAAATGCGCCTGCCTGCTTAAGTCTGGGCCCGCTTAGAAAGACTCCGCCGTGCTGCTCGAGATCCGTCACATCACGCAATATCACTATGAGCGGTCGGTCCGCGAAAGCCTGATGGAGCTGTGGATGCAGCCCCAGAAGAGCGCGCGCCAGCGGCTGGTCAGCTTCGAGCTGGAGATCGAGCCGGCAGCCCAGGTGTTCTCCTACGCCGACAGCTTCGGCAACGCCGTTTATCACTTCGACGTGCCCCAGCCGCATGACGGACTGACCATCATCGCCCGCTCTGCCGTTGAGACCGAGCCCGTGCTGGAATGGCCCATGCCGCTCGACATGGGTGAGTGGGAGCGGCTGAAGAGCACCTTCGTGCGGGGCGAATGTTTTGACTACCTCCAGCCCCACGGCTTCGTGCAGGTCACCCCGGCGCTACAGGCCTTCATGGATGCGCACGATATCGAAGAACTGCGCCGCCGCGATCCGTTCTCGGCCGTCCAGGCGCTGTGCGACACGATCTACAAGGCGTTCGAGTATGATCCCGGGGTCACTGACGCCGACAGCCCGATCGATCTGGCGTTGGAGGCCAAGCGCGGGGTCTGCCAGGATTTCGCCCACATCATGCTGGCCATCTGTCGCTCGTGGGGCATGCCGGCTCGCTACGTCTCGGGCTATCTGTTCACCGACCGCGAGGCCGGCGACCGCTCCGATCCGGACGCCACCCACGCCTGGGTCGAGGTGTTCCTGCCCAGCTACCGCTGGATCGGTTTTGATCCGACTAATAATGTCATGACCGGCGAGCGTCACGTGGCCGTAGCGGTCGGCCGCGACTATGGCGACGTCACCCCGTCACGGGGGGTCTACAAGGGCGACAGCGAGAGCCATCTGGCCGTCGGGGTCTCGGTGCGCCGCGCCCGCGCCGCCGTGGCGGAACCGGAATTCCTGCGCTTGCCTCGGCCCTCCACGCCCTTCGGCGCCAGTCGCCGCCGCGCCAGCGCCGACGCCATCCGCGAGCACCAACAGCGTCAGCAGCAGCAGCAATAATAAATCCGCTCATCCCGGCGAATGCCGGGACCCAGATCCTGTCGCGGTGTGGTTGATTGGACGGTCTCAGAGCTTGTGGCGTCAGCCTCTAAGCCATGCCATCTGGGTCGCGGCGTTCGCCGGGATGAGCGGAATACTAAACCCCGAACACGTGCGTCCGGCGGGCTGACAGCCTTATCTCGCCGGTGAACTGGACGGCCTCGTCGCGGGCCACAGAGATGTCGATGCGGCGGCCGTCAGGCAGCGAGGCGTCGATATTGGCGAGTGGCCCCTGGATGACAACCCGCTCGACACTGGCGGGGAAACCGGCCGCGTCCAGCACCAGGTCGTGAGGTCGCACGAAGGCCACGGCCTCGCCGTCTGGGGCGTTCGGGGCCGCCAGCACGACCGGACCGGCGGTGAAGCGCTGGCCGCTCACCACGCCCTCGAAACGGTTGGCCTCGCCGACGAAGCCGCAGACGAAGGGCGTGGCCGGATGGTCGTGAACCTCGTCCGGCGTGCCGATCTGCTCGATGCGGCCGGCATTGAGGATCGCCACCCGGTCGGCCAGCTCCAGGGCCTCTTCCTGGTCGTGGGTGACGAAGATGGTGGTGACGCCCGTGGCGTCGTGCACCCGGCGCAGCTCCTTGCGCAGCGACTTGCGCACCGTGGCGTCCAGGGCGCCGAACGGCTCGTCCAGCAGCAGCACGCTGGGCTGCACGGCCAGGGCGCGCGACAGGGCCACCCGCTGGCGCTGGCCGCCCGACAGTTGCGAGGGATAGCGCTTGCCCAGGCCGTCCAGTTCGACCAGCTTCAGCAGCTCGTCGACTCGGCGCGCGATCTCTGCCTTGTTCGGCTTGTCCTTGCCCTTGCGGACGTCGAGGCCGAAGGCGATGTTCTTGGCCACGGTCATGTGCTTGAACAGCGCATATTGCTGGAAAACAAAGCCCACCCGCCGCGCGGCGGCCGAGGCGAAGGTCACGTCCTCGTTCTCGAACAGCACCTGGCCTTCGTCGGGAAATTCCAGGCCGGCGATGGTGCGCAGCAGCGTCGTCTTGCCCGAGCCCGAAGGGCCCAGCAGCGCCACGAGCTCGCCGTCAGCGATCTCGAGGTCGACCTGGTTCAGGGCCGGATAGCGCCCGAACTTCTTCTCGACGGAACGGATGGAGATGGTCATGGGATCAGTGCGTTCCGGTCATTCAAAGCGTTTTCAAGCGAAGTGGGGCGCGGTTCGCGTGAAGAAAACGCGACAAAACAAAAGAAGCTAGAGGGTTGTCGCATGCGATCGCCCTCTAGTGTCCGCCGCCGCCCTTGACGTCGGGTTGGGCGATCTCAAGCACGCCCTTCAGCACCAGGGTCAGGATCGCCAGCAGGCAAAGCAGGGCGGCGACCGCGAAGGCGGCGACGAAGTCGTACTCGTTGTACAAAATTTCCACGTGCAGCGGCATGGTGTTGGTCAAGCCGCGGATGTGGCCGCTGACCACCGATACGGCGCCAAACTCGCCCATAGCCCGGGCGTTGCACAGCAGCACGCCGTACAGCAAGCCCCAGCGCACATTGGGCGCGGTTACCCGCCAGAACGTGTAGAGGCCCGACGCGCCCATCGAGACGGCCGCCTCCTCCTCCGAAACCCCCTGCTCCTGCATCAGCGGAATCAGCTCGCGGGCGATGAACGGGAAGGTCACGAAGATCGTGGCCAGGATGATGCCGGGCGTGGCGAAGATGATCTTGATGTCGTGGTCGATCAGCCGCTCGCCGAACCAGCCCTGCAGGCCGAAGACCATTACGTACATCAGGCCCGCGACCACTGGCGACACCGAGAACGGCAGGTCGATCAGGGTGATCAGCAGCGCCTTGCCGGGGAAATGGTGCTTGGCGATCGCCCAGGACGCGCAGAGGCCGAACACCGCGTTGAACGGCACGGCGATGGCCGCGGTGATCAGGCTCAGCTTGATGGCCGCCAGAGCGTCGGGCGTGGCGATGGCGTCCAAGGCTGGTTGCAGCCCCTTGCGCAGCGCCTCGGCGAACACCGCCACCAGCGGCAGGATCAGCACGAGACCCAGGAAGACCAGCATCAGGCCAATGATCAGCACCTTGGCCCAGACGGGATCCTCGGTCGGGCGGCGCGCTCTTGCCGCAGCCATCAGCTGAACCTCCGCGACCAGGCTTGGACGGCGTTGATGATCAGCAGCATCAGGAACGACACGCCCAGCATCACCAGGGCGATGGCGGCGGCGTTGGCATATTCGAACTGCTCCAGCTGGATGATGATCAGCAGCGGCGCGATCTCGGACTTGTAGGGCATGTTGCCGGCGATGAAGATCACCGAGCCGTATTCGCCGACGCCCCGCGCGAAGGCCAGGGCAAAGCCGGTCAACCAGGCGGGACCCAGGGCCGGCAGGATTACCCGCAGGATGGTGTCGATGCGCCCCGCTCCCAGGCTGGCCGCGGCTTCTTCGACATCCGCCGACAGGTCGCGCATCACCGGCTCCAGGGTGCGGACCACGAAGGGCAAGCCGATGAAGGTCAGGGCGATGGTCACGCCGACCGGGTTGTAGGCGGCCTTGATCCCCAGCGGCGTCAGGTACTGCCCGACCCAGCCATTGGGCGAATAGAGCGTCGCCAGGGCAATGCCCGCCACGGCGGTGGGCAAGGCGAACGGCAGGTCAACCAGGGCGTTGACCACCGACTTGCCCGGAAAGTCGTAGCGCACAAGGGCCCAGGTGGTCAGCACGCCGAACACGCCATTGATCACGGCGGCCACGAAGGCAGCGCCGAAGCTCAGGCGATAGGCGGCGATGGCCCGTTCGGAGAAGGCGGCGGCGACAAACTGCGCTGGCGACAGGCTGGAGGCCTTGATGGCGATCGCCGACAGCGGGATCAGCACGATCAGCGACAGAATGGTCAGGGTGACGCCCAGCGTCAGGCCAAAACCTGGCAGGGCCGAGCGACGGCGAAACAGCGGACGACGCGCGGCCGGCGGGCGGGACATGGAAATCGTCTCGGCGGTCATCGGGTGATCGTCGTCCAGTATCCGGCGGCGGGCTCCAAACGGAGCCATGAGTGACAGAACGCGCCAGACCGCGAACGGCGCCGGAACGTTGTGAAGCTGAGGCTCGGCTTAAATCCCCAGTGGCCCGATAGGGTCAACAGAGTTAGCCAAACGCGGTTTGCAGAAAAACTGTCTCCAAGTCCTCCCGCACGGGGGGGAGGACTTCACGCAAATCGCCGCTGAAGGTGTTGGAAAGGGTCGCGGAGCGCCGGACGAGGTCAGGAGTTTGAGTAGTTGTTACCGTTTCGACGAAGCCTAGTGCTCCGCGCCATCGTTATCCGGAAGCCCGCGACGCTGGCTTTGTTAGAGCCTCGCCGCCTTGAAGCCTCCGACGGGCGGGCCAGGTCAACGAAACCCGGTCCCAAACCGCGAGCGCGTGCCCACCTTCTGCCTTTCGGCCCTCACATCACGTCGTATCTGTGTTCCACGCCCGACCGGCACCAGAGATGTGAAGTCACGAGCCTCTCGCGAAACCCGCCGCCGCCAGAGCTGCCCGCTCGATCGCCCCCCGCCGCCGCATCGGTCGCTGGCCATGCGCCCTTTCCATGCGGCGAGGTGGGATGATTATGCGGCGGTTCTGGATGCGCCAGCGGTGGTGCAGCTGATTATTTTATAAGGCGTTGAGTTTGTTTGGGTTTGTGGTGGGCGTTTGTGGGGATGAAGGCGCGTCGATCCCCGCCGGGGACATGCTCTCACGGCAAGGCCTCGGAAGACCTGCCGAGACGTTGGGGTGAGTGCGTGTCCCCATCTTCATCCCCCACGCTTCAGGGCTACCCCGTGCCAATCCTGTGACGCAGCGGGCCAAGGTGGGGACACGCACTCACGGCCAACCCTCTGCAACCTGGCCAAGGTCGGGGCGTGAGTGCATGTCCCCCGCGCCTCTAAGCCGCGCCGATGATCTCTAGGAAGTCCGCCGCCTTCAGAGACGCTCCGCCCACCAGCGCGCCGCCGACGTCGGGTGTCGCGAGGATCTCCCGCGCGTTTTCCGGCTTCACCGAGCCGCCGTACAGGATAGGCACCGTCTGGCCGTGCGCGCCGAACCGCTCCACCAGAACGCCGCGCAGGGCCGCGTGGATGGCGGCGATGTCGGCCAGCGTCGGCGTGCGGCCCGTGCCGATTGCCCAGACCGGTTCATAGGCCAAAGCGAAGTCCTGGCCGGCGAGCGAAGGCGGCAGCGAACCGCGCGCCATGGCGGTGACCACCGCCTCGGCCTGGCCGGCGTCACGCTGGGCCAGGGTTTCGCCGACGCAGACGATGGGCTCCAGCCCGGCCGCCAGGGCCGTCTCGACCTTGGCCGCGACCAGAGCGTCGCTCTCGCCATAGGCCGCACGGCGCTCGGAATGGCCGAGAATCACCAGCCGGGCGCCGGCGTCGACTAGCATGGCCGCCGAGAGGTCGCCGGTGTGGGCCCCCGACGGCGCGGGGTGGCAGTCCTGGCCGCCCACCAGCACGCTCTCGCCCGCCAGCACCTCGGAAAGCCGGTGCAGCAGGGTGGCCGGCGGGCAGATCGCCACGCGGGCGGCGGCCGGGTGCTCGGCGAGCGCCGCGGCCACGGTGCGGGCCTCGTCGAGCGACGCCTCGAGGCCGAACATCTTCCAGTTTCCGGCGATTAGCGGCCGGGGTGTGGTCAAGGAAAGGGTCATGCGCCCGGTTTGGCCCCGTCGCCCCGTGGGAAGTCAAGACCGGTTTGGCGTGTCCGCCGCTTGCCGCCCCCCCTGGGGCTCTACTATACCCGCTGCTCGCGTCCGTTCCGTCGCCTTGCGTGGAATCCGCGCGGTTTATCGAGGAAGGTTTCTCTCAGTCATGCTCGCCGGCTTCCGCTCCTTCGCCAAATCGCCCTTCGCGATCGTCCTGTTCGCGCTGCTGATCGTCAGTTTCGCGGTGTTCGGGATCAGCGACGTCTTCCGCCATCCCCCCGGTAAGTGGGTGATCGAGGCGGGCAAGCGCACCGTGACGCCCGAGCAGTTCAAGGCGCAGTTCGACAGCTATCGCGACCGCCAGCAGCAGCAGGGCCAGGTGATCACGCCCGAACAGGCCGTGGCCCAGGGCATCGACACCCGCATGCTGAAGGAAATCTCGCTGCAGGAGTCTCTGGCCGAGGTGATCCGCAAGATGGGCGTCCGGCCGTCCGACAAGCTGATCGCCGACATTCTCCACAAGCAGCTGGCCGCCCTGCCCCCCGGCGTGCGCCCGTTCGACCCTGTGACCGGCAAGTTCGACGCCAAGATGTACGAAGCGCTGCTGGCCCAGAACAAGGCGACGCCCGTTCAATACGAAGCCCAGCTGCGCGACGGCCTGGCCCAGGCCCAGCTGTTTTCGGCCGTGACCCACGGCGTGCGCGCGCCACTGATCTATTCGGCCCTGCAGGCCGCCTACGGCCTCGAAGGCCGCGACTTGGCCGCCTTCGCGATCAATCCGGCCATCGTCGACAAGGTGGCGCCGCCCAGTGACGCCCAGCTTCAGGCCTTCATGAAGGAAAACGCCGCACGCCTGACCCGTCCCGAGACGCGGGTCCTGTCGGTGGCCCGCTTCAGCGCCAAGGCGCTGGAACCCTCGGTGACCGTGCCCGAGGCCGACGTGGTCAAGGCCTTCGACGCCCGCAAGGCGTCGCTGAGCGTGGCCGAGACCCGCTCGTTCGTGCAGATCGTCGCCCCCGACGCCAAGGCGGCCGCCGTGATCGCCCAGCGCCTGGCCAAGGGCGACTCACTCCCCGCTGTCGCCGGCGCCTATGGCAAGTCCCCCGTCGCCATCGACGGCAAGCCGAAGGCCGCCCTGCCCGACCGAAAGGTGGCCGAGGCGGTGTTCGCCCTGGCGCCAGGTCAGGTCAGCGCGCCGATCGCCGGCGATCTGGGTCTGTCGGTCGTCAAGCTCACCAAGATCACCCCGGCCGCCGCCCCCACCCTGGCGGCCCTGCGTCCGGGCATCGAGGCCGACCTGAAGCTCCAGGCCGCCCAGGGCAAGGCCTATGAACAGACCCAGGCCTATCAGGACGCCCACGACGCGGGCGCCAACCTGCTGGACGCCGCAGCCAAGGCCGGCGCCCTGGTCCTGACTACCGCGCCGATCGCCGCCCAAGGCGTCGACGAGACCGGCCAGCCTGTGCCCGGCCTCACCCCCGATGTTCTGAAAACCGCCTTCGAACTGTCGGCCGGCGGCGAGAGCGAGCTGATCGAGGTCGGCAAGGGTGAATATTACGCCGTGCGTGTCGAGCGGGTGATCCCGCCCGCCATGCCCAGCCTGAACGAAATCCGCGCGCCCCTGACCCAGCAATGGATGCTCAAGACGCTGCTGGAACGCATGAAGGCCAAGGCCGACCAGTTGGGCCTGCGGGTCAAGAAGGGCGAGTCGATGGAGGCGGTCGCCGCCTCGGCCCAGTCCAACGTCCAGCGCGTGCCCAATATCACGCGCGAAAACGCCCGCCAGTTTCAGGGCCTGGGCCGCGATCTGCTGATCGCCACCTTCAACGCCAAGCCGGGCGAGCCCTTCACCAGCCGGGCCCCGCAAGGCGGCTATCTGGTCGCCAAGGTCGAGGCCGTTCGCTCCGGCACGGTGGCGCAGTTGGCCCGGGTCACCGAGGCGATGCGCCGGCAGGCCAGCCAGGGCCTGTATCAGGACGTCGGCGACGCCGCCGCCGAAGCGGCCCGCCTGCAGGTCAAGACCCGGGTCAATCTGCCTCTGGCCCAAGAGGCGATCGGCGTCGATCCGGCCACCCTGCCTGGCGCCAAGGACGGCAAGAAGAAGCCAGACGCGCAATGAGCCTGGAGCCCGCGCTTGACGCCTTCACCGCCGCCTATGACGCCGGCCGGCCCCAGGTGGTTTGGACCCGGCTGATCGACGACCTGGAGACGCCGGTCTCGGCCTATCTGAAGATCGGTCACGGGCGGCCTTACGCCTTCCTGTTCGAAAGCGTCGAGGGCGGCGCCTGGCGCGGGCGCTACTCGATCGTGGCCATGAAGCCTGATCTCGTCTGGCGCTGTCGCGGCGACCAGGCCGAGGTCGCCGAGGGCGACGACATCGCCGCCGGCCGGTTCACGCCACAGGCGGGCGGCGCGCTGGATAGCCTGCGCGATCTGATCGCCCGCTCGCGGATCGAGATGCCGGCCGGCCTGCCGCCGCCCTCGGCCGGGGTGTTCGGGGCCCTGGGCTACGACATGGTCCGACTGGCCGAGCGCCTACCCAACGTCAATACCGACAGCCTGGGCCTGCCGGACGGGATCATGACCCGGCCGTCGATCGTCGCCGTGTTCGACGCTATCGCCCAGGAGATCATCCTGGTCACCACGGCGCGGCACAAGCCCGGCCTCTCGGCCCATGACGCCTATGCCGCCGCTCGCGCCCGGATCGAGATCGTGATGGCCGACCTGCGCGGTGCGCTGGCCCACTCGGCCCCACGCCCCAGCCACGGGCAGATGGAGTTCACCACCCCTGTCAGCCGCGAGGACTACGCGGTGGTGGTCGAGAAGGCGAAAGAGTACATCCGGGCCGGCGACATCTTCCAGGTGGTGCCCAGCCACCGGTTCCGCGCGCCCTTCCCGCTGGAGCCGTTCGCGCTCTACCGCTCGCTGCGCCGTACGAACCCCTCGCCCTTTCTGTTTTTCCTCGACCTCGACGGCTTCGAGCTGGTCGGCTCGTCGCCGGAGATCCTGGTGCGCCTGCGCGACGGCAAGATCACCATCCGCCCCATCGCCGGCACCCGGCCGCGCGGCGCGACGCCCGAAGAAGACCTGGCGCTGGAGAAGGAGCTGCTGGCCGATCCCAAGGAACGGTCCGAGCACTTGATGCTGCTGGACCTGGGCCGCAACGACGTCGGCCGGGTGGCGATGCTCAAGCGCGCCGGCAGCAATGACCCGGCGACCAGGAGCAAGGGCGCCAATGTCCGAGTCACCGACAGTTTCAAGATCGAACGCTACAGCCACGTGATGCACATCGTCTCCAATGTCGAGGGCGACGCGCCCGAGGGCGTGGACCCGGTCGACGTGCTGATGGCCGCCCTGCCCGCCGGCACGCTGTCGGGCGCCCCCAAGGTGCGGGCCATGGAGATCATCGACGAGCTGGAGATCGAGAAGCGCGGCGTCGGCTATGCCGGGGCGGTGGGCTATATCGGCGCCGACGGCTCGGTCGACACCTGCATCGTGCTGCGCACGGCCTTGGTGAAGGACGGCATGATGTATGTCCAGGCCGGCGGCGGCGTGGTGGCCGACAGCGATCCGGACGCCGAATATGAGGAGACCCTGCACAAGTCCCGCGCCCTCAAGCGCGCGGCCGAGGAAGCCTGGCGCTTCGCCTAGGGCTTAGCCGCCCAGGCGGTCGGACGGCAGGTGCTGGACGACCGCTGGCGGGGCCATGACCATCACCGTGGCGAAGGTGATGGCGCTGAGCGCCGCGAAAGCCGCCGCCGCCAGCACCGGCCCCATCTTCTGTCGACGCATCGGCTTGCGCAGCAGCGCCCTGGCATAGGCGATGGCGGCGGTGTCGAGGGCGGAATCAGCGGGGTTCATGGCGGTGAGGATGCCCTAGCCCCACATCCACGCAATGCGGCGCTTTCGCACTGGGGGCGTTGCGAGAAAATCTCCCGCGCGAATCCCCTCACCTTTTGCGCCAAACCCGCTAGAAGCTGTTCCCGAAAGGCGGCGTCATGATCTTGGTCATCGATAACTACGACAGCTTCACCTACAATCTCGTCCACTATCTGAACGAGCTTGGGGCCGACACCGTCGTGCATCGCAACGACGACCTGACCGTGCAGGAGGCCCTGGCCCTTCGCCCGCAGGCGATCCTGCTGTCGCCCGGCCCCAAGGCGCCCGACCAGGCCGGCATCTGCCTGCCGCTGCTGCGCGGCGCGGCCGACGACCTGGCCATCCTCGGCGTCTGCTTGGGCCACCAGGCCATCGGCCAGGCCTATGGCGGCGACGTGATCCGCGCCAAGGCGGTGATGCACGGCAAGACCAGCCCGATCCATCACAACGATCTGGGGATCTTCAAGGGACTGCCCAACCCCTTCACCGCCACGCGCTACCACAGCCTGGCGGTCGACAAGGCCACCTTGCCCGCCGAGCTGGAAATCACCGCCTGGACCGAGGACGGCGAGATCATGGGCGTGCAACACAAGACGCGCCCGGTCTATGGCGTGCAGTTCCACCCCGAATCGATCGCCACCGAGGGCGGCCACCAACTGCTGGCCAACTTCCTGGACCTGGCCAAGGTCAAGCGCGACACGGCGATCTGGGTCTAGGCGATGTCGGACGCCTTCAAGCCCCTGCTGGCCAAGCTCGCCGATGGCCAGACCCTCGACGAGGACGACGCCGAGCTGTTCTTCACCGCCTGCCTGCGCGGCGAGCCGACGCCCGCCCAGGTGGCCGCGGCGGTCACCGCCATGCGCCTGCGCGGCGAGACCGTGGGCGAGATCACCGCCTGCGCCCGGGCCATGCGCCGGGCGGCCATCCACCTGGACCACCCCTATGACGTCATCGACGTCTGCGGGACGGGCGGCGATGGCTTGCATACGCTCAACATCTCCACCGCCGTGGGCTTCGTGGCGGCCGGCGGAGGGCTGAAGGTGGCCAAGCACGGCAACCGGGCGATCACCAGCAAGTCGGGCGCCGCCGATGTGCTGGCGGCCTTGGGCGTGAACATCGACGCGACCCTCGCCCAGCAGCGCCAGGCGCTGGACGACGCCGGCATCTGCTTCCTGTTCGCCCAGGCCCACCACGGGGCGATGAAGCACGTCTCGCCGATCCGCCAGCAGCTAGGTTTCCGCACCATCTTCAACCTGTTGGGCCCGCTGACCAATCCGGCTGGGGCCAAGCGCCAGGTCGTGGGTGTCTCGGCCCACCGCTTTGTCGAACCCGTGGCCAAGGCTTTGGGCGCTCTCGGGGCCGAGCGCGCCTGGTCGGTGCACGGGGCCGGCATGGACGAACTGACCACCACCGGCGAAACCGAGGTCGCCGAATGGCGCGACGGGGCCCTGCGCCTGTTCACGATCACACCTGAAGCCGTGGGCCTGCCGCGCGCCGCCCTGGCCGACATCATCGGCGGCGAGCCGGCCTATAACGCCGCCGCCCTTACCGCCCTGCTGGACGGCCAAAAGGGCGCCTATCGCGACATCGTCATGCTGAACGCCGCCGCTGCCTTCCTGGTGGCCGACAAGGTCGAAACCCTGCGCGAGGGCGTCGAACTGGCCGCCGCCGTGCTCGACGACGGCCGCGCCAAGGCGGCCCTGGCCGGTCTCGTCGCGGCCACCAACAGTGAAACTGTAAGCGCATGACCGATATCCTCGCCAAGATCGCCGCATACAAGCGCGAGGACGTGGCCGATCGGAAGCGCCGCCGCTCGTTCGCCCAGATCGACGCCGCCGCCAGGATCGCCAACAGCCCGCGCGGCTTCAAGGCGGCCCTCGAGGCCGATCACGCGCCCGGCAGGCTGGCCCTGATCGCCGAGATCAAGAAGGCCTCGCCGTCCAAGGGCCTGATCCGCGCCGATTTCGACCCGCCGGCCCTTGCCCGGGCCTATGCGGCCGGCGGCGCCTCGTGCCTGTCGGTCCTGACCGACGGTCCCAGCTTCCAGGGCGCCGACGGCTATCTGATCGATGTCCGCGCCGCCGTCAGCCTGCCCTGCATTCGCAAGGAGTTCCTGGTCGACCCCTGGCAGGTGGCCGAGAGCCGGGCCCTGGGCGCCGACGCCATCCTGGTGATCCTGGCGATGATCGACGACGCCCTCGCCGCCGACCTGCTGTCCGAAGCCGCGCGCCTGGGCATGGACGCCCTGGTCGAGGTGCATGACGAGGCCGAGATGGAGCGGGCGGGCCAGTTGGGCGCGACCCTGGTGGGGATCAACAACCGCGACCTCAAGAGCTTCGTGGTCGATCTGGCCGTCACCGAACGCCTGGCCGCTCAGGCTCCGGAGAACGTCCTGCTGGTCACGGAAAGCGGCCTGTTCGTCGCCGCCGATGCGGTGCGGATGGAAGCGGCCGGCGCCAAGGCCATGCTGGTGGGCGAGAGTCTGATGCGCCAGGCCGACGTTGCGGCGGCGACGCGGGCCTTGCTGGGTTAGGCTGCTGACCTCGTTCGACAAGCCTCCGCAAGACGCGTCCTGGCGACGGCGCTGGCTAGGCTGGCGGCCGGCGGCCGCCGCCCTGGTGCTGGGCCTCGGGGCGCTGGGCCTGATCGCCTCGCGCTGCGCCCCCGAGCAGAATACCGTCAAGCCGGTCGCCCCCACCGCGACGGCGGCGCCCGTCACCCTGCCCCTGCGGCCAAAGGATTGGCGCGGCGCCATCGACTATCGAGCCCTGGACGCTCGCATCCACGCGATGATGGCTGACAAGTCCATGGAAGGCCTGGCGATCGCCGTGGTCGAGAACGGCCAACTGTCGTTCGTCCAGGGCTACGGGCTCACCGCGCCGGAGAGCGGCGAGAAGATCGACGCCGACACGGTCTTCCGCTGGGCGTCGCTGTCGAAGACGGTGGCGGGAACGCTGAGCGCCCGCCTGGCGGCGGACGGGGTGATCGCGCTCACCGATCCCCTGGGAAAGTTCGATACGAGCCTGCGCCTGCCGGGCGACGCCCAGAACGCGCTGACGGTCGAGCAATTGCTGTCCCAGCGCACTGGCCTGCCCCGCAACGCCTATGACGGCTGGCTCGAAGGCGGGCGAGACCCGCGCCAGATCCGGGCAAGCCTGGAGGCCGTGCCCCTGCTCTGCCCGCCCGGCACGTGCCACAGCTACCAGAACATCGCCTATGACACGATCCGCGAGGTCGTCGAGACCGCCACCCATCGCCCCTATGCCGAGGAGGCTCGCCAGAAGCTGTTCCTGCCTCTGGGCATGACCGGCGCGACCATCGGCATCGACGGTTTGCGGACCGCCAAGCATTGGGCGCGGCCTTCGCGTGGCGGCCGCAGCGTGCCGTTGGTCGAGGCCTATTACCGCATCCCCGCCGCAGCGGGCGTCAATTCCAACATCGTGGATCTGGCGCGCTGGATGCAGGCGCAGATGGGTCAGGCGCCCGCCGTCCTGCCGGCCCCGGTGTTGGCGGACATCCAGCGACCGCGCGTCAATACCGGCCGGCCCTATGGACGATCGGCCATGGGCCGGGCGCTGGAACACCCCGGTTACGGCCTGGGCATGCGCAGCTTCACCTACAAGGGCCACCGCCTGATCGGCCACAGCGGGGCGGTGACCGGCTATCGCTCGACCATGATGTTCGATCCCGCCACGAAGACCGGCGTGGTGATGCTCTGGAACAGCGAGGGCAGCCTGCCCTTCAAGCTCCAGGCCGAGGTCTTCGACAACGCCTATCGCCTGCCGTTCGAGGATTGGCTTCAACTAAAAGGCGATGGCGCGATTGTCGCACCCTGAGCGCTGCTACCAGAGATAGGGAATCAGCGCCGCCTTGCGCCGGCGATAGGCCACATGCTCATCGCTGAATCGGGCCGTCATCGCCGCGTCCTCCACCCGTATGCGCCACCCGAAGGCGATCAGGCCGGCCAGCAACAGCGCCAGGATCGACAGTCCACTGCCCAGGCCAAGGCCAACGCCGACCAGGCTCAGCAGGCTGCCCAGATAGGCCGGGTTGCGGACGATCCGGTAGGGGCCGCCCGTGATCATCCGGTGACCGTCGTGCAGATGCACGGTGCGGCGGAAGAAGGCCCCGAGGGTCAGTATGGCCCACAGGCGCAGGGCCAGGCCCGTCCAGATCAGGACCAGCGCCAGGAGCCGCGCCTCGCTCCTCCACTGGATTATGCGAGCAAATTCAGAGGCGTTGGCGGCATAAAAGGCGACGAAGATCCCCGCCGCGATAATCAGGACCACGGCCTGCAGGCTGCCCCGGTCGGCGTCCTGGCCGCTGGCCGTGCGCCGGTCGCGCCACCAGACCCACAGCTCAAACAGGCAGAAGGCGCCGTAGCTGGTCCAGAAGGCGCGCGGCCAACCCGTGGTCAGAAGCCAGGCGTGGTCCATGTCGCGAAGGCTCCCCTCGGCAAAGATTACGGCGTTCAGCTACACCGAACATCGATCGCCGCGTCAACTTGACATTAACGAAGAACACCTAGAGAACATTTGAAAGGTTTGCGGTTTGTTCCGCGACGACTTGCGAGGCCGACATGCTCACGCGCAAGCAGCACGAGCTGCTGATGTTCATCCACGAGCGGATCAAAGAGAGCGGTGTCTCTCCCTCCTTCGACGAAATGAAGGAGGCGCTCGACCTGGCGTCCAAGTCAGGCATCCACCGGTTGATCACGGCGCTGGAAGAGCGCGGCTTCATCCGCCGCCTGGCGCACCGCGCCCGCGCGCTGGAGGTGATCAAGCTGCCGCAACAGGCCACGACGGCCGCCCCGCCCAAGGGTCGCGGCGCCTTCAAGCCGCAAGTGCTGGAAGGCGGCGGGCAGGCGCCAGCCGCGCCCGCGCCCGTCCAGATCGCCGCCGACAACACCCGCGAACTGCCGATCCTCGGCCGCATCGCCGCTGGCACGCCCATCGACGCCATCCAGCATGAACGCGAGCGCCTGCCTGTGCCCGAATCCATGCTCGGCGGCGGCGAGCACTATGTGCTCGAGGTGCAGGGCGATTCGATGATTGATGCCGGCATCCTCGACGGCGACTATGTCATCATCCGCAAGGGCGACACCGCCAACAGCGGCGAGATTGTCGTCGCCCTGGTCGGCGAGGAAGCTACGCTCAAGCGCCTGCGCAAGAAGGGCGGCTCGATCGCCCTGGAAGCCGCCAATCCCAAGTACGAGACCCGCATCTTCGGTCCTGACCAGGTCGAGGTCCAAGGCAAGCTGGTGGGACTGATCCGGCGGTATCATTAGATTTTCGCCCATCCCGGTGAACGCCAGGATGAGCAGGGTTTGCATCACGGCTGGGGGCAGGCCGCATGGGCCTGTCCTCATTTGCATTTGCGAAAGACCACGCAGACTCTGCTGCGGTCCGAGGTCCCTAGGTCGCCAGCCCGGCCGGCCGGTTTTCCGCATATTGCGGCACGTTCAGCGGCATCATCCACGGCTCGCGGCGCTTCACCCAGACCTCGTATTGCGGGATGAACCGACCGGTGTCGTCGAAGCCGCCCAGGTGAAGCTCGATCTCGTCCTCGCCCTCACGCCAGAACACCGGCGAGCCGCAAACCGCGCAGCCGTGCGAGCGGCCGCGCTCAGAAGTCGCCCAGGCGAAGGTTTCGCCCTCGACCCGCACCTTGTCCGACCGAAAGACCGCGAAGGCGTTGCAAGGCGCGCCGTGGCGCTTGCGACAGGTTAGGCAGTGGCACATGCCGACCCGCAGCGGCCCGCCCTCCGCCACATAACGCACCGCCCCACAGGCGCAGCCGCCTTGTCGTTCCATAGTCGTCTCCGTCTCGAGGCCCGTGCCCGGCCTCGCCTCGCCTCGCCTCGCCTCGCGATTCAGAACGCCAAACGCCCTTTGAGTTCCGCGAACGGGATAATGACATGCTCCCGATAGGCCGGCCGCGCCCGTAGCCGGTCGTACCAGGCCTGCAAACGGGGCTGCGGCGGCCGGTCGATCTCCAACTCGAAATAGCGATATAGACAGGCGCCAATGGGGATGTCGGCCAAGGACAGCGCCTCGCCCATCATGAAGGCCCGACCTTCGAGTCGCGCCTCGACCTGGCCCAGGCAGCGATGGGTGCGTTCCACCGCCTGGGCGATGGCTGGCCCATCTCGCAAAACCTCGGGCGTTCTGTAAAAGCCCCAGAACACTCCGCTCAGGAAAGCTGGCTGCAGAGCGGTCTGCGACCAGTCCATCCAACCATCGACCGGCGCCCGCGTCGCCGCGTCGGTTGGCCAAAACCGCCCTTCGCCGTAGGTGGCAGCCAGGTATCGAAGGATGGCGTGCGACTCCCACACCGCGACACCGCCGTCCTCGAGGACAGGCACGTGACCATGCGGGTTCATCTCCCGAAAGTCCGGGCTGTCCAGGCCGCCGAAGTCACCACCCGCCGGAAGGTGCTGATGCGGCAGGTCAAGCTCGGCGATCAGCCAGAGCACCTTCTGGACGTTCAACGAATTGCGTCTTCCCCAGACCTTGAGCATGGCGTCCCCCTATGGCGTGTTCGTCCACGGCCGCACGCCCCGCAGCGGCTGGGCCCAGACGATCCACCACCCACCGTCGCGGCGATAGAGCTCGGCCGCGCCGCCGACGGCGAAGTCGGTCGCGTCGAGTACGATGCGGTCCCGGCAGGCCGGCGGCGTGATCGGAGCATAGCCGCGCAGCACGACGATCTCGGCGTCCGCGCACATCGCCGCGAGAACGTCGGCGTCCGGAGCGGCCTTGCTCCAGGACAGGGCCAGCGGCACCGGCGAAGTCTTGGTGGGCGCGCAGGACCGCCGATCGCAGGCATAGGACGGACTCCGCGCGGTGTCGGTGGGCACGGCCAACCCCCGCCGGCGGCTCCAGAGCTCCGCCCCGAACCGCCGGGCGTCGGGGCGCAGCAGGACGGCCCGGCCGCCGTCGCGCACCGCCGCCGTGGTTCCGTCTGGCGCGATCCAGACGTCGGGCGCCGGCGGCCGGGGCCATAGCGCCACCGCCAGGGCCAGGGGCCCGCCCAACCAGCGCAGGCGTCCGCGCCACAGGCACAGTAACATCAGGCCGACAAAGGCCAGGGCCAGGGTGAAGGGCGGGCCGCTGGCCACCACCCGTTGAGCCCCGCCGGCGCTGGCGAAGCCATGGGCGATCCACAGCATCGCGTCGATGCCCCAGCCGGCCACGGCCAGGAACGGTCCTCCCAGGCCAAACACTTCCAGCACCGCCCCGATCGCCAGGAACGGCATGATCACGAAGGACGACAGCGGCGCGACCGCCAGGTTGGCCGGCAGGCCCCAGACCGCCACCCGGTTGAAATGCTGCATGGCGAACGGCCCTGTCGCCAGGCCAGCCACAAGACTGGCCCCGATGCTCACCGCCAGCCAGTTCATCGCGCCCTGGAAGAGCCGGATCGGCCAGGGGACCGAGATCTCGCGCACAGGCCTGGGCCAAGCCTCGGCCAGGGCGACCAGGGCGGCGGTGGCGGCGAACGACATCTGAAAGCCCGGCGCGCCGGCCGACTCGGGTTGGACCAGCAGGATGGCCAAGGCCGCAATGGCCAGGCCGTGCAGGGTGATGGCCTGGCGATCGAACAGGATGGCGGCGAAGGCCACGGTGGCGGTGATCGCCGCGCGCAGCGCCGGCGGCGGCGCGCCGGAAATCACCAGATAGATGAAGATCGCCGTCAGCCCGGCCACGGCCGCCACCTTCTTGCCGGGGACCCGCAGGGCCATCCACGGCCAGGCGGCGATGACCAGCCGCACCAGCCCAAACAGGAACCCGCCGACGATGGCCATGTGCAGGCCCGAGATCGACAGGATGTGGGCAAGGCCCGAGGCCCGCATGGCGTCGGTCTGGTCCTGGGTGATCCAGGCCTCGTGGCCGGTGACCATGGCCGCGGCGATCCCGCCCGTCTCCGGCCCCATCCGCGCGACGATGCGGCTGGCCAGCCTCCAGCGATAGGCGTTGACCGCCATGGCAAGGCGCAGGCGAGACGGCGGCGGGTCCATCTCGGCGGGGCGGGTCTCGCCTATCAGGAAGCCGACCCCGCCCACGCCGCGGAACCAGGCGTCTCGGGCGAAGTCATAGGCGCCGGGCGAGGCTGGCGGCGGCGGCGGTCCCAACATGGCCCGGAGCCGGATGGCTTGACCCGGCGCGGGAATGTGCTCCGCGTCCACGGTGACGCGGATCCGCTTGGGCGTGTCTTCCGGCGCAAGCCGGCTGATCGAGGCCGGCGCGATCAACAGGCGTGGCCCGCCGGCGCCGGGGCTGACGACGTCCACCACGAAGCCGTCGATGGTAACTACCGTCCGATCGCCGCTCATGATCGGCGCGGCGACCAGCACGGAACGCACCTTGCCGGCCAGGGCGCCGGCCGTCAGGAAGGTCGCGAGCACCAGCAGCACCGAAACGGCCCGGCCCGGCCAGCGTCGCGCGGCAAGCCAGACCACGGCCGCTAGTCCCAAGGCCAGCCCGCCCAGCAGCGTCCAGGATGGCTCGACCTTCAGCTCAAGATAGCCCGCCGCTCCCAGGCCGAAGGCCACCGGCGACCACAGCATCCAGCGCTCGCGATTGGCGTCGATCTCGCGCCACAGCGACGCGCCGAACGCCGCCGCACTAGGACGGGCGCGAATCCGCGTGCTAAGACGCGCCGCCCAGCCGCCGCCGGTCTTGCCCGGCGTCGCGGTCCTCGCCACGTCCGTGGCCTCCACTAAGTCAGCCCCGGTTCCGATGACCAATTCCCCCGTTCCGACGACCGCCCCCAAGAAGGATGGCGCCGTCGTCACCCGCTTCGCCCCGTCGCCGACCGGCTTCCTGCACATCGGCGGCGCGCGCACGGCGCTGTTCAACTGGTTATATGCACGCCATACGGGTGGGAAGTTTCTTATTCGCGTTGAGGACACCGATCGGGAGCGTTCGACCGAAGCCGCAGTCGCCGCGATCTTCGAAGGCCTCGACTGGCTGGGCCTGACCTCTGACGAGGAGGTCGTCTTCCAGCACAAGCAGGCCGACCGCCACCGCGAGGCCGTACAGCAACTTCTGGACGCCGGCCGCGCCTATCGCTGCTGGATGAGCGTGGAAGACCTGGCCCTTGCGCGCGAACTGGCTCGGGCCGGCGGCCCCGCCCTGCGCTCGCCCTGGCGCGACGCCCCGGAGCCCAATGATCCGACCGCGCCCCACGTCATTCGCTTCAAGGGCCCGCTGGACGGCACGACCATGGTCGATGACCTGGTCAAGGGGCCGGTGACCTTCAACAACGCCGAACTCGACGACCTTGTGTTGCTGCGCGCGGACGGCGCCCCGACCTACAACCTGGCCGTGGTGGTCGACGACCACGACATGGGGGTCACCCACGTGATCCGCGGCGACGACCACCTGAACAACGCCGCCCGCCAGACCCTGATCTATCAGGCGCTGGGCTGGACCCTGCCGGCCTTCGGCCACATCCCGCTGATCCACGGCCCCGACGGCGCAAAGCTGTCCAAGCGTCACGGCGCCCAGGCCGTGGGCGAGTTCCAGGACATGGGCTACCTGCCCGAGGGCCTGCGCAACTACCTGGCCCGCCTGGGCTGGGGCCATGGCGACGACGAGGTGTTCAGCGACGAGGAGGCGATCAGCTGGTTCGACGTCAAGGACGTGGTCAAGGCCCCCGCCCGCCTGGACTGGGCCAAGCTGAACTTCATCAACAGCCAGCACCTGCATGTGGCCGAGGACGGCCGCCTGGCCGATCTGACCCTGAAGGCGCTGCAGGCCCAGGGCGCGGCCCTGCCGGCCGACGCCGCCGCGCGGCTCCACGCCGTGGTCCCGCACGTCAAATCCGGCGCCAAGACCATCCTGGAGTTGGCCGAGCACTGCGCCTTCGCCCTGAAGGTGCGTCCGCTGGCGCTCGAGGAAAAGACCCTTAAGCAGCTGACCGACGAGACCGTGGAACGGCTGACCCGGCTGCGCGCTCAGCTGGACGCAGCCCCGGTCTGGGGGGTAGCGGAGCTGGAAACGCTGTTGAAATCCTTCGCGGAATCCGAGGCCGTCGGCTTTGGCAAGTTTGGTCCGTCACTGCGCGGAATCCTCACCGGCGGGTCGCAAGCGCCCGACCTGCACAAGATCATGGCCGCGCTCGGTCGCGACGAGTCTCTGGGGCGACTTGACGACGCCCTGGCGTCGCGCGCATGAGGCGCTATATCGCACTCGCGAAATCGAAAACTGGACTGCCCGTTCCACTCTTCAAGGGGTCTCCCGCATGACCGACAAAGCCACGCTGACGATTGGCGACAAGAGCTACGACCTGCCAATTCTCAAGGGCAGCACGGGCCCCGACGTCGTTGACGTGCGGAAGTTCTATGGCGACAGCGACCATTTCACCTTCGATCCGGGCTTCACCTCGACCGCCTCTTGCGAAAGCAAGATCACCTATATCGACGGCGACGCCGGCATTTTGCTGCACCGCGGCTATCCGATCGGCCAGTTGGCCGAGGAGTCCTCGTTCCTCGAGGTCTGCCACCTGCTGCTGAATGGTGAGCTGCCGACGGCCGACGAATTCACCCTGTTCGAACGCAACATCACCTATCACACGATGCTGCACGCCCAGTTCGACACCTTCTTTCAGGGCTTCCGCCGCGACGCCCACCCGATGGCCGTGATGACCGGCGCGGTCGGGGCCTTGTCGGCCTTCTATTCCGACAGCCTGAACGTCGATGATCCCAAGCAACGCGAGATCAGCGCCCATCGCCTGATCGCCAAGATGCCGACCATCGCCGCCCGCGCCTTCCAGTACTCGCAAGGCCGTCCATTCGTGACGCCGCGCAACGAGCTGAGCTATTCGGAAAACTTCCTGCGCATGTGCTTCTCGGTGCCAGCCGAGGATTGGGTTCCCAACCCCGTCCTGACCCGCGCCATGGACCGCATCTTCATCCTGCACGCCGACCACGAGCAGAACGCCTCGACCTCGACCGTCCGTCTGGCCGGCTCGTCGGGGGCTCACCCGTTCGCCTGTATCGCCGCCGGCATCGCCTGCCTCTGGGGCCCCTCGCACGGCGGCGCCAACCAGGAAGCCCTGGAGATGCTGGAAGAGATCGGCACGGTCGAGAACATCCCCGCCTATGTGCAGGGCGTGAAAGACCGTAAGTATAAGCTGATGGGCTTTGGCCACCGCGTGTACAAGAACTTCGATCCGCGCGCCAAGGTCATGCAGAATACCTGCTACGAGGTGCTCGAGCAACTTGGCATCAACGACCCGTTGCTCCAAGTGGCAATGGAGCTGGAAAAGGTTGCGCTGAGCGACCAATACTTCATCGACCGCAAGCTCTATCCGAACATCGACTTCTATTCGGGCATCACCCTGCGCGCCATGGGCTTCCCCAAGGAGATGTTCACGGTGCTTTTCGCCCTGGCCCGCACCGTTGGCTGGATCAGCCAGTGGAAGGAAATGTTCGAGGATCCCTCGCGCAAGATCGGCCGCCCGCGCCAGCTCTATACCGGCGCGACGCAGCGCGACTACCTGGCCGTCGAAAAGCGCGGCTAAGCGCGTCGCGCATCCCAAACTGGAAAGGCCTCGCGAAAGCGGGGCCTTTTTCTTGGACCCCACGGTGCTCTCGAGCGGCGAGGATCGCCTTGGGCACAGACAATGGCGTTGGTCGGACCTGATGTTCGCGGGCGGAACCCGTCTGGCCGGATCGCGCCGGAACTAGCGCGTCTCGGCGGCGCGCAGGATGAAGCCGAGGATTTCGGCCACCGCCCGATAGAGCGCCTCGGGAATTTCCTCGTCGAGCTCGATGGTCGACAGGGCCTGGGCCAGGGCCGAATTCTCCTCGATCGGCACGCCGTGCTCGCGGGCCGTCTCGATGATCTTGTCGCCAACCCAGCCGCGGCCGGTGGCGACGACGCGCGGGGCGTGCGGCTCGTCATATTGCAGGGCGACGGCGATGCGCGTCCCCGTACGTCCGATAGCGCCGCTCATGTGGCCTGGTCCAGGAACTGGCCGGGCGCGGCGGCGACGGTGAGCGGCTGGCCAACGTGGAAGGCGACCTCGGGCTCCAGCGCGGCTTCGCGCAGGGCGGCGTCCAGGCGGGCTTCGCCGCCGCGCAGACGGGCCATGCTGGCGGGGCGTTCAGCCCAGAGCGAGACGCGCGCCGTGTCACCGGTCAGAGCGACCTGGGCGTGAACCGGGCCCATGGGCTCGACATCCAGTGAAAAGCGGGCGCGCCAGGTGCGGCCTGAGCCTCGTCCGCCGCCCTCCCCGCCCGAGCCGCCGCCGTCGCGGCTGATCTCGAACTGGGCGACGGCCGGGCCTTGAGGCGTCTGAAACGGCATGTCGAACACCCATCGCGCGCCCGGATCCTCGACGGGTCGGCTGATGGCGGGAGCCGGGTCGGGTAGCGAGGCGATCTGCAACAGTTCCGTCCGTGCCAAGGCCGCGCCGCTCTCGGAAAGCAGGCGCTGGCCGATGAGGCGGGGATCGGCCCCCAGCGGCAGGTTCGACTGGGCGGCGGCCTGGGCATGAGTCGGCGCCCCCGGATAGGGCGGTGGAACGCCAGATGGCGTGTGCTGGACGGCGGCGCCGTAGGCGCCGGCCAGCGCGGCCTGCATCGGACGCGGCGTCGCCAGCGGCGGCCCCAGGGGTAGAGCGAAGTCGCCTTCGACGATGGCGCCGAAAGCCGGCAGCGGCGGTTCGAGACGAGCCATGGGCGGCGGCGTCATCGCGCGCTGCCAGGCCGGGCGGAGGTCGGGCGCCGCCGACGGGCTGGCAAACACTTCCGGATCAAGCGCGACCTTATCCGGCGCGGCGCCCTGCATCGAGATCTTCGCGGCGAGCGCTTGAGGCGTTCCCCTGTCGGCCATTTGCGCGGCGGCGGTCGCGGCGGTCGCCGCAGGGTTTGAGGCGGACGTCGCGGCCTGGGCCGAGGCCGGCGGCAGTGTGTCCACCCAGGTCTTCACCACCTCGCGAAACACCAGCAGGGCCGCCTTCATGTCGCTGTTGGGCGTCGGGGTGGGGATGGGACGGGGCGGCGCGGTCAGGGTGCCCGTGGGCGGGCGCTGGAGGGCGTCTTGCGGCGCGGCGGCGGCCAGGCGGGCTTCGAGAAACAGGCCCGAGCGCTGCAGGGCCTGGCGAATTTCCGGCCCGCTGATCTGGCCGTCCATCTGGGCGCCCAAGGCCATTACCTGGGCGATCGCCGCCTTGACCGGCGCGGGCACGTTCGGATCGGCGGCGGCCTGGGTCATGTCGGCCATCAGCGGCGCCAGGCCGCCCTGGCGCGCGGCGGCGCGACCGGCGGCCAAGCTGACGGCGCGGGCCGGCGTATCGGGCGCGGTGACCAGACTGGCGGCGGCGCGCGCCTCGGCGGCCTTGGCGCGCTCGAGTTCGCCGTCACCCACGGTGTCCGTAGCGCCGGGGTCGGCCACTTCCGAGTGGCCCTGGCCGATCATCGCGCCGAGGGTTTCGGTGGTCTGGAGGATCGCCGCGCGCGCCAGCGCGTCGCCGCTCGGCTCACCCCGGTTGACCAAGGTGGGCGGCGTGAGCGGCGTCAGGGGGGCGATCGCGGAGATCGGCACGCAACACTCCAGACCCGGCAGCGGCAAACACCGGTCATTCCAACCTAATAGAGAGCCATGAAGCGGGTCTTAAAGGCTTGCTTAACGCAGGCAGCCGAGATTGCGCTCCTGCTCGGAGTTCCAGGTTTGACGCTCTCCATCCCCTCCACGGCCTGGACCGACGTCACGGCGCATCGGCGGCGTGATCTGCTGTCGATCGTGCCGATGTCGCTGCTGGCGGCGGTGGGATCGACGGTGTGGCTGGAGCCGCCCTTCATCCTGGCCTGGCTGGTGGCGGTCAGTGCCCTGATCGGCCTCAACCACGTTCTAGGACACTGGATCGATCACACGCCCGCGCCGCGCCACAGCCAGGAGTGGCTGCTGTCGGTCGTCACCTTCGTCTATTCCGGTGTGTATGGCCTGCTTCCCCTGGCGATGGTCGTCGACGGCAGCCGCGCAGCGGCAGTGGCCGGCGCGGCGATGTTGGGCGCCGTGGCGCTGAGCAGCACCGCCGAGTTCGCCATCTCGCGCCGGATCGGCGCCGCTTCGCTGCTGGCCGTGCTGCTGACGGCCTTCGCCGCCGTCCTGCGACCCGCCGCAGGGGAGTCGCCGCTGCAGGCCATGATCGCCTTCGTCGCCGCCGCCGCCTTCTTGGCCTATGTGCTTGTGGCGGCGCTGCACCGCGCCGGCGCCGAGCAACGCCTGGTCGCCGCCTTGGCCAGCGCGCGCGAGAAAGCGGCCGAAGCCGCCGCCGCCAACGCCGCCAAGACGACGTTCCTGGCCACCATGAGCCACGAGATCCGCACGCCCCTTAACGGCGTCCTGGGCATGCTGCAGGTCATGCAGACCGACGTCCTGACGCCGGCTCAGCGCGAGAGACTGGCGATCGTCCGCAAGTCCGGCGAGGGCCTGACCGCGATCCTCAACGACGTGCTGGACCTGGCGAAAATCGAGGCGGGCCGGCTGGAGATCGAGACGGCGGCCTTCGACCTGCCTGAGCTGATGATCGGCTGTCACCACGCCTTCTCGGTGCTGGCCATCGACAAGGGCCTGCGCTGTACCCTGACCATCGCGCCAGAAGCGCGGGGCCTCTATCACGGCGACGCCCTGCGCCTTCGCCAGGTAATCGGCAACCTGATGTCCAACGCCGTGAAGTTCACCGCCGCCGGCACGATCGATCTTTCGGCCCGACTGAGCGGCGAAACCTTGGAGATCGCGGTCAGCGACACCGGCGTCGGCGTGGCCCCCGACGATCTCGACCGGCTGTTTGGCAAGTTCAGCCAGCTCGACGCGTCCAGCACCCGTCGCCAAGGCGGCACCGGCCTGGGCCTGGCGATCTGCCGCGAGCTATGCGGCCTGCTGGGCGGGTCGATCGGTGTCGCCAGCTCCCTTGACCACGGCTCAACTTTCACCATCGCCCTGCCGGCGGAGAATCTGGCCCCCGGCTCAACGGTCCAGGTCGTGGCCGACACACCGGCGCCGGAAGCCATCCAGCGTTCGCCGCTGCGGGTGCTGGCGGCCGAAGACAACCACGTCAACCAACTGGTGCTGCAGGCCATCCTGCGCCAAGCCGGGATTGAGCCAGACCTGGTCGTCAACGGCGCCCAGGCCGTCGGCGCCTGGCGCGACGGCGACTGGGACATCATCCTGATGGACGTGCGCATGCCGGTGATGGACGGCGTCGCCGCCGTCCAGGAGATCCGACGCCGCGAAGCCGCTGAAGGCCGCCCGCGCACGCCGATCATCGCCCTGACGGCCAACGCCATGAGCCACCAGATCGCGCCCTTGCTGGCCGCCGGCTTCGACGACCATGTCGGCAAGCCGATCGACATCGCCGCCCTGTTCGACGCCCTCGACCGGGCCGTGACCGGCAGGACTGAAGCCGAACCGGCCTAGGCGGCCGAAGCGCGCCCTTTCAAGAACGCCAGCAAGGCCGTGGCGGCCGCTTCGGAAGGATCCGGCATGCCGCGCCCCATACGGTCCAGCGCGGCGTGCTGGGCGGCGATCTGGCGGGCGCGCAAGGCCGGGTCGTCCAGACGCTTGCCGACCTCGGCCGCCAGGGCCTCGCCGGTGCAGGCGGTCTGCAGCAGTTCGGGCGCGACGGTGTCGTCAGCGGCGATGTTGAACAGCGTTACCCAGCGCGGCTTGAACAGCATCTTCAACAAGGCAAAGGTCAGATCGCTGGTGACATAGCCCACCACCATCGGCGTTCCGGCCAGGGCCAATTCTGTGGTCACCGTACCGCTGCAGGCCAGGGCGACCGTGGCGGCGGCCATGGCGTCGTCCTTCAGACGGTCGTCCTCAATCACATGGGCGCGAAAGGGCCAGGCGGCCACGCGAGCCTTGACGGTATGGGCCACGGTGGAGGCGGCGGGGACCACGACGTGCAGGTCGGGGCGCTGGACCTTAAGGCGTCGCACGGCGTCTTCGAAGGGCGGCATGACCCGTTCGATCTCGGACGGCCGGCTGCCGGGCAGCACCAGCAGGACCTGGTCACCCTCAGCCGCGCCGATGGCTGCGCGCAGCCGGGCGGGGTCGGCGTGGCTGAAATCGTGGACCAGGGCCGAATTGCCGACGAAGATGTTCTCCAGGCCGACGGCGTCGAAGAACGGCTTGTCCATCGGCTGGATGGACAGCAGCAGGTCCACGGCCTTGGCCAGGCCCTTGGCGCGACCGGCGCGATAGGCCCAGACCTGGGGGGCGACGTACTTTACCAACGGCAGCGCGGGGTCCCGCTTGCGCAGCGCCTGGGCTAGCCGAATGTTGAAGCCCCAGCTGTCGATCAGCACCGCCACATCGGGTGTTTCCCGGGCCGCCAGGGCCAGGGTCTCCTTCAGGCGGGCCATGGCGCGGGGATAGGCCTTCAGGCTCTCCACGATTCCCAGGATCGACAGCTGGGCGATGTCGAAAGGGCTCTCGACCCCCTCCTGCGCCATCTTGGCCCCGCCGACCCCGACGAAGCGGACCTTGTCGGCGCCTAGCCGCGACCGCACCGCTCTCACCAGACCGGCGCCCAGGGCGTCGCCGGAGGCCTCGGCCGCCACCAGCATCACCGTGAAGGGTCGGCTTTCGGCGTTCATGCGTCGACCTTGGGCTCGACTCCGTACACGAAGAGGCCCAGGTCGTTGGCGCAGGCGATGACCTGATCGCGGTCGATGATCAGCAGCCGCCCCGCCTCACCCACCACCCCGGCCAGGCCCGCGCGGGCGGCCCGCTGCAGGGTGGCGACGCCGATGGCGGGCAAATCGACCTTGGTTTCCTGGATCGGCTTGGGCGTCTTGGCCAGCACGCCGCGCGGACGCTCGGCCCTGCCTCGGATGGCCTCCGGTAGATCCGCCACCCGTCGCAGCATGGCGTCCGTGCCCTCCTGGGCCTCGACGGCCAAGACCAGACCATCGCAGACCACGGCCCCCTGCCCGACATCGAGCGCGCCGATCGCGCGGGCGACGGTCAGGGCGCGATCCATGTCGGCCCGATGCAGGTCGGTGGGCGCATGGCGGCCCAGCGCCCCGAGCGGCAGGGTCATCTCGCCGCGCACCTCATGGGCGCCCTCGACGGCAAAGCCTTCCTTCTCGAACTCGGCCAGCAGCCGGCGCAGCAGGGCGTCGTCGCCCTTGCGCGCGGCGTTGATCAAACCCGGAATCACGGCCAGGCCTCGCAGGTCAGGCTTGATGGCCGCGAAGTCAGGGCGATCGACGACGCCGGCGAAACAGACGGCCTCGCAGCCCTCGGCCCGCAGCGCCTTGAACACCTTGCCAAACTCGCCCAGCCCGACCTCGATGCCCGGATAGCGGGCCAGGCGAGCGTCGGCGAACGACCGCAGGCGCATCACCGCGAACGGACGGTTGGCGGCCTGGCAATGGGCGGCCAGTTCCAGCGGTAGCGACCCTCCGCCGGCAATTAAACCCAGTTTGCGCATGGCGGACCTAGACCTCGCGCTCTGGAAGGCACAGCGGACGGTTGGCGTCGGCCCGGATGAACGAGACGATCTCCATCACCTCGGGCGTGCCGGCATGGGTCTCGGCCACGTCGTCCAGGCGCTCCTGGAAGGTGCCTTCGTCGGCGAACAGCAGGCGATAGGCCGCGCGCAAGGCGTTGATCGCCTCGCGCGTGAAGCCGCGCCGCTTCAGGCCCACCAGGTTCAGGCCCTCGAGATGGGCGTGGTTGCCCCACACCGAGCCGTAGGGAATGACGTCCTTGGTCACCACCCCGCCGCCGCCGACGAACGAATATCGGCCGATGCGGGTGAATTGATGCACGGCGCACAGGCCGCCCATGAACACGAAATCGCCGATCACTACGTGACCGCCCAAGGTGGCGCCGTTGGCCAAGGTCACTCGGTCGCCGACCATGCAGTCATGGGCGACGTGGGCGCCGACCATGTAAAGGCTGTCGGAGCCGACCGTCGTCACCCCGCCCCCGCCGACCGTGCCGGCGTGCATGGTGGCGTGCTCGCGGATGATGTTGCGCTCGCCGATCACCAGGCGGGTGTCCTCGCCCTTGTGCGCCAGATGCTGAGGTGCGCCGCCCAGAACGGCGAAGGGGTAGATCTCTGTGCCGGCGCCGACCTTTGTCGCGCCATCGATCACCACATGCGAAACCAGGCGCACGCCGTCGCCCAGTTGGACCTTGGGCCCGACGGTGCAGAAGGGGCCGATCTCGACGCCCTGCCCCAACTGGGCGCCGGGATCGACGATTGCGGTCGGATGGATCTGGGTCATGCCTTGGGCGTCTCCACCACCATGGCCGCGAACTCGGCCTCGGCGGCCACCTTGTCGCCGACCTTGGCGACGCCCTTGAACTTGAAGATCGTCGAGCGGGAGCGCACGACCTCGACCTCCATGCGGATCACGTCGCCAGGGCGGACGGGATGGCGGAAGCGCGCATTGTCGACCGACATAAAGAAGATAGTCTTGCCGTCGGTGTCGACCTCGAGCGACTTGCTCATCAGCACCGCCCCGGTCTGGGCCAGGGCTTCGATGATCAACACGCCCGGCATCACCGGATTACCGGGGAAGTGCCCTTGGAAGAACGGCTCGTTGATCGTCACGCACTTGATGCCGACGATCGACTTGTGCGCGCGGTAGGTCTCGGCCCGGTCGACCAGCAAAAACGGATAGCGGTGCGGAATCCTGTTCAGGATCTCGGCGATGTCGATATTGGCCAGAACCTCTTCGGCAGGCGGCGCTTCGACGTTGGATTGGCTCATTCTAGCCCCTTGGTTCCCGGCTGCCCGCCTTGCGCGACAGCCATGCGGTTTCTCGGAGCCACCGCTTGAGCGGCCGCGCCGGGAACCCAGTCCATGTTTCCCCGGCCGGGACGTCCTTGAACACCGACGCCGAGGCGCCGATCTGGGCGCCCGAACCGATCGTCAGATGGTCGGCCACGCCGGCCTTGCCGCCAAAGGCGACGCCGTCGCCCACCACCGTGCTGCCGGAAATACCCGTATAGGCGGCGGCGACGCAGTTACGACCGAGCCGGACGTTGTGGGCGACATGGACGAGATTGTCGATCTTGCTGTTCTCGCCGATCGTCGTATCGCCAAAGGCGCCTCGATCCACGCAGCTGTTAGCGCCGATGGTCACGCCGTCCTGCAGGATCACCCTCCCAAGCTGCGGCAGATCGACGACGCCGATCGGGCCACTCGCCGCGCCGAACCCCGCCTCGCCGATCACGGCGCCGGCGTGGACGGCCACCCGGTCGCCGATCATGGCGAAGCCGATGACCGCATTGGCGCCGATCCGGCAGTTCCGGCCAATGCTGACGCCAGGGCCGATCACCACCCCGGGACCTAGGTAGGTCCCTCGACCGATCCGGGCTCCCTGCCCGATCATCACGCCCGGAGCCAACACGACGCCGTCCTCCAGCGCGCTGTCGGGATGGATGGCCGTGGCGTTTTCGAGATGGCGCCGCGGCGCGTGCAGACGGCCAGCCGCAACGGCCCAAGCTGCCTGCGGATGCGAGGTAATCAGCAAGGCCCAACCAGCGGGCGCCAGCGCGGCGTGCTCCAGCTTGAGAAAACAGGCGCACGACGAAGGCCCGCCTAGGTCGGGCAGTCGTTTGGGATCGGAAAGGAAGGTCACGGCCCCCGCGTCGGCGCTCTCGAGAGGCGCCACGTGGGTGATCCGTTGATCGCCGAGGGCGGGGTCGGCCAGCTGAGCACCGCTAAGCCTGGCCAGTTCCGTGAGGGTCGCCGGGCCCAGGTCTTCGAAAAAGCGCGGGTCCGGCATGGGTCCTCTCGGGAGCGGTCCGGGCCGGGGCCCGGACCGACTCGCTTACTTCTTGGTGGGCTGCAGAGCTTGAGCCCCAGGAGCCGCTTGGTCCAGCCGTTCGCGATCGAAGGTCAGGGTCTTGATGCGGGCGTCGGTCGCGGTGACCACTGCGCCCGTGATGTCCATGGCCGGATTCACCACAAGCACCGACTCCCGCTCGATCAAGATCGAGCAGGTCTTGGCCTGATAGGCTTGGCGAATGGCCGGCTCCAGTTCCTGATAGACGCGGGCGATCTGCTTCTGCTCGGTCGCTTCGACCTCGCGTTGGCGCTGCTGGCCCTTACGTTGCCAGGCGTTGGCGCGCACCTGCAGGGCGGCGGCCTGTTGCTCAAGCGCGCTTTGCTCAAGCGTGCCCTTCTTGCCGTCCAGGGCCTTGGCGTCGGTGTCCAGGCTGGTGCGCTCGGCGGTCAGCTCGGCGTTGACCTGCGAGATAATGACCTTCAGGCGGGCGTCGACCGACTTGCCGACCAGCGAAGCGCCGACGGCGCCCTGGCTGGAGAACACGCAGACGCCGGCGATCGGCGCGCCGTGGGTGACGGTTGGAGCTGCCGTCGGAGGGGCGGTTTGGGCGAAAGCGCCCGACGCCATGGTGAGCGCGGCGAGGCCCGAAGCGGTCGCGGCGAAAAACTTGGAGGTCATGGTCTTTAGAACCTTGTGGAGGTGGAGAACCGGAAGGTTTCGATTCTGTCGTAGTCTTCTTTAGCGAGAATATGGCTGAAATCGAACCGGATGGGTCCCATGGGCGATTTCCAGTCGATGCTCAGACCCGCCGAGGCCCGAAGGCCCAGGCCGTCCTTGATGAGCGGGTTGAACTTACCGGGCGAGATCTGGCGATCCACGTCGTCAAGCTGGCCCGCCGTACCGAAGTCGGTGAACACCGCGGCCTTGATGCCGTATTGCTCGGGCAACAGGGTTGGGACGGTCAACTCAAACGTGCCAATCGCGTAGAGCTTGGCGCCCAACGAGTTGCTGTTCTGAGACCCGTTCGTGGTGTCGCGCGGGCCGATACCGGCGATCTCGAAGCCGCGGAAGGTGGAACCGCCCTTGTAGTAGCGGTCGTTGATGCGGACGTTGTCGCCGCCCAAGCCTTCGATATAGCCAGCCGAACCGGTTGCGCTGAAGATGAAATCCTTGTTGAAGCCCCAATACCAGCCGGCGTCGGCGTCGGTCTTCAGATACTTCACGTCACCGCCGAACCCAGCCAGATCCTGGTTCAGGTCGGCGAACCATCCGCGAGTGGGCTGGATCGGGTCGTTGCGCTTGTCGATCCGCAGACCGTAGCCGATCAACGAGGTGACGTAAGCGCCGCGCTGCAGACAAAGGATCTGCGAAACGGAACCGCCGGAGCACAAGCCGTCGGCGACGCTGACCTTGTCCTGACGAAGTTGGTAACGCAGGCTCATCGAGGCGTTCTGGGTCAATGGAAAGCCGAACCGCAGCGTGCCGCCCGTCGATTGGGTGTCGTACGACGCATAGTTGCTGAGGTCGTAGCGGTACGAATAGAGGTCCAGGCCGGCGCGCAGGTCGCGGCCCAGGAAGCGCGGCTCGGTGAAGCCAAAATCGATTTGCTGGCGCAGTGAGCCCACCGAGATCCGGGCCCGCAGGTTCTGGCCCCGGCCGCGGAAGTTGCGCTGGGTCACGCCGACGTCGAGCACCAGCTTGTCGACCGAGCTGTAGCCGGCGCTGAACGACAGTTCGCCCGTCGGCTGCTCCTCGACCTTGACCCGCAGGGCGGTGCGGTCAGGCGCCGAGCCGGGCAGCTCCTCGATATTGACGTCCTTGAAGAAGCCCAGGCCGCGCATGTTGTTCTTGGAGCGGTCGACCAACACGCGGTTGTAGGCGTCGCCTTCGGCCACTTCCATCTCGCGGCGGACCACATAGTCCAGCGTCTGGGTGTTGCCGACGATGTCGATGCGATCGACATAGACGCGCGGGCCTTCGCGGACCGAGAACACCACGTCGACGGTGTTGGTCTCGCGGTTTGGCACATAGCGGGGACGCACGTCCACGAAGGCGAACCCGGCCGCGCCGGCGGCGAAGGTCAGGGCGTCGGTGGCCTGCTCGATGCGCTCGTCTTCATACAGCTGGCCGGTGCGGATCGGCAGGATCTGGGCCAACAGGTTGCCGTCAAGCTTCTTCAGCTCGGTTTCGACGGTGACCTTGCCGAACTTGTACTTGGGCCCTTCGTCGATCGTGTAGGTGACCGCGAAACCGTTCTTGTCGGTGGCCAACTCGGCGACCGAAGCCACGACGCGGAAGTCGAAAAAGCCGCGGTTGCGGTAGTGCTTGCGCAGCTGCTCGCGATCGTACTCGATGCGGTCGGGGTCATAGTTGTCGTTGCTGGTCAGGAACTTGTACCAGTGCGACTCCTTGGTCACGATCACGTCGCGCAGATCGTTGTCCGAGAATTCGCTATTGCCCAGGAAGTTGACGCCCAGGACGCCGCTCTTGGGGCCTTCGTTGATCTCGAACACCAGGTCGACGCGTTTTTGCGGCAGTTCCACCACCTTGGGCGTCACGGTCGCCGAGATGCGGCCCGAACGACGATAGAGCTCGATGATCCGCTGGACGTCGGCCTGAACCTTGGAGCGAGTGAAGATGCCGCGCGGACGGATCTGGACCTCGTCCTTCAGCTTGTCTTCCTTGAGCGCCGAATTGCCCTCAAAGACCACTTGGTTGATGATCGGGTTCTCGACGACCTTGACGATCAGGTCGCCGCCCTGCAGCTCGATCTTCACGTCGGCGAACAGGTCGGTGCGGGCCAGGGTCTTCAGCGCCAGGTCGAGGCGTTGCGGATCCACGGTCTCGCCCGGCTGGATCGGCAGGTAGGACAGCACGGTCCCCTGCTCGATTCGCTCGTTGCCTTGCACGACGATGCGCTGCACCACGCCCGTCGTCTGGGCTTGGGCGAAGGCGGCCTGCGGCGCGGTCAGCGCCGTTGAACCGAGAAGAAGCGCAACGCCGGTGGCGAACGCGGCGCTATGGGCGCGAATTTTGCTCATGGGACCAATCATGGACGGAAGGCGGCTGCTCAAGAGAACAAACCACCGAAGAATTTAAACACGCTCAAACGCTGCAGATCATTCCAGGTCGCGAACAACATGAAACCCAGCAACAGTGCAAGACCAACCCGATATCCGGCCGCTTGCAGCCTCGCCCCTAGCGGCCGGCTGGCGACCGCTTCGTAGGCGTAGAACAGCAGATGGCCGCCGTCCAGAACGGGGATCGGCAGAAGATTCATGAAGCCGACGCTGACTGAGATCAGGGCCGAGAGGCTGAGCAGGGCGACCGAGGCGCCCAGCAGCATCGTCGGCAGGTCGGTGCCGTTGGCCGCGCCCGCCTGGGCGACCTGGCCGGAGGTCTTGGCGATTCCCAGCGGGCCGCCGATCTGATCGGCGGACACCTGACCGCTGATCATCCGCCCCAGATAAAAGACCGTGGTGTCGAGCACATCCCAGGTGCGGGTCACGCCTACGCCGAGAGCCTGGACCGGCGTGTAGCGGATCCGTTCGATATATTGCCTCGGCAGCAGCCGGCTCAGTCCCAGCATGAGGCGGCGTTCCGGCTTGCCGCTGGCTGTGGGCGCTTCATCCATCGCCGGCGTGGCGATCAACTGGATCGTTTGACCCCCTCGATAGACGTCGAACCTGATTGGCTGAGCGCCACGCTTCTTCACATAGGCCGTCAGGTCCTCGAAGCTGTTGATCGGCACGCCGTCGGCGCGCTGCACCACGTCACCGCGCTTGAAACCGGCGAGGTGGCCCGCGCCATGAGGTTTCACTTCATCGACGACAGCAGGAACGCCAAAGCCGAGAACGCCGCCCTTTTGGCTACCGCCGAGGCCGTCGGAAATGTCCAGCAGAGCCGGCGTGGCCGTCAGGTCAATTTCTTGCGTTCCACGTCGCACTTCGAACTGAATCGGCACATCGCTACGCAGCATGGCGTAGCGGTCCAGGTCCTCGAAACTCTTCATCTTGCGGCCGTTGGCCGAGAGGATGACGTCGCCCTGGACAAAACCCGCCTGGGCCGCCGGGCTACCGGCGTTCACACCCGTGACGATCGGTCTACGCACCACTTCGCCAAACACGCCCGCCAGAAAGGCGAACAGCACGATAGCGAGGATGAAATTGGCGACCGGTCCTGCCGCGACCACGATCGCGCGCTGCCAGAGCGGCTTGAAATGGAAATAGCGCGCGACGGCTTCCTTGCCCTCGCGCTGCTCGATCTCGGCGCGCATGGCCTTCAAGTCGTTCTGGTCGGGCACACTGGCTACGTTCTCGTCGCCAGAAAAGCGGACATAGCCACCAAGCGGCAACCAGCCCAGTTGCCATTGCACGCCAGCCTTGTCGCGCCAGGCGGCGACGGGCTTACCGAAGCCGATCGCGAATCGGTCGATCGCCACGCCGCAGGCCTTGGCCGCCCAGAAGTGGCCAAGCTCGTGCACGGTCACGACCAACAGGATCACCAGTGGAAAGGCAATCAAGTAGGACGCAGCGGACTGGATGAAGCCGAGCATGATCGGGATTTTCTTCTCGTCTTCAGTTTGAGCGGCGAACTTGGCCGACAACCTCGGCCGCAATGCGGCGGGCCGACGCGTCAGTCATCATTGCGCTGTCGAGGGCGTCGTCGTCGCTCACGGCCAGGTCGCCCCGGCCGTTCATGCGTTCCAGTGTCCCCGCCACCGCGCTGGCAATATCCAGAAAGCCGATCTGGCGGTCAAGGAAGGCCGCGACAGCGACCTCATTGGCCGCGTTCATCGCCGCCGGCGCGCCGCCGCCCAGGCGCAGGGCCTCGCGGGCGATGGCGATCGACGGGAAGCGCTCCAGGTCAGGTTCTTCGAAGGTCAGTTGGCCGTAGGCGGCCAGGTCCAGAGGCTTTGCGGGCCAGGACAGGCGCTGGGGCCAGGAAAAGGCGCAGGAGATCGGGCTGCGCATGTCCGGCGGCCCCATCTGGGCCAGGGTCGATCCGTCGGTATATTCGACCAGACTGTGGATCACCGACTGCGGGTGGATCACCACGTCGATGCGCTCCTGCGGCGTGTCGAACAGGTAGGACGCCTCGATCATCTCTAGGCCCTTGTTCATCATCGTCGCGGAATCGACCGAAATCTTCGCGCCCATCGACCAGTTGGGGTGGGCGATCGCCTGTTCGGGCGTGGCCTTGGCCATGGCCGCCTTATCCCAAGTGCGGAACGGGCCGCCGGAGGCGGTCAGGATCAGACGCGCCACCCGGTCCAGGCAATCGCGCTGCAGCACCTGGAAGATCGCCGAATGCTCCGAATCGACCGGGATCACCGACCCGCCGGCCGCGTGGGCGATGCGCAACAGGGACGGACCGGCGCAGACCAGGCTTTCCTTGTTGGCCAAAGCGATGACCGCCCCAGTGCGGGCTGCGGCCAGGGTCGGCGCCAGGCCCGCCGCGCCGACAATGGCCGACATCACCCAATCCGCGCCCATGGCGGCGGCTTCCGAAACGGCGGCGGCGCCGGCTGCGGCCTCGACGCCCGAGCCGGCCAGGCGCTCACGCAGTTCCAGCAGCAGGCGCTCGTCGTCGATGACCGCAATCCTGGGCTTCCAGCGCAGCGCCTGCTCGGCCAGCTTGGCGACATTGCGTCCTGCCGTCAGGGCCAGGATCTCGACCTCGACACCCGCCTGATCGAACAGGTCCAGGGTCGAAACGCCGATGGAGCCCGTCGAACCCAGCACCACGACCTTGCGGGCCGCGATCGCGTTCACAAGGGTCAAGGCAACCATCCCCACTGGTCGAGCAGTCGCGCGCCGGCGACCACGATCGCCGCGAACATCAAGCCATCCACCCGGTCGAGCATGCCGCCATGGCCGGGGATCAGGTCGCCGGAGTCCTTCACGCCGAACCGGCGCTTGAGCATCGATTCCCATAGGTCGCCGGCCATGGTGGCCAAGCCACCCAAGAACCCCACCGCCGCCGCAACGGGCCACGACAGGTCGAGGTCCGGCAGGGCCGGCAGCGCGTGCGTCAGAGCCACGATGCCGATCGCGCCGAGCGCCGCCGCGACAAGTCCACCGAAGAACCCCGACCAGGTCTTGTTCGGCGAATAGCGCGGCCACAGCTTGGGGCCCTTGAAGATGCTGCCGGTCACGAAGGCGAAGATGTCGGCGAACCAGGTTGCCGTGAACAGCAGTAGGGTCCAGCTAAGCCCGACGGCTTGGTCGACAGGGTTTTGTCGCAACCAGATCAGGGCGATGACCGAAGGGGCGATATAGATAACGCCATAGGCCGCATCGGCCCGACGCTCGAGCGCGCCCCGGGCCATCAGGGCCGCGGCGATGGCCCCAATGATCACGACGGGCCAGGTGATGTAGTAGTGGCCTTGGAAGGCGACGATTACCGAGATCGCCGACGCCGCGCCAATCGCCACCGCGACACCGAGCGCGGCGCGCTTGGCGCTCATCTCGGCCCACTCACGCGCCAGCAGGGCGACGCCGACCAGGACCAGGGCCAGGAACCAGACGTCCCCAAACCAGACGGCGGCCACGACCGTCGGCACCAGCACCGTGGCCGAAGCGACACGGATTCGCAGGTTACCCCAGTTGAAACGCTTAGCCGGCGACGGCGACGTCATCGACGGCAATACCTCCATAGCGCCGATCGCGACCGCGATATTCCGTCAACGCGGCGGCGAGGTGTTCGGGCCCATAGTCCGGCCAAAGAACATCCTGATACACCAGTTCGGCGTAAGCGCATTCCCACAGCAGGAAATTCGAGATTCGTTGTTCGCCGCTGGTCCGCACGATCAGGTCCGGCGCGGGGGCGTTAGCGGTGGAAAGCCGTTGCTCGAACATGGCCTCGTCCAGGTCGGCGGCCCGGGCCTCGCCGCGCTCGACGGCCAGGGCGAAGGCGCGCGCGGCGTCGGTGATGTCGGCGCGGCCGCCGTAGTTGAAGGCGACCTGCAGCAGAAAACTGTTGTTCTGGGCCGTGCGGCGCTCGGCGCGGTCGATCACGTCCAGCACGTCGGCCGCCAGTCCCGTGCGACGGCCAATGATGCGCACCCGCACGCCTTCGCGCGCCAGCCGGTCAAGGTCGGATTCCAGATAGGCCTTCAACAGGCCCATCAGCTCGGACACCTCCTGCGGCGGCCGGCTCCAATTTTCGGTGGAGAAGCCGAACACCGTCAGCACGCCCACGCCCAAGGCGCCGGCGCCCTCGACGGTGCGCTTTAGAGCGTTGACGCCAGCCCTGTGGCCCAGGACGCGTGGCAGATTACGCCGCTTCGCCCACCGGCCATTGCCGTCCATGATAATGGCCACATGCAGCGACGGCGTCGACTTGGCGCCCCCGGCGCGTATCGACACGTTCTGCAGGCCGGTCGTCGGCGCCATGCGCTTCAGCCTTCCCTCATCGCCCCTCACAACTTAGGTCGATGCCTAAACCTGCATGATCTCTTGTTCTTTGTTTTTCAAGGCCTCGTCGATCCGCTTGATGGCCTCGTCGGTCATCTTTTGGACCTCGGTTTCCATCTTTTTCAGCTCGTCCTCGCTGATGACGCTGGCCTTCTCGGCCTTCTTCAGGTCGTCGTTGGCGTCGCGGCGAATATTGCGCACGGCCACCTTCTGGGCCTCGGCGTATTTGCCGGCGATCTTAGACAGATCCTTGCGGCGCTCTTCGGTCAGCGGCGGGATCGGGATGCGGAGGTTGTTGCCCTCCATGACCGGGTTCAGGCCCAGATCGGAGTTGCGGATGGCCTTTTCGACGGCGCCGACGACACCCTTGTCCCAGACGTTGACATTGATCTGGCGCGGCTCGGGCACGCTGATCGAAGCCACGGTGTTGAGCTGAACCATCGAGCCGTAGGCGCTGACCATGATCTGGTCGAGCAGGCTTGACGAGGCGCGGCCGGTGCGCAGACCGGCGAAGTCTTCCTTCAACGACACGACCGACTTGTCCATGCGGTCCTTGTAGCGGGGCAGATCGGGTTTTTCGGCGGTGGCCATGGCTTGGGCTCTTTTCGCTGGGAAATTAGGCGGCTTGGCCGGCGGAAACGACGGTGCGCGTCCCCTGGCCCTTGAGGACATCCAGCAGGTTGCCGCGTCCCTTGATCGAGAAGACGATGATTGGAATGTTGTTGTCGCGCATCAGCGCCACGGCCGAGGCGTCCATCACCCGCAGGTCCTGGGCCAGCACGTCCATGTAGCTGAGCGTGTCGTAACGCTTGGCGGCCGGGTCCTTCTTGGGATCGGCGCTGTAGATGCCATCGACGCTGGTGCCCTTGAACAAGGCGTCGCACTGCATCTCGGCGGCACGCAGGGCGGCGGCGGTGTCGGTGGTGAAGAACGGGTTGCCGGTGCCGGCGGCGAAGATCACCACCCTGCCCTTCTCCAGGTGCCGCTGGGCGCGGCGACGGATGTAGGGCTCGCAGACCGTGGCCATCGGGATGGCCGACTGCACGCGCGTGGAGACGCCGATCCGCTCAAGCGCGTCCTGCATCGCCAAGGCGTTCATCACCGTGGCCAACATCCCCATGTAGTCGGCGCTGGACCGTTCCATGCCCTTGGCCGCCCCCGCCATGCCGCGGAAGATGTTGCCGCCGCCGATCACCAGGCACAGCTCGACGCCGGACTGGACGATCTGGCGGATGTCCTCGGCCACCGCCTCGACGGTCTTGGTGTCGATGCCGTAGGGCGTATCGCCCATCAGCACTTCGCCCGAAACCTTCAGGAGCACGCGGCGGTACGGTTTGTGCGGGGCTTCGGACATGCGGCTGGCTCTTCTTGAGTCGTCGAGACGCAACATAGTGCGCGTTCCGAAAAAGTGGGATCGGTTTTCCGGCTGAAAACCGCCGAGATCGCGTGCAGGACGCAAGCCGCGCGCAAAAAGGGCGCGGCGCGCGTTGAAACGCGCCGCGCCCTTCGGCGATCTGCTCCGCCGTCCAGCCCTGAGGCCAAGCCGGCGGAGAAGGCTTAGGCTTGACCGCCAGCCATGGCTGCGACTTCGGCGGCGAAATCGCCCTCCGGAGCCTTCTCGACGCCTTCGCCCAGGGCCAGGCGAACAAAGCCCTTCACGGTGAGCGGCGAGCCCAGTTCCTTGCCGGTCTCGGCGACGAGTTGCTCGACGGTCTGGTCCGGGTTCATGACGAAGGCCTGCTTCAGCAGCACGACTTCCTCCAGGAACTTGCGGATTCGGCCTTCGACCATCTTCTCGACCACGGCCGGGGGCTTGCCCGACTCCAGGGCCTGCTCGGTAAAGATCTGGCGTTCCTTCTCGATCGCGGCCTGGTCCAGATCATCCGGCGACAGCGACAGCGGGGCGGTCGCGGCCACGTGCATGGCGATCTTGCGGCCCAGCTCAAGGATCTTGGCCTGGTCGCCGTCGCCTTCGATGGCCACCAGCACGCCGATCCGGCCCAGGTCCGGCGCGGTGGCGTTATGGATGTAGGACGACACCGCGCCCTTGGCGACGGTGAAGCGCGCCGAGCGACGCAGCAGCATGTTCTCGCCGATCGTGGCGATCAGGTTGGTCAGCAGGTCCGACACGACGTCGCCTTCGGCGGTCTTGGCCGCAGTGATGGCGTCCACGCCTTCGACATCCAGGCCGACGGCCGCGATCTTGCGTACGGCGTTCTGGAACAGGTCGTTGCGGCCCAGAAAGTCGGTCTCGGCGTTCACCTCGACTGCGGCGGCGGTCATGCCAACGCCGTCATTGCGCACGGCGATGCCCACCAGACCTTCGGCCGCGACGCGGTCGGCCTTCTTGGCGGCCTTGGACAGGCCCTTGGCGCGCAGCCAGTCGATGGACGCATCGACGTCACCGGCGTTTTCGACGAGGGCCTTCTTGCAGTCCATCATGCCGACGCCGGACTTTTCGCGCAGTTCTTTCACCAGCGCAGCGGTCACTTCAGCCATGAATTCCTCCATTGAATATCGGGGCGCTTCCAACCAGCACCGAAACCGGCGCGCGGGGACGCGTGAAACAAACTACGACCGGGCTTGATAGCCCGGTCGCATGTCAGGGGCGCAACAGCCACGCTCCGGTCGAAACCCGAGCGTGGCGGCTGGAAATCAGCTCGCGGCCGGCTCTTCGGCAACGGCTTCGATGGCCTCGGCGGTCGCTTGTTGAGCGGCTTCCGGGGCGGGTTCGACGGCAGCGACTTCAGGCGCGGCGGCGGCTTCAAACGCCGCTTCCTGCTCGGCGACTTCGGCGGCCGGGACTTCCGGAGCGGCGGCGGCTTCAGCCACCGGTTCCGGGGTCAGCTGACGGGCCAGGGTCGGCTCCATCGGGGCTTCCGAGGCGCCCAGATCGACGCCCGACGAGGCTTGGCCGGCGGCCAGGCCGTCGAGGACGGCGTCGGCGATCAGGTCGCAATAAAGCTGCAGAGCGCGGGCGGCGTCGTCATTACCCGGGATCGGATAGGTGATGCCGTCCGGATCGCAGTTGGTGTCGAGAATGGCGACGACCGGGATGTTCAGCTTGCGCGCTTCAAGGATCGCGATCGCTTCCTTGTTGGTGTCGATCACGAACATGATGTCGGGGATGCCGCCCATGTCCTTGATGCCGCCCAGCGACAGCTCTAGCTTGTCGCGTTCGCGGGTCAGCTGCAGCAGTTCTTTCTTGGTGCGACCCGAGCCTTCGCCAACCATGATGCCTTCGAGTTCGCGCAGACGCGCGATCGAGCCCGAGACGGTGCGCCAGTTGGTCAGGGTGCCGCCGAGCCAGCGGTGATTGACATAGTACTGGGCGCAGCGCTTGGCGGCTGTGGCGACCGGGTCGCTGGCTTGACGCTTGGTGCCGACGAACAGCACGCGGCCACCGGCGGCGGCCACTTCACGCACCTTCACCAGGGCCTGGTGCAGGAGCGGGATCGACTGCGACAGGTCGATGATGTGGATGTTCGACCGCGAACCAAAGATGAAACGGTCCATCTTCGGGTTCCAGCGATGCGTCTGATGGCCGAAGTGGGCGCCAGCTTCCAAGAGCTGACGCATGGAGAATTCGGGAAGCGCCATGATAGGTCTCCTTCTTCCGGTTGAACCTCCGTGGACACCCCCGCTCCGACAATTCGGACCGGGACCGGAACGGTAACGTCGGGATGTCTCCCCTTCGTCGCCGCACGTCCACGTGTGGAATGGCGCGGCAGATAGGCGTGAACGGACCAAAAAGCAAGCCCTTAGGCGGCGGGACGTGCCGCTTGGAGCCGCTGAGCGGCACGCTCATGCCGTCGCCGCGCCCGACTGCGACGCCCTGCGCCGGTAGAGGGCGCAGGGCTCGCCCGCGTGGACGACATCGCGCTCGAACGCGAACCCCGCCTTCTCCAGGACCCGGCGCGAGGCGAGGTGCTTGATCATGACGACGCCAATCAACGACGGCAGGCCTAGCCGCTCCAAACCGTGTTGGACCAGGGCGCGCGTCATCTCGCTTGCATAGCCTTGTCCCCAGGCCTCGCCCGTCAGAGCATAGGCGACTTCGATCTCCGCAACGCCCTCGACCGCCAGAGGACGGATGCCGGCCCGGCCCACGAAGGCGCCGTCGGGCGTGCACCAGGCCCATAGCCCAAAGCCGTGGCGGTCCCAATGGGCGAGATTGGCCGCGAGATAGGCCGTGGTCGCCTCGGCCGAACGCGTCCCGCCCAGATAGCGGGAGACCTCCGGATCGAGATGCAGCGCGACGAGGTCGACAAGATGGCGTGGATGCAGCCGCTCGGCGACCAGTCGAGGCGTCGTGAAACCATCCATCGGGCGCGTCCCTCGCATCGAAGAGGCCTGGGCGTCACTGACCCACAAGAGAACCTGATCTGTCCACAAGCAAACCTGGTCGTCATGCGTTTCTGACACAGAGCGGGTGTCCGATAGCCTGGATCTCGTGGCCGAAGATTTTTCGAACCTTTCCGGACGGCCGTAATGGGCAGAGGTGACTCGTGCTCGCGGTTTTTGATCTCGACGGCGCCGTGCTGGACGGGGGTTCTACCGCCGTGTGGCTGTGGCGGCGGGTCCGCCATTCCCCTCTGCGCTGGCTGGCCGCGATGCTGTTCGCTCCGGTCGCCATTCCAATGGTGGTCGCGCCCCGCACCCGTCGCGCCGGGGCCGCGATCCTGCTGTGGACCGCCACGGTCGGCCTGAGCGAGCGCGATCTGCGCCAATCCTGCGCCGATTTCGCAGCCTGCTTCCACGCCGGGACCCTGCCATTCCATTGGCGCGGCCCAGGCCTAGAAACGCTCGACGCCCACCTGGCGCGCGGCGAGGACGTGGTGATCGTCACCGCCGCCCCCATCGTCCTGGCGCGCGCCCTCGTCAATCCGCAGGGCAGGCAGATCATCGTGCTGGGCACCTCGCTCAAGCCCCTGGCCGGCGGCTGGGTCGCCGACGTCCATTGCCGCAATCAGCGCAAGTGCCAAGCGCTGGCTGACGCCGGCCATGGCAAGCGCTGGGCCTATACCGACACCCTCGACGACCTGCCCCTACTGCGCGGCGGCGATACTCCGATGATCGTCGGCCACGGCAAGGCCGCCCAGCGCCGCCTCAGCCGCGCGCGCCTGCCCAACGGCCGCGCCTCGGCTTGGTAGGCGCGGTTTCCCGGACTCTCAGCGCGACTTGCCGTCGAATTGGTGCAGCTTCAAGGCGAAGACGTCCAAGTCGTCCAGGCAGCGGACGTTGATCGCGGCGATCTCCGCGCCGTCCGGCCCGACGCCCCGACCAAAGGACTCGATGCCGCAGGTCTCGCAAAACAGATGCGAGACCTTGTGGGTGTTGAACCGGAACTCGCTCATGGCGTCTTCGCCCTGCGGGAGCTCGTACGCGCTGGCCGGCGCGACGGCCAGGATCGAACCCAGCTTGTCGCGCCGCGAGCAATTGCAGGTGATCAGGTTGTCCAGTTCGAGGTCCACTGCGTAGCGCACCCGCCCGCACTGGCATCCACCCTGGTGTTGGGACATGAACCCTTCTCCCTCCCGGCTACCCAAAGCGCGGCAGCGCCCAACCAACACCCAGGCATGGACCGCCCTGGATCGCGCGGCTAGGCTTCAATCGGCGGGAGTCCTCGGGCAAGATCGAGGCCTGCATCCTGCGCCCTACACACGCGATCCCGACGCAGCCGTCAGTTCGCCTCTGCGCCCCTCCCACCGGTTCGTGCGGACGAGGGCGCGGCCGTCTCGTCGTTGAAGCTTTCGACCAGCGCGTTCAGCAAGTCCGCCCGCGATCCCATGCCCTCGGCGCTCGCGCGTCCGCGACGTGTCCCGCAAGGTCGGCCAGGATAATGCCCCAAGCCGCGGTCTCCCTTGGCACGCCGTCGCCCGCATAGAGCCCCACCCGCAGGGAGCAATGCAGACCCTGCTCGGCGACCCAGACGCGGGCAAGCTCCAGCGCCTCGATGTCGCGAAGCCCCGCTGGCGGAATTCCAAGGCCTTCCATCACGCCCTCAAGCCCCAAAAGCCAAGATCGAGTCGAGGGCGTTTCCCGAATACGGACCACACCGCGATCCCAGAACGGTCCAAAATCGACAACACGCCGGACCCTTCTCGCTCGACGATGCCGGACGCGCTCGACCGCCCGTCCGAGACGACGCCACGACCGTCTTGGTCAGCGCAGGGTCGCATCAAACGTCCTCGAGCAGCGCCACGCCAGGCGCGGTCTTCAGCGCGCCGCGCAGGGCGGCGTCGAGGGTGTAGCGGCCCGGCAGCCTCATCTCGATCTCGCGACCGCCGCCCAGGGCGGCGACCAGGCTGACCTCGCCGCCGCCGCGCTGAGTGAGGGCCGGCTCCAGTCGGCGGCGCAGGGCGTCGATCTCGGTGGCCGAGGGCGACAGGTGCATGCGCAACCCCGCCACCACGTTCTCGATGGCCTTTTCGATCGGTTCGGCGTCGTCGCCGAAGAACCGCACCTCGCCGTCGCGCGCCTTGGCGCGGACCTTGATCGACACCGACCTGCCGGGTTCAAGCACCTCGCGACATTTGCGCAGCGCCTCGGGCGGGAACAGCACCTCATACTCGCCGGTCGGGTCCGACAGCGAGACGAAAGCGAAGCGCTCGCCGTTTTGCGAGGCGCGTTCCTGGCGACGACGCACCACGCCGCACATCCGGAAGGCCTCCATGCCGGCCTCGGCCTGGGGGATCACCTCGGTCAGCATGGCGGTGCGCTTGCGACGCAGCATGCCGACCAAGTCTTCCAGCGGGTGTCCCGTCAGATAAAAGCCGACGGCGGCCAATTCTTCGTCGAGCAGGTCGACCTGGCTCCAGGGCTCGACCTTCTTCAGGCGCGGCCGGCCAGCGGCGGGATCACCGCCGAACAGGGCGTGCTGTCCGCCCTGACGGTCGGCGGCGATGCTCTGGCCGTGGGCGATCAACACGTCGGACGAGGCCAGGATCTGGGCGCGGTTCTTGTGGAACGAGTCGAAGGCCCCCGCCCGCGCCAGGTTCTCGATGGCCCGCTTGTTGACGAGCTTGGGATCGACCCGCTCGACGAAGTCGAAAATGTCGCGGAACGCCCCGCCCTCCTCGCGGATGGCCACCAGATGCTTCATCGCTTCGAGACCGACATTGCGCACGGCGCCCAGAGCGTAGAGCACCTCGCCGGTCTCGACTTCGAAGTCCGCGCCTGACCGATTGACGTCCGGCGCCCGCACCGTGATGCCAAACCGCCGGGCGTCCTGGTGGAAGACCGCCAGCTTGTCGGTGTTCGATAAGTCGAGGCTCATCGAGGCGGCCAGGAACTCGACGGGCGTGTTGGCCTTCAGCCAGGCGGTCTGGTAGGCGATCAGGGCGTAGGCGGCGGCGTGCGACTTGTTGAAGCCGTAGCCGGCGAACTTGGCCACCAGTTCGAAGATCGAGCCCGACTGTTCTTCCGGGACGTTCTTGTCCTTGGCCCCGGCGACGAAACGGATTTTCTGGAGATCCATCTCCTCCTTCTTCTTCTTGCCCATGGCCCGGCGCAGAAGGTCGGCTTCGCCCAGGCTGTAGCCCGCCAGGATCTGGGCGATCTGCATCACCTGTTCCTGGTAGACGATGACGCCGTAGGTCTCCTTCAGCACCACCTCCAGCGAGGGATGCAGGTTGTCGACCGGCTTGCGGCCAAACTTGCAGTCCACGAAGGTGTCGATGTTGTCCATCGGACCGGGGCGGTACAGCGAGATCAGCGCCGTGATCTCCTCGATCGAACCGCAGCGCATCTTGCGCAGGGTGTCGCGCATGCCCTGGCTTTCCAGCTGGAACACGCCGACCGTCTGGCCGGAGGCAAGCAGCTCGTAGGTCTTGGCGTCGTCGAACGGCAGGCTGGTGAGATCGACGATCTCGCCGCGCTTCTTCAGATGCTTCACCGCGCGATCCAGCACGGTAAGGGTCTTGAGGCCCAGGAAGTCGAACTTCACCAGACCCGCGCTCTCGACCCACTTCATGTTGAACTGGGTAGCCGGCAGGTCCGAGCGGGGATCCTTGTAGAGCGGGGTCAGCTGGGTCAGGGGGCGGTCGCCGATCACCACGCCGGCGGCGTGGGTCGAGGCGTTGCGGAATAGGCCTTCCAGCTGCAGGGCGACGTCCAGGCAGGCCTTGACGGCGCCGTCCTCGTCGCGGGCCTGCTTGAGGCGCGGCTCGATCTCGATGGCCTGGGCCAAGGTCACTGGAGCCGCCGGGTTGTTGGGCACCATCTTGCAAAGCCGGTCGACCAGGCCCAGCGGCAGCTGCATCACCCGGCCGACGTCGCGCAGTACGGCGCGGGCCTGCAGGGAGCCAAAGGTGATGATCTGGGCCACGCGGTCGCGGCCGTATTTTTCCTGGACATAGACGATCACCTCTTCCCGCCGCTCCTGGCAGAAGTCGATGTCGAAGTCGGGCATGGAGACCCGTTCAGGATTGAGGAACCTCTCGAACAGCAGACCAAACCGCAGCGGATCCAGGTCAGTGATGGTCAGCACCCAGGCGACCAGCGAGCCGGCGCCCGAACCCCGCCCAGGCCCCACGGGAATACCCTGGTCCTTGGCCCACTTGATGAAGTCCGACACGATCAGGAAGTAGCCGGGAAAGCCCATCTTGATGATGACGTCGAGTTCGAAATCCAGCCGGTCCCAATAGACCTGTTCCTCGAACGCCAGGGTCAGACCCTCAAGGCGCTTCTTGAGGCCCTCGCGCGCCTGGTGTTTCAGTTCTTCCGGCTCGCTGCGGCCGTCGCCGGTGGGAAAGCTGGGCAGGATCGGATCACGCTTCTGCACCATGAAGGCGCAGCGGCGGGCGATATCCAGGGTGTTGTCGCAGGCTTCCGGCAGGTCGGCGAACAACTTGCGCATATCCTGGGCCGGCTTGAACCAGTGCTCAGGGGTTACCCGCCGACGCTCGTCCTGACCAACGAAGGCGCCGTCGGAAATGCAGAGCAATGCGTCGTGCGCGTCATACATCGCCGGCTTAGCGTAATAGACATCATTGGTGGCGACCAGCGGCGCATCGTGTTCATAGGCCCAATGAACCAGGCCCGGCTCGGCGGCGGCCTGGCGCGGCAGGCCATGGCGTTGCAGCTCGACATAGAACCTGTCGCCGAACACCCGCTGCATCTGCGCCAGCGCGGCCTCGCCCTCGCCGGTCTTGCCCGAGGCGAACAGGGCGTCAACAGGACCGTCCGTGCCGCCCGACAGCAGGATCAACCCCTCAGCGTGCTCAACCACCTTGGTCCAGGGCACGACGGGTTCCGACATCTCGCCGCTTTCCAAATAGGCGATCGACGACAATTCGGAGAGATTGAGATAGCCCCGCTCGTTCTGGACCAGCAAGGTTATGGTTGGTGTGCGCGCCCAGCGCTCGGTCGGACCCGGCCCGACGCCAGACACCGCTAGGGCGCAGCCGATGATCGGTTGGACCCCGTGGTCCTTGGAGTAGACCGAATATTCCAGCGCCCCGAACAGGTTGTTGCGGTCAACCAGCCCCGCCGCCGGCATTCCGGCCGCCGCGGCCAGGCCGGGGATCTTGTCGGCCTTGATGGCGCCCTCGAGCAGCGAATAGGCCGAGCGCACGCGAAGGTGGACGAACCCCTGACCCTCGTTGCCCGACATTTCGCCACCTCACAACGTTACACGACTCAGGACACCAACTGGGCGACCGCGCACATCATCCAGACGAAGCTGGCGACAGATACAAGCGCCAAAGACTCACGTGCGATGCGGACCATGGAACCCTCCTGAGATCGTTGCTTGTTTGTTCTATATTCTACTTTTGTTCTTGTCCGCAAGAGGCCACGTTCGATTGTGAGCTTTTTTGTCGCGGCCTCTGCGATGGTCGGTCGCGGGCTTCGTTTCGGCTGGATTTGACGCCGAGATCGGCTCAGATCGCCGCATGCGCCTGATCATCGACACCGACACCGCCGGAGACGACGTCTTCTCCCTGATGCTCGCCCTGCGCCGGCCAGGTGTCAGCGTCGAGGCCATCACCATCGCCCACGGCAATGCCGGCTTCGCGCAGCACGCCGAGAACGCCTTGGCGACGCTGGAAGTGTGCGAGCGCGGCGGCGAGGTTCCCGTCTATCTGGGCGCCCAGCGGCCATTCACGCGCGAGCCCCTGGACGCGGCCTATGTGTTCGGCGCTGACGGCATGAGCGACAGCGACTTTCCGAAAGCCGTGCAACGTCCCTCCCCTGGCCACGCCACCGACGAGATCGTGCGGCGGGTCATGGAAGCGCCGGGTCAAATCACCCTGATCGCCCAGGCCGCCTTGACCAACATCGCCCTGGCCTATCTCCGCGAGCCGCGCATCGCCCAGGCCGTCAAGCACCTGTGGATCATGGGCGGAACCGACAACGGTGTGGGCAATGTCACGCCGGCGGCCGAGTACAACCTCTATGTCGATCCCGAAGCGGCCAAGATCGTGATCAATGCCGGCTTTCCGATGAGCATTGTCACCTGGACGGAAACCCTGCGCGACGGCCTGCTGACCCTGGATCAATTGGCGGCGCTGGACGCGCTGGGTACGCCGCGCGCGGCGTTCTTCACCAAGGTCAACGAAACCTCCCTGGCCTTCGCGCGGGAGACCCAGCACCTGGACGGCAGCCTGCACCCCGACGCCCTGACCTGCGCCCTGGCCTTGGATGAGACCTTGATCCTGGACTCGGAAATGGCCGTGGTCGATGTCGAGACAATCGGCGAATTGACGCGTGGCTATCTCAGCGTCTCGAACGCCATCCTGCCCGACATCGAGCTCGCCGATCCGGCCTTACGCCGCCGTGCGCCCAACGCCCGGGTGATCAAGCGGATCGATCAAGCGGGCTTCTACGCGGCGATGCGGAGCGCCTTGCTTTGACCCGCAACGCCTAGAAGGTCTGCGGAACCAGGTGGCCGTCCTTCAGGGCGAAGACCCGGTCCATGTAGCGGGCCAGCTCCATGTTGTGAGTGGCGATCAGGGCCGCGACGCCTCGCTGACGGGCCTGCTCGTAGAGCGCCTGGAACACCGCCGCCGAATTGGCCGGGTCGAGATTGCCGGTCGGCTCGTCGGCCAGCAGGAGCTTGGGGCTGTTGGCCAGCGCGCGGGCGATCGCCACCCGCTGCTGCTCGCCGCCGGACAGTTGGCCCGGCTGGTGGTCGAGCCGCTGGGCCAAGCCCAACTGAGTGAGCATCTCCGTGGCGCTCGACCGGGCCTCGGCCTTGCTTCGGCCGGCGATCATCGCCGGCATGGCGACGTTGTCCATCGCGCTGAACTCGGGCAGCAGGTGGTGGAACTGATAAATGAACCCGACGGTCGTCAACCGAACCTGAGTGCGCTGGCGTTCCGACAGTTTGGAGCAATCGCGACCGTCCAAGGCGATCAGACCGGCGTCGGGCCGCTCCAGCAGACCGGCGGCGTGCAGCAATGACGATTTGCCCGAGCCCGACGGTCCGATCAGTCCGACCACTTCGCCGGGATAGACATCCAGATCAACGCCGCGCAGCACGCTGAGCGACCCCGCCTCGGTGACATAGGTGCGCTCGACGCCGCGCAGGGCCAGGATAGGGCTGGTCGCCGGGCTATTCATAACGCAGGGCCTCAACGGGATCGATACGCGAGGCGCTGATGGCCGGCAGCAGGGTGGCGAGGATGCTCAAGGCGGTGGATATGCCGACGATGACGCCGACTTCGCTCCAGTCGATCTTGGCCGGGATATGGGCCAGGAAATAGATGTCGGCGCTGAACACCGCCGCGCCCGTGACCCATTCGACAAAGTTCTGAATGGCGGTGATGTTGGCGCAGAAAAGCACGCCCAGCAGCAGACCCGCCAGGGTGCCGGCCAGGCCAATCGAGGCGCCGGCCATCATGAAGATCCGCAGGATCGCGCCTTGGCTGGCCCCGATGGTCCGCAGGATGGCGATGTCGCGGCCCTTGTTCTTCACCAGCATGACCAGGGCCGAGATGATGTTGAGCGTGGCGATGGCGACGACGATGAACAGGATCAGCCGCATCACCTTGCGTTCAATCTGCAAAGCGTTGAAATAGCTGGAGTTCTTGTCCATCCAATCCTGGACGAAGGCGCCGGGACCGCTGGCCTGCTCGATGATCGGCTTGATCTGCTTGGCCTTGTCCGGGTCGCTGACCTTGATCTCCACGTAGTCGATGGAGGTGTCGCGGCCAAAGAACAGCTGAGCCTGGGGCAGCGCCATATAGACGAAGCTCTCGTCGAACTGGCTCATGCCGACGCTGAAGATCCCGCCAACAGTATAGTCCTTCTCGCGGGTCGAGGTCCCAAAAGCGGTGGCGGGGCCGGACGGCGAAATCAGGGTGATGGCGTCGCCGACCGAGAGGCCAAGGTTGCGGGCCATGCGGTCGCCGATCAGCACGATGTCGCCGCCATAGTCGCCGTCGCCGAACCCGGCCAGCGAGCCGCGCTTGATGTTGGTGGCGATCATCTTCATGCCGCGAAGGTCTTCGGGCGTGACACCCCGGACGATCGCGCCCGACACTTGGCTGGGGCCGATGACCATGGCCTGGGCCTCGACCATCGGCGCGGCCTGGGTCACACCGGGCACGGCCTTGATGCGGTTGATAACGCCGGCGCGGTCGGGACCGTTCAGCAGCGGCCCTTGGGCGTAGACGTGGCCATTGAAGCCCAATAGCCGGCCCAGCAGCTCGGCTCGGAAGCCGTTCATTACGCTCATCACGGTAATCAGGGCGAAGACCGCCAGCATCACCGCCGCGAACGAGATGATGGCGATCAGCGCCACGCCGCCGTTCTTGCGCTTGTTGCGCAGGTAGCGCCAGGCGACCGTGCGCTCCCAGGTTCCGAACGGACCGGCGCCGATAGCCATCAGGCGGCCTTGCCCGAAAGTCGGGCGATGACCTCGGCCAGCGGCGCGGTCTGGCGCTCGCCGGTCTTGCGGTTCTTGATCTCGACCACGCCGTCGGCGATCCCCTTGGGGCCGACGATCATCTGCCAGGGCACGCCGATCAGGTCCATGGACGCGAACTTGCCGCCGCCGCGGGCGTCGGTGTCGTCGTAGAGCACGGCCTTGCCCGCCAGGGTCAAAGCCTTGTAGGCGCTCTCGCAGGCCTCGTCGCAGGCGGCGTCGCCGACCCGCAGGCTGATGATCCCGACGTCGAACGGGGCCACGGATTCCGGCCAGATGATCCCGGCATCGTCGTGGCTGGCCTCGATGATCGCGCCCAGCAGACGCGAGACGCCGACGCCGTAGCTGCCCATCTGCACGGGCGTGTCCTTGCCGTCTGGACCCGCCACGAAGGCCTTCATCGGCTCGGAGTACTTGGTCCCGAACGAGAAGATGTGGCCCACCTCGATGCCGCGCGCCGACAGGCGATCGCCCTCGGGAATCTGGGCAAAGGCCTCGGCGTCGTGCATTTCCTCGGTGGCCGCGTAGAGCGCGGTGCGCTGGTCGACCAGCGGCTGTAGGTCGCCATACCAATCGACGTCGATGCCCGGCGCGCCCATCTCGACCAGGTCCTTGTGGCAGAAGACCTCGCTCTCGCCGGTGTCGGCCAGGACGATAAACTCGTGGCTCAGGTCGCCGCCGATCGGACCGGTGTCGGCGCGCATCGGCACGGCCTTCAGGCCCATGCGGTCGAACAGGTTCAGATAGGCCACGAACATCCGGTTGTAGGACTTGCGCGCGCCCTCGGCGTCGAGGTCGAAGCTGTAGGCGTCCTTCATCAGAAACTCGCGGCCGCGCATCACGCCAAAGCGCGGGCGGGTCTCGTCGCGGAACTTCCATTGCACATGGTAGAGGTTTTTGGGCAGGTCCTTGTAACTGCGCACCGAACCGCGGAAGATTTCGGTGATCATCTCCTCGTTCGTCGGGCCGTACAGCAGTTCTCGATCATGGCGATCGACGATCCGCAGCATCTCGGGGCCATAGGCGTCGTAGCGGCCGCTCTCGCGCCACAGGTCGGCCAATTGCAGGGTGGGCATCAGCAGTTCGATGGCTCCGGCCCGGTCCATTTCCTCGCGAACGATCTGCTCGATGTTCCGGAGCACCCGCAGACCCAACGGCAGCCAGGCATAGATGCCGGCCGCCTCCTGTCGGATCATCCCCGCGCGCAGCATCAACTGGTGCGAGACGATCTTGGCGTCGGCAGGAGACTCTTTCAGAATGGGCAGGAAATAGCGCGAAAGGCGCATGGACGAGACGTCTCCGGGGAATTCGAGGCGTTGAGATAGCCGCTTGGGCGTCAGCTTGGCAACGCGCGCGGCGAAAAGATGACCTTCCCACGCCAGCGAAATGAAAAGAAGGCCGCGCGGTCGCCGCGCGGCCTATCAAGTCATCGTCGGGGAAGACGCCACAGAGCAAGGTCGACAAGCCGACCTCGTGACGCTGAGCTTAGGTGCGAACGGATGTTCGGGGCGCCAGATTGCCTGTTGACTTGGCTACTTGGCGAACTTCGCCCACGGATTGGGCGAACGCCGGTAAAATTATCGCACGCCGCTCAAGGCTTGGGCACCGCTTCTGTCGCGAGCGGCGATCAATAGGTGGCAGGCAACGCTGGCAGGGTGATCAGGTGGAAATGGATCACCAGCAGCAAGCCCGCCATCACGATAGCCGAAACCCAGGTGGTGGTGATGAACTTGCGCTTCAGGTTCGGATTGACCGGGGCGCCGGGATCGGCCCCCGGCGGCGGCTCGATGCCCATCTCCTTGAAGGTGCGATTGCCCAGCGGCAGCACGGCGAACAGGGTGGTCCACCAGATGGTCAGATAGACGGCGATGCAGGTGACGGGACCCATCAGTGGGCTTCCTTGGGGGTTTCCATGAGCTCGACCAGCAGGCCGCCCATGTCCTTGGGGTGAACGAAGATGATCAGCGTACCGTGCGCCCCGATGCGAGGCTCGCCCAGCACGGTGGCGCCCTTGGCGACCAGGCTGTCGCGGGCCTCGTAGATGTCCTCGACCTCGAAGCAGATGTGATGCTGGCCGCCCTTGGGGTTCTTGGCCAGGAAGCCATGGATCGGCGAGGCTTCGCCATAGGGCTCGATCAGCTCGATCTGGCTGTTGGGCAGGTTGACGAAACACACCCACACGCCCTGTTCGGGCATGGCCCACTTCTCGGTGTGCGAGGTCGCGCCCAGCAGGTCGCGATACATCTTTACCGAGTCGTCAATAGACGGCGTGGCGACGCCGACGTGGTTGAGCTTGCCGATCATGTCCGTTCCCGCGTGTTCTTCCGATTGGCGGCAGGCCTAACACCGATGCCGCGGCGCGAAAAGGGCGGCAGTTCAGCGCGCTGGCGCAGGCTGCATGAGCCAATGAAAGCGGACCGGCAATACCTGGATTAGCAACATCCCGGCCAAAAAACCGCCGAGATGGGCTTGCCAGGCGACGCCGATGATACCCACGCCCGAAGCCAGGCCGTAGGCCGCGCCCAGGCCGACGACGAGCAGGTTCGAAATAATCGCCGATCCGATCTGGCGCAGAACCGAACTGGAAAATATCGGCGCCAGTCGCACCTCTCCCGGACCGGCCAACCGAGCGACGGCGCCCCAGAGGCCAAAGATCGCGCCTGACGCCCCGATCGCCGCGCCATTGGGCGGCGCGATCAACACGAAGACGGCGCCGCCGACGAGGCCGCAGATCAAATAGAAGACCAGAAAGAGCAGGCCGCCGCGCCAATCGCGCCCCAGCCTCTGGGCGATCGCGGGACCCAGGGCGACGAGCGCCGCGCTGTTCATGACGATATGCAGCCAGCCCATATGCAGAAACATGTGAGTTAGGGGCGTCCACCAGAGGCCGTAGGCGAGCCCTTGTTTCGACAAGGCGCCGAGCACGAAGATCGCGTCGCCGTAGCCGAGGGCCTCGCCGATCTGCTGGCCCGCGAAGACCAGCCAGATCAGCGCGGTGATCACCAGTACCGGCCAAGCCTCGAACCACAGCATCGAGGGCCCCCTGCCCCACAGCGTCTCGCGCCGTGGGGTTTCGGTGGCGGGCGGCGTCTGCTCGTCGCTCATCGCGTGGTCACTAGATGCGGAGGACCGTGGTCTCGACCACGGGTTTGCGTTCCCAGATGCGGAAAGCGGCCTTCTTGACGGCCCGCGAGATGGCGCTCTCGATGGCCTCGTCAATTTCGCGCAGGTCGTCCTTCAGGCGCTTGAAGGCGGTTTCGGCCTCTTCCGCCAGATCATCGAGCGCGTCGTCCAGCGGATATTCGGCGTCACCGGCCAGGCCCAGGCCGCGAACCTGCGGACCCGAGACGATGCGGCTCTTGCCGTCCAGCACGACCGAGACGGCCAGCATGCCGTTGAACGCCGCGTGACGGCGCTCGCGCAGGGCGTCGCCGTTCTCCGGCGTCACCACGCCGCCATCGACGTAAAGTCGACCCGACGGCACCTCGTCGATGATCTTGGGATGACCGGGGGCCAGCAGCACCATGTCGCCGTTGCGCGGGCTGACGGCGTGCGGCACTTGCAGGTCCTTGGCGAAGGCGGCGTGCTCGATCAGGTGGCGGCGCTCGCCGTGGGTCGGCACGGCGATGGTCGGCCGGACCCATTCATACATCTGCTTTAGCTCGTCGCGACACGGGTGGCCGCTGACATGGATGCCGGGCGTGTCGCGTTCGGTGTGGAGGCGCACGCCGCGGTCGGCCAGCTTGTTCTGCAGGTTGCGGATCGGAATCTCGTTGCCGGGGATGACCCGCGAGCTGAACACCACGTGGTCGCCCTGCGAAAGCTTGACGTGCGGATGGGTGCCCTCGGCGATCCGCGCGAGCGCGGCGCGCGCCTCGCCCTGGCTGCCGGTGCACAGGAACAGCACTTCGTTGTCGGGCAGGTACTTGGCCTGGTCGTCGGTGATGAACGGCTCCAGGCCCTCCAGCAGGCCGACGTGACGGGCCGCCGCAGCCATGCGGTGCATCGAGCGGCCAGCCAGGCAGACCTTACGGCCGGCGGCCTGGGCGGCGCGGATCACGGTGTCCATACGCGCCACGTTCGAGGCGAAACAGGCGACGGCGACCTTGCCGGTCAGGCCCTTGATCAGCTTGTTCATCGCCACGCGGACGTCGGCTTCGGAACCGGCCACGCCGTCGACGAACACATTGGTGCTATCGCAGACCATGGCTAGCACGCCCTCGTCGCCGAGGCGGCGCAGGGACTCGACGTCGGTGGCTTCGCCCAACTGCGGGTTGGCGTCGATCTTCCAGTCGCCGGTGTGCAGGATCGTGCCCAGCGGGGTCTTGATCGCCACGCCGTTCGGCTCGGGGATCGAGTGGGTCAGGGTGATCATTTCCAGATGGAATGGACCCAGGTCGAAGCTGCCGCCCAACGGAATCTCGGTGATCGGCACCTGGCCCAGCAGGCCGGCGTCGCGCAGCTTCTCGCGCAGCAGGAAGGCGGTGAAGGGCGTGGCGTAGACCGGCGCCTTGAGGCGCGGCCACAGCCAGTGCACCGCGCCCAGGTGGTCTTCATGGGCGTGGGTCAGGACGATCGCGATGATGTCGTCCTTGTAGGCCTCGATGAATTCGGGATCGGGCAGGATGATTTCGACGCCGGGCGTCGTCTGATCGCCGAAGGTCACGCCCAGGTCGAGGACGATCCATTTGCGGTTATCGGCGGGGCCGTATCCGTACAGGTTAAAGTTCATGCCGATCTCGTTCGAGCCGCCGAGCGGCAGGAAGACGAGTTCGTCTTGGGGGGAAGGCTGGTCGGTATATTTGGTCATGGAGTCTCTAGATGGGTGTTGCGACGATGAATTTCGAGGAGACCACGGATGGTCAGATCTGAATCGAAGTGGTCGATGGTGTCGGTGGCGCCCTCGAACAGCGAGGCGACGCCGCCGGTGGCGACCACGGTCATGAGTTCGGCCCGTTCGGCCTTGATCCGGGCGACCAAGCCCTCGATCAACGAGATATAGCCCCAGAATACGCCCGATTGCATGGCGCTGACCGTGTCCGTGCCGACAATGCGGTTCTTGGCGGGGCGCTGGATGGCGATGCGCGGCAGCTTGGCGGCGGCCTCGTGAAGGGCTTGCATGGAAAGATTGATGCCGGGGGCGATGATGCCGCCCTCGAACGCGCCGTCGGCGGCGACGATGTCAAAGGTGGTGGCGGTGCCGCTGTCGATGACGATCAGCGGGCCCGGATAGACCATGTGCGCCCCTACGGCGTTGACCAAGCGGTCGGCGCCGGCCTCGGACGGTTTGTCGATCCGCACATCGACGCCCAGCACGGCGTTCTCGCCGATCACCAGGGGCTCGACGTTGAAATAGCGGCGGCAGAGGTTGCGCAGATTGAAGATCGACTGCGGCACCACGCTGGAGATGATGCAGGCGTCGATGGCTCGGAAGCCCAGGCCCTGCATCGACAGCAACTGAGACAACCATACAACATATTCGTCCGCCGTGCGCGTGCTCTCGGTGGCGGCGCGCCACTGGGCGATCCATTCGGCGCCATCATGGATGGCGAACATGGTGTTGGTGTTGCCCTGTTCGATGGCCAGCAGCATCAGGCAGCCCCTCCGAAAAAGACGTCGCCGGCGGTGATCCGCCGCAGATGGCCATCGGCCAGACGAAGCCGCAGGGCGCCGTCGCCGTCCAGGCCTTCGGCGACGCCCTCCAGGGTCTCGGCCCCCAGGCGGGCGACGCAGGGCTCGCCCAGGCCATGGGCCCGGGCGGTCCAGGCGTCGGCGATGGCTGGGAAGCCCAGGCGCTGCCAGACGTCATTCCAACGCGCGAAGGCCGCCGCGAGAACCTCGATCGCCTCGGTCGGCTTGGGCGGGGGCGCGAGCATGTGGGCCGGCAAGGCGGTGGCGGGACGCTCGCTCTCCACAGGGCCGCAGGCGAGATTCACACCGACGCCGACCGCAATCCACAGCCCGCCCGCAGGGCGCGCCCCGGACTCTACCAGGATGCCGCTGACCTTCAGACCCGCTAACAACGGATCATTGGGCCATTTGAGGCTGACCAGGCTGGCTGGAACGTAAGCGGCCAGCAGGTCGGCCACGGCCAAGGCGGCGACGAACGAGACCTGGGCGGCTTCAGCCGGCGGCTTGTCGGTCGAGAACAGCAAGGTAGCGGCGAGGTTCCCCTCGCCGGTCTCCCAGGCGCGCCCTCGCCGGCCACGACCGGCGCTCTGGCGCAGGCCGAGCAGCCATACAGGACCCGCCTCCCCCGCTTCCGCGCGGCGTCGGGCCTCGGCATTGGTCGAGTCGATCTCGTCCAGAACAACGACGGGCGCGGGCGAAAGAGCGCCCGTCACGTCACGCGTGGCCAAAGGCCGCCGCGGCGGCCCTGGCGGCGGGGTCCAGCCAGATCAGCGCCACCAGCACGACCGGGAACGAGAACAGCGCCGCGGCGAAGCCGATCGCGCGGGCGGTCGGTTGCGGCTTGTCAACCGCGCCCACGGGAGCGTCAAACCACATCGTCTTGATCAGGCGCAGATAGTAGAAGGCCGCGACCACGCTGCCGACCAGGCCCAACACCGCCGCCCATTGCAGCAGCACGTCGCCCGAGCCCATCGCGGCCTTGAACACGTAGAACTTGGCCCAGAAGCCCGAGAACGGCGGCAGACCCAGGGCGGACAGCGAGAAGGCGGTCATGGCCAGGGCGATGCCCGGACGTTCCTTCACCAGGCCGGCCATGTCCTCGATGGTCTCCATCGGCTTGCCGTCACGCGACAGGGCCTGGAGGCAGGCGAAGAAGCCGGTGACATCGACCATGTAGAGGGTCATGAACATCAGCATCGACTGCAAGCCGGTCTCGCCGCCGGTCGCCACGCCCAGCAGGGCGTAGCCGACATTGGCGATCGAGCTATAGGCCCACAGGCGCTTGAGGTTGTTCTGGGCCAGGCCGGCAAAGGCGCCGACGAAGACCGAGGCCAGGGCGGCGATCACCAGGATCTGGCGCCATTGGGCCACCGAGTCCGGGAAGGCGTCTCCCAGCACGCGGGCGAACATCATCATCGCCGCCAGCTTGGGCGCGGCGGCGAAGAAGCCGACCACCGGGGTGGGGGCGCCCTCATAGACGTCGGGCGTCCACATGTGGAACGGCGCGGCCGAGACCTTGAAGGCCAGGCCGCAGATCAGGAACACCAAGCCAAACAGCAGGCCCACGCCCTCGCCATGCTGCGATACGGCGGCGATGTCGGCGAAGCGGGTGGAACCCGCGAAACCGTAAATGAGCGAAGCGCCGTACAGCAGCAGACCCGACGACAGGGCGCCGAGCACGAAATATTTCAGGCCCGCCTCCGACGACTTGGCGTCGTCGCGGCGGAAGGCCGCCAGCACGTAGAGCGCCAGGGATTGCAGCTCGACGCCGATATAGAGGCTGATCAGGTCGCCGGCCGAGGCGGTGACTCCCATGCCCACGGCGGCCAGAATGATCAGCACGGCATATTCGAACTTCTGGTCGCCGCGCACGGCCAGCCAGCGGTCGCCCAGCACGATGGAGATGGCGCTGAACAAATAGATGGCGACCTTGGCGTAGGTGGCCGCGGCGTCGGCGGCATAGACGCCGTTGAAGGCGTGACCATGCGGCCCGACCACGGAGGCCACGGCGGCGGCCAGCAGGGCCAGGACGGCCGCGCTGGTGAACAGCGGCGTGGTCTTGCCCTGGAACGCGCCCCAGACCAGCAGCACCAGGGCCGAGACCCCGAGGATGACTTCGGGAAGAACCAGCGAGAAGTTGTCGGCGAACGTCATGAGGTCCCTCACCCGCCCACGGCGGCGCGCCAGGCGCCGACGAGCCCGTCGACGGACGACGCGGTCAGGTTGAAGATGAGATTGGGATAAATGCCGAGCACCAGGGTGCCGATGATCAGCGGGGCGAAGATCAGGATCTCGCGCTTGTCGAGGTCGGTGATGGTCTTCAGGTCCGGATTGACGATGTCGCCGAACATCACGCGCCGATAGAGGTTCAGCGCATAGACCGCCGACAGGATCACGCCCATGGTGGCCACCAGAGCCGTCCAGGTCGAGGCCTGGTACGTGCCGGTCATCGTGAGGATTTCGCCGACGAAGCCCGAGGTGCCCGGCAGGCCGACATTGCCCATGGTGAACAGCATGAAGGTCGCGGCGTACCAGGGCATGCGGTTGGTCAGTCCGCCATAAAAGGCGATCTCGCGGGTATGCATGCGGTCATAGACCACGCCGACGCAGAGGAAGAGCGCGCCCGAGATCAGGCCGTGGCTCAGCATCTGGAAGATCGCGCCCTGCTCGCCCTGCACATTGCCCGAGAAAATGCCCATGGTCACGAAGCCCATGTGGGCGACCGACGAATAGGCGATCAGCTTCTTGATGTCGGTCTGACGGAAGGCGACTAGCGAGGTGTAGACGATGGCGATCGCCGACAGGGCGAACACCAGCGGCTGGAACAGCTGCGAGGCGTGGGGGAACATCGGCAGGCTGAAGCGCAGGAAGCCGTAGCCGCCCATCTTCAGCAGGATGCCCGCCAGGATCACCGAACCCGCCGTCGGCGCCTCGACGTGGGCGTCGGGCAGCCAGGTGTGGACCGGCCACATCGGCATCTTGACCGCGAAACTGGCGAAGAAGGCCAGCCACAGCCAGGTCTGCAGCCACGGGGCGAACCTGTAGTGCATCAGCTCCGGGATCGACGATGTGTGGGCGATGGCGATCATCGACAGGATCGCCGCCAGCATCAGCACCGAGCCGAGCAGGGTGTAGAGGAAGAACTTGTAGGCCGCATAGACCCGGCGCTTGCCGCCCCAGATGCCGATGATCAGGAACATCGGAACCAGGCCGCCCTCGAAGAAGAGGTAGAACAGGATCAGGTCCAGGGCGCAGAACACGCCGATCACCAAGGTTTCCAGAACCAGGAAGCAGATCATGTATTCCACGAGCCGCTTGTCGATCGACTTCCAGCTGGCGATCACGCAGATCGGCAGCAGGAACGCGGTCAACAGCACGAAAAGGATCGAGATCCCGTCCACGCCCATCCGATAGTGCAGGCCGGCGAACCAGGCCGCGTCTTCCACGAACTGGAAGCCGGGGTTCTTGGCGTCGAACTGGGCGACCAGCACAACGGACAGGGCCAGGGTGACCAAGGTGGTCGCCAGGGCGATCCACTTGACCAGGTTGTCGGTCTTGGCGTTGTCGCCCTGCCGGGCTCGGACCGCCAGCAAGACGGCGACGCCGACGAGCGGGGCGAAGGTGGTGAGGCTAAGAAGGCCGGTCATGGATCAGTCCTCCCTAGCGGAACTTGACGAGAGCGAAGAGGAGCAATCCGGCGACACCGATCAGCATGACGAAGGCGTAGTGATAGAGGTAGCCGCTCTGCAGCCTGCCGGTGCGCCGGCCGATCGCATAAGAGGCGGCGCTGACGCCGTCTGGTCCGAAACCGTCGATCAGCTTTTGGTCGCCGCCCTTCCAGAACAAGTCGCCGAGGAATTTGGTCAGGCGCACGAAGGTGGCCTGATACAGCTCGTCGAAGAACCACTTGTTGTAGAAGAACACGTAGAGCGGGCCGTTGCGGGCCGCGAGCGCAGCGCCCAGCCGCTCATTACCCTTGATCAGATAGACCCAGACGGCGATGGCCAGGCCGAGGATCGAGGCGATCAGCGGGCTGTACTTCACCAGTTCAGGCACTTCGTGGGCTTCGTGCAGAACGTGGTTGGTCGGGGCGTTGTAAATCGCGCCGCGCCAGAACTCGACTTGGTCGTGACCGACGAAGTAGTCGACGAACACGAAGCCGGCGAACACCGCGCCGATCGACAGGACGATCAGCGGGACCAGCATCACCCAGGGGCTCTCGTGCGGCTTGTGATCATGGCCGTGGCCGTGGTCGTGATGCCCATGGACGCCATGAGCATCGTCGGCCAGGGGCTCGTCATGGGTCTCGTCGTGCACGCCGTCGCCGTACGCATGGTCCGCCTGGGCGTCGCGCACGTGATGGTCGTCATGACCCCAACGGGCTTTGCCGTTGAAGGTGAAGAAGGCCAGACGCCAGGAGTAGAATGAGGTCAACCCCGCCACCAGCACGCCGATCACCCAGGCAAACAGCGCCGTCGGATTGGCGCGGCCGGCCGCGAAGGCCGCCTCGATGATGGTGTCCTTGGAGTAGAAGCCGGCAAAGCCCAGTTCCAGCGGCGGGAAGCCCAGGCCGGTGATGGCGATCGTGCCGATGGTCATGGCGATGAAGGTCACGGGCAGCAGCTTGGCCAGGGCGCCGTACTTTCGCATATCCTGCTCGTGGTGCATGCCGTGGATCACCGAACCGGCGCCCAGGAATAGCAGCGCCTTGAAGAAGGCGTGGGTGAACAGGTGGAACATCGCCGCCTGATAGGCGCCGACGCCGGCCGCGAAGAACATGTAGCCCAGTTGAGAACAGGTCGAATAGGCGATAACCCGCTTGATGTCGTTCTGGGTCAGGCCGACCGTGGCCGCGAACAGGGCGGTGATCGCACCGATCACCGTGATGATGTTCTTGGTGATCGGGGCATATTCGAACATCGGCGACAGCAGGCACAGCATGTAGACGCCGGCGGTGACCATGGTCGCCGCGTGGATCAGGGCCGAGACCGGTGTCGGGCCTTCCATGGCGTCCGGCAGCCAGGTGTGCAGGAAGAACTGCGCCGACTTGCCCATCGCGCCGATGAACAGCAGGAAGCAGGCGATATCGACGAGCGGGAAGCTGTGGCCCGCGAACTCCCAGCTACGCGAGGCGCTGGCGGCGATCATCGGGAACAGTTCGTGGAACTGGATCGTGCCATAGGCCCAGAAGGTGGTCATGATGCCTAGCGCAAAACCGAAGTCCCCCACCCGGTTGACGACGAAGGCCTTGATGGCGGCGGCGCTGGCGGTCGGCTTCTTGTACCAGAAGCCGATCAGCAGGTACGAGGCCAGGCCCACCCCTTCCCAGCCGAAGAACAGCTGCATGAAGTCGGCGGCGGTGACGAGCGCCAGCATCGCGAAGGTGAACAGCGACAGATAGGCGAAGAACCGCGGCTTGTCCGGGTCCTCGGCCATGTAGCCCCAGCTGTAGATGTGCACCAGGGCCGAGACCGTGGTGACCACGATCAGCATCACGCACGACAGGGCGTCGATGCGGATCGACCAGTTGGAGACGAAGTCGCCCACGTGGATGAAGGGAAGCAGGTCGACCGTGAAGGCCTCCATGTGTCCCCAGGTCCACTGGCTGAACACGTACCAGCTCAGGGCGCAGGCCAGCAGCAAGCCGCCCGTGGTGATAGCTTGCGAGACGATGTCGCCGATGCGGCGACCGAACAGGCCGGCGATGATCGCGGCGAGCAGCGGCGCGAAGACGATGAGGGTGACGAGAGTCTGCACTGCGATCAGCCCTTCATCACGCTGGCGTCGTCGACCGCGATGTCGCCGCGGTTACGGAAGAAGGTGACCAGGATGGCCAGGCCGACGGCGGCCTCGGCCGCCGCGACGGTCAGCACGAACATGGCGAAGATCTGCCCCGTCACGTCGTGCAGATAGACCGAGAAGGCCACCAGGTTGATGTTCACCGCCAGCAGGATCAGCTCGATCGACATCAGGATGACGATGATGTTCTTGCGGTTCACGAAGATCCCGAAGACGCCGATCGTGAACAGAATCGCGGCGACGACGAGATAATGAGACAGGCCGATCATTCGCTGATCCCCTCGCCGGGCTTGATCTGCACGATTTCCATCCCGGTCTTGGGCGTACGAGCGATTTGCTTGCCGATGTCCTGGCGCTTGACGCCCGGCTTGTGGCGCAGGGTCAGGACGATGGCGCCGATCATGGCGACCAGCAGCACCAGGCCCGCCAGTTGGAAGAAGAAGATGTAGTCGGTGTAGAGCACCCGGCCGATCGCCTCGGTGTTGGGCACGCCGACCGGCGAGGCCATCGGGCCGGCCAGCTTGGCGGCCGCGCCGTCCGTAGCGACCTTCACCGCGATCACGATCATCTCGACGGTCAGGACCCCGGCCACGATGGCGCCGATCGGCAAGTACTGGGCGAAGCCCTGTCGCAAGGCGGTAAAGTCGACGTCGAGCATCATCACGACGAACAGGAACAGCACCGCGACCGCGCCCACATAGACGACGATCAGCAGCATCGCCAAAAACTCCGCGCCCAGCAGGACGAAGAGGCCGGCGGCCGAGAAAAAGGCGGTGATCAGGAAGAGCACCGAGTGCACGGGATTCTTGGCCGAGACGACGAGAAGACCCGCCGCTATCGTCGCGAACGCCAGCAGATAGAAAGCTATCGCCTGCAAGGCAGGTGCTCCCGTTAAAACCATAAACCAACGCCGTGCCGGATGGCCCGCCGCCTACCTTCGGAATCGCGCCCGTCCTTTAACGGTAGGGCGCGTCCAACTCCAGATTCTTTGCGATCAACCGTTCCCAACGATCGCCGTTGTCGAGCAGCTTTTCCTTGTCGTAGTAGAGCTCTTCGCGCGTCTCGACGGCGAACTCCAGGTTCGGCCCTTCGACGATGGCGTCCACCGGGCAGGCCTCCTGGCACAGGCCGCAATAGATGCACTTGACCATGTCGATGTCGTAGCGGGTCGTGCGGCGGCTGCCGTCGTCGCGCGGTTCGGCCTCGATGGTGATGGCCTGGGCGGGACAGACGGCTTCGCAAAGCTTGCAGGCGATGCATCGCTCTTCGCCCGACGGATAGCGACGCAGGGCGTGCTCGCCGCGGAACCGGGGCGACTGCGGGCCGCGTTCGTTCGGATAGATCACCGTTTTCTTCGGGGCGATCATGTACTTCATGGCCAGGCCGAAGGCGCCCGCGAAGTCGAGCAGCGCCACGCCTTTCACGGCCTGGGAAATGCGTTGCATCATCATGGACGCTGCTTACCCTTTGAAATCACACAGGTGTAGTTCGAAAGCTGGGTGGGGTCGCCCCCGTCCTGCTTGGATTCAATTTTTCCGCCATCGGCGACGCATTGCGCGCTGTCGCGGCGCAGCTGGTCATAGCTGACCACGCCGCGGCCCAGCGAGTACGACGTCTTGGCCGAGGCCACGTCATCGGTCGCGCAGCTCGCCACGGTGAAGCCAAGACCGATGAGGACCAGAAGGGCGGATTTGGCGATCACGTCTGCAGCCCGAACACGCGCCAGGCGCTGACCAGCATCACCAGCACCAGCGACATCGGCAGGAACACTTTCCAGCCCAGGCGCATCAGTTGGTCATAGCGGTAGCGAGGCACGATAGCCTTGGCCATGGCGATGAAGAAGAAAGCCACGACGATCTTGAAATAGAACACCAGAGCCAGCAGGAAATTGACCAGGAACGGCGGCCAGCCGGCTGTAAAGCCAATGGGGAAGCCCGGGTTCCAGCCGCCGAAGAACAGCACGCTGATCATCGCGCACATCAGCACGATGTTGGAATATTCGGCGACCATGAAAAGCAGGTACGGGGTCGAGCTGTATTCCACCTGGTAGCCGGCCACGAGCTCGGATTCGGCTTCCGGAAGGTCAAACGGAGGGCGGTTGGTCTCGGCCAGGGCCGAGATGAAGAACATGCCCATGGCGATGATCATCACCGGGGCCAGGATGATGTTCTTCAGGCCGTGGCCACCAAACACGTTCCAGTTCCAGATCCAGCCAGCCTGTTGGTCGACGATGGAGCTGAGGTTCATGGTGCCGGCCAGCAGGATCACCGTGATGATGATCAGGCCGATCGACACTTCGTACGACACCATCTGCGCCGCCGAGCGCAGGGCGCCCAGGAACGGGTACTTCGAGTTCGAAGCCCAGCCGCCCATGATGATGCCGTAGACGCCCAGCGAGCTCATCGCCAGCAGGTACAGGATGCCGACATTGAGGTTGGAAACCACCCAACCCGGCGCGAACGGGATGACGGCCCAGCCCACAAAGGCCAGGACCAGGCTCAGCAGCGGGGCCAGCAGGAAGATGACCTTGTCGGCGCCGGCCGGGATGATGATTTCCTTCAGCACGAACTTGCCGAAGTCGGCGAAGGACTGCAGCAGGCCGAAGGGGCCGACCACGTTGGGACCCTTGCGCATCTGCACGCCGGCCCAGATCTTGCGGTCGGCCAGCAGCAGGAAGGCCAGGCTCAGCAGGACCCAGACCACCACCAGCAGGATCCCGCCGGTGGTCAGCAGGGTCCAGGTCACGGCCGGATTGGAGAAGAAAGCACTCACCGGCTTACTCCGCCGCGATCTTGGCGGCGCCGGAGGCCACGGCCGCACATTCGGCCATGGTCACGCTGGCGCGCGCGATGGGATTGGTCAGGTGGAAGGCCTTGATCGAGCCTTCATACGGCGCGTCGGAAAGCGCGCCGTCGCCGCCCAGGCCGGACAGGTCAAACACCGTCGGGATCGAGCCCGGGGCGAAGTCGATCTGGCCGAAGGTCGGGTGGTCGGCGAACAGCTTGGTCCGCAGTTGGTCCAGGCTGTCATAGGGCAACTTTGTCCCGACATGCTCCGACAGGGCCCGCAGGATCGACCAGTCTTCCTTGGCCTCGCCCTTGGGGAACACCGCCCGCTCGCCCATCTGGACGCGGCCTTCGGTGTTCACATAGAGGCCGTTCTTCTCTGTATAGGCGGCCCCTGGCAGGATGACGTCGGCCTTGTGGGCGCCGGCGTCGCCATGGGTGCCCAGATAGATCTTGAAGGCGTCCGAGGCGGCGGTCTCGCACTCGTCGGCGCCCAGCAGGAACAGAACGTCCAGCGCGCCCGGCTTGAGCATCTGGCCGGCGGTCAGACCACCCTCGCCCGGCACGAAACCCAGGTCCAGGCCGGCCACACGCGCGGCGGCGGTGTGCAGCACGTTCCAGCCATTCCAGCCTTCACGCACCACGTTGAAGCTCGTGGCGACAGCGGCGGCGGCCTTCAGCACGGCGGCGCCGTCGGTGCGGGTCAGGGCGCCTTGGCCGATGATGATCGCCGGGCGTTGGGCGTTCTTCAGGGCCGCGACGAAGTCGGACTGGCTGTCGGCCAGGCCCGACAGGGTCTGAGAGCCGGCGCCGAGGTAGTCGTAGTCATAGGTCTGGTCGCCGCGCTCGCCGATCACGCCGACGCGCAGCTTGCCGGCGATCCACTGCTTGCGCAGGCGGGTGTTGAGCACCGGCGCCTCGACCTTGGGATTGGCGCCGACCAGCAGGATGACGTCGGCGTTCTCGATACCGGCGATGGTCGAATTGAACAGCCAGCTCTCGCGCGGGCCATTGCCAAGGGTCAGGCCGTCCTGGCGGGCGTCGAGGTTCTTGACGCCCAGGGCGGTGAACAGGTCCTTGGTCGCCTTCAGGCTCTCGGCGTCCTGCAGGTCGCCGGCGATCACGCCGATGCGTTCGGGCGACGTCGCCTTGATCTTCGCGGCCACAGCGGCGAACGCCTCGCCCCAGCTGGCGGGCTGCAGCTTGCCGGCGACGCGGACATAGGGACGGTCCAGACGCTGGCGCTGCAGGCCGTCGACGGCGTAGCGGGTCTTGTCGGAGATCCACTCCTCGTTGACGTCCTCGTTGACGCGCGGCAGCACGCGGAGCACGGCATTGCCACGGGCGTCGACGCGGATAGCCGAGCCCAGGGCGTCCATGACGTCGACGCTCTCGGTCTTCTTCAGCTCCCAGGGCCGCGCCTCGAAGGCGTAGGGCTTGGAGGTCAGGGCGCCGACCGGGCACAGGTCGATGACATTGGCGCTAAGCTCGGACGTCACCGCCGCGCCCAGATAGGTGGTGATCTCAACGTCTTCGCCGCGCGAGATCAGGCCGATCTCCGGCGAGCCGGCCACCTCGGTGATGAAGCGGACGCAGCGCGTGCACTGGATACAGCGGGTCATCGCCGTCTTGATCAGCGGGCCCATGGCCTTCTCTTCGACCGCCCGCTTGTTCTCGTGATAGCGGGTGTCGTCGCGGCCATAGCCCATGGCCTGGTCCTGCAGGTCGCACTCGCCGCCCTGGTCGCAGATCGGGCAATCCAGTGGGTGGTTGATGAGCAGGAACTCCATCACCCCCTCGCGGGCCTTCTTGACCATCGGGGTCTTGGTGAAGATCTCCTGGCCCTCGGCGGCCGGCAGCGCGCACGACGCCTGCGGCTTGGGCGGACCGGGCTTCACCTCGACCAGGCACATCCGGCAGTTGCCGGCGATGCTCAGGCGCTCGTGGTAGCAGAAGCGCGGGATCTCTTCCCCAGCCAGTTCCGCCACCTGCAGAACCGTCATGCCGGGTTCGAACTCGACCTCGACGCCGTTGACCTTGGCGATAGCCATAATCGTTTACTCCGCCGCGATCAGGCTGGCGCCCTGCACGTGCAGGCGACCGGTGCGATAGGTTGCGATCCGGTCTTCGACCTCGTGGCGGAAGTGACGGAACAGGCCCTGGATCGGCCAGGCGGCCGCGTCCCCGAGAGCGCAGATCGTGTGACCCTCGACCTGGGTCGTGACGTCCAGCAGGGTGTCGATCTCTTTGGGATCAGCCTCGCCGGTGGCCATGCGCTCCATGACCCGCCACATCCAGCCCGTGCCTTCGCGGCACGGCGTGCACTGGCCGCAGCTCTCGTGCTTGTAGAAGTAGCTGAGGCGGGCGATGGCGCGGACCAGGTCGGTGTCCTTGTCCATGACGATCACGGCGGCGGTGCCCAGGCCCGACTTCAGATTGCGCAGGGCGTCGAAGTCCATCGGCAGATCTTCGCACTGCTCGGCCGGGATCATCGGCACGGACGAACCGCCCGGGATCACGGCCTTCAGGTTGCCCCAGCCGCCGCGGATGCCGCCGCAGTGGTCTTCCATCAGCTGGCGGAAGGGGATGCTCATCGCCTCTTCCACGTTGCAGGGCTTGTTCACGTGGCCGCTGACGCAGAACAGCTTGGTGCCCGCATTGTTGGGACGGCCAAAGCCGGCGAACCAGCCGGCGCCACGGCGCAGGATCGTGCCCGCGACGGCGATGCTCTCGACGTTGTTGACCGTGGTCGGCATGCCGTAGAGGCCCGCGCCCGCCGGGAACGGCGGCTTCAGGCGCGGCTGGCCCTTCTTGCCTTCCAGGCTTTCCAGCAAGGCCGTCTCTTCGCCGCAGATATAGGCGCCGGCCCCGTGATGGACATAGAGGTCGAAGTCCCAGCCGTGGACATTGTTCTTGCCCACCAGCCGCGCGTCATAGGCCTGCTTGATGGCGGCCTCGAGCACTTCGCGTTCGCGGACATATTCGCCGCGGATATAGATGTAGCAGGCGTGGGCCAGCATGGCCCGCGAGGCGATCAGGCAGCCTTCGATCAGCAGGTGGGGATCATGGCGCATGATCTCCCGGTCCTTGCAGGTGCCCGGCTCGGATTCGTCGGCGTTGACGACCAGATAGTGCGGACGACCGTCCTTCACTTCCTTGGGCATGAACGACCACTTCAGGCCGGTGCCGAAGCCCGCCCCGCCCCGGCCGCGCAGGCCGGAGTTCTTCATGTTGTCGATGATCCAGTCGCGACCCGCGTCCAGGATATCCTTGGTGCCATTCCAGCAGCCACGCGCCTTCGCACCCTCGAGGCCCCAATCCTGGAGCCCGTAGAGGTTGGTGAAGATGCGATCCTTGTCTTCGAGGATACCGACCATGACTCAGCTTTGCGGATCGAATGGATGGGCGCGCACATAGCGCGTCCGACGATAGATGACATAGGCGAAAAGCACCCAGGCGGCGCCAATCGTCACAAGACCCGTGGGTATGGCCCAGGCTGGGGCCCCGGCGACCTGCCGACCCCAGATCAGCAGCAGCACGCCGATCAGGCTGGCCACCATGCCGACGGCCCGTTCGCCCCGATAAAGACCCCGGAGGGTCTTCACATAGGCCACGCGCTTCTGGACGAGGACGGGGTCGGCGGCGATCATCAGGCGGCGGGCTCCGGCGCCGGGGCCGGGGCCGCCGAGGGCAGGTTCGGGATCGTGATCTTCTGGGCCAGCGAGCCGTCGTACAGCGAAGGATCGATCAGGGTCTGGATCGCGCCCTTGGGCTCCGAGGCCTTGCGGCCGTCATAGCTGCCCGGCTGCGGCGACTTGCCGGCGGCGAAGTCGTCGAGGATCTGGGCCAAGCTCTCCGGCGTCAGGTCTTCGTAATAATAGTCGTTGATGGCGGCCATCGGCGCGTTGCAGCAGGCGCCCAAGCACTCGACCTCTTCCCAGCTGAACTTGCCATCGGCCGAGACGTCATTGGCTTGCCCGATCTTGGCCTTCAACATCGCCTTGAGATCCAGCGCGCCGCGCAGCTGGCACGGCGTGGTGCCGCACAGCTGAACGAAAGCGAGCTTGCCGACCGGCTGCAGTTGGAACATCACATAGAAGGTGGCGACCTCCAGCACGCGGATGACCGGCATGGTCAGCTGGCGGGAAATCTCCTGGATGGCGGGCTCGGAAACCCAGCCCTCCTGCTTCTGGGCCAGCCACAGCATCGGGATCACCGCCGACTGCTTGCGCTCGGCGGGATATTTGGCGATCCACCAGTCGGCCTTGACCTGGCTCTCGATCGAGAACGCGAAGCTGGCGGGTTGTTCCTTGGCGAGGCGACGGACACTCATTGGGGGGCGATCATCGGGCGAAATCCACGCGGGCGATCTTGCCGCCCTTGAAGGTGTAGATGGCGGCGACCTGGAAGGGCGGCTCGCCGTTGCCGCGGTCGACGTGTTCGTGATCGATCACGTTCGCGCCCACCACGATGCGGTTGAGAAGCTTGGCCTGGTTGCCGGGGAAGTCGGCGAAGGTCTTGGCGTAGAAAGCGCGATAGGCCTCGATGCCCGAGCGCGCCACCTCTCCGTTCAGCGTGGCGACCACCACGTCATCGGCGAAGTGGGCGCAGTGCGCGTCCAGATCCTGGGCGTTATAGGCGTCGAGCTGCGCCTGGGCGATTGCTTCCAGGCTCAACGGTCGACCTCGCCGAACACGATGTCGAGCGACCCCAGGATCGCCGAGACGTCAGCCAGCTGGTGGCCGCGGTTCATCCAGTCCATGGCCGCCAGGTGCGAGAAACCGGGCGCCTTGATCTTGCAGCGATAGGGCTTGTTGGTGCCGTTGCTGACCAGGAACACGCCGAACTCGCCCTTGGGCGCTTCGACGCAGGCATAGACCTCGCCTTCCGGTGTGCGGAAGCCTTCGGTGTAGAGCTTGAAATGATGGATCAGGGCTTCCATCGACCGCTTCATCTCGGCGCGACGTGGCGGCGCCACCTTGTTGTCCTCGGTCATCACCGGGCCGGGCGTGGCCCGCAGCTTTTCGATGGCCTGCAGGATGATCTTGGTGGACTCGCGCATCTCCTGCATCCGGCAGAGATAGCGATCGTAGCAGTCGCCGTTCTTGCCCAGCGGGATGTCGAACTCGAAGTCGCTATAGCCCTCATAGGGCTGGTTGCGACGAAGATCCCAGGCGATGCCCGAGCCGCGCACCATCACGCCCGAGAAGCCCCAGGCCAGCGCGTCTTCCTTGGTGACCACGCCGATGTCGACATTGCGCTGCTTGAAGATGCGGTTGTCGGTGATCAGGCCTTCGATGTCGTCGCAAATCTTGGGGAAGGCCTTGGCCCAGGTCTCGATGTCGTTGATCAGCGAGGGGGTCAGGTCCTGGTGGACGCCGCCGGGGCGGAAATAGTTGGCGTGCAGGCGCGAGCCCGAGGCGCGCTCATAGAACACCATCAGCTTTTCGCGTTCTTCGAAGCCCCAGAGCGGCGGCGTCAGGGCGCCGACGTCCATGGCCTGGGTCGTCACGTTCAGCAGATGGTTCAGCACCCGGCCGATTTCGCAGTACAGCACGCGGATCAGGCTGCCGCGCTTGGGTACGTCCACGCCCAGCATCTTCTCGATGGCCAGGCAGAAGGCATGCTCCTGGTTCATCGGCGAAACATAGTCGAGGCGGTCGAAGTAGGGGATGTTCTGGAGGTAGGTGCGGGCCTCCATCAGCTTCTCGGTGCCCCGATGAAGCAGGCCAATATGCGGATCGACGCGCTCGACGATCTCGCCGTCCAGCTCCAGCACCAGGCGCAGCACGCCGTGCGCGGCCGGGTGTTGCGGGCCAAAATTGATGTTGAACTTCCGAACGGGCGTTTCCGGGATGGTCGCCTGAAGCGTCGCTTCATCACGGAAGAAGTCGGTCGCCGCAGCGGGCGATGTTTGGCCGGTCATGGCGTCTCGCCTTCCTTACGCGGTTCGATACTGAGCGAGACGAGCAGCCCGGCCATCAGCAGGACCACGCCAAGCAGCGTGATGATCGTGGTGGCCACGCTCCACGACTGGCTGATAGCCGCCTGCGAAAGGGGCAAGGCCAGCAGCACGGAGGACGCCCCGAGCAGCGCGCTGCGCAGCTCGGCCACTTCCATGCGCCGGATGCTGGCGCCGATCGCCAGGGTGATGACCGAGATCATGATCGCCACTCCCAGCATCTTGTTCTGCTCGGCTGAGATCACCGGTGCCTTGGTGAACCAGCCGGTTAGCCTCATGCCGATCGTCATCAGGAAGGCGGTCGAGAACGCGACCAGAAAGAACGCGGTGGCGGAACGAAACGTCGGTCGACGTAAACCCATGATCAAGCATCCCCTGCTCTCTTTTCAGCTTTCTCATCGCCGGGCAGGGCATACTTGGCGCCCTCCCAAGGCGAGAGGAAATCGAACGCACGGAACTCGGTAATCTTCACAGGTTCATAGACGACGCGCTTGAGCTCGTCGTCGTAACGAACTTCCACATAACCGGTCATGGGGAAGTCTTTCCGCAGCGGGTGGCCGTGGAAACCGTAGTCGGTCAGGATCCGGCGAAGGTCGGGGTGACCCTCGAAGAAGATCCCGTACATGTCGAACGCCTCGCGCTCGAACCAGTCAGCCACCGGGAACACTGGCGTGGCGGACGGAACGGGGGTGTCCTCGTCGGTCTGGACCTTGAAGCGGACGCGGTGGTTCTTGATCAGCGACAGCAGGTGATAGACGACGTCGAACCGACGCTCGCGCTCCGGGTAGTCGACGCCGCACAGGTCCGCCAGCTGGTGAAAGCGCAGGTCCGCGTGATCGCGCAGATAGGTCAGCGCCTGCACCACCCGGTTGGATGGGCCCAAAAGGTTGAGCTCGCCGAACGCCACGTGGAAGGTGGTGATCGCGCCGCCCGAATTGGTGACGATCATTTGGCCTAGGGCTTCGAGCGGCGACAAAGCGGCTTCGGCAGCGACGGTCTCGGCAGGAACAACGTCGGTCATCGCTCGATCGTCCCCGTACGACGGATCTTCTTCTGCAGCTGCAGCACGCCATAGACCAGGGCCTCGGCGGTGGGCGGGCAGCCCGGCACATAGATGTCGATCGGCACGATCCGGTCGCAGCCGCGCACGACGCTGTAGCTGTAATAGTAGTAGCCGCCGCCATTGGCGCAGCTGCCCATCGAGATGACGTAGCGCGGCTCGGGCATCTGGTCATAGACCTTGCGCAGCGCCGGAGCCATCTTGTTGGTCAGGGTGCCGGCGACGATCATCACGTCCGACTGGCGCGGGCTGGCCCGGGGCGCGAAACCGAAGCGCTCCAGGTCATAGCGCGGCATGGCCGAGTGCATCATCTCGACGGCGCAGCAGGCCAGACCGAAGGTCATCCACATCAGGCTGCCGGTACGGGCCCAGGTGATCAGGTCGTCAGCAGCGGCCGTGACGAAGCCCTTGTCGGCCAGCTGGCCCGACAGACCGTCGAAATAGGGGTCGTGCAGCTTGGGGTCATAGCCCTCGACCGTCGACCGGCCGGCGGAGCCAGCAGGGGCGAGAGGCGAGCTGTTGGCGGGAATGATCACTCCCATTCGAGGGCGCCCTTCTTCCATTCGTAGATGAAGCCGACGGTCAGCACGCCCAGGAAGCTCATCATCGACCAGAACGCGAAGGCCGCCACGTCGTGCGGCAGCTTCATCAGCGAAACCGCCCACGGGAACAGGAAGGCCACTTCCAGGTCGAAGATGATGAACAGGATCGAGACCAGGTAGAAACGCACATCGAATTTCATGCGCGCATCGTCGAAGGCGTTGAAGCCGCATTCGTAGGCGGACAGCTTTTCAGGGTCCGGCGCCCGAGGCGCAAGCACCGCGGCGGCGAGGATAAAGGCGATGCCGATAACCGCCGCAATCCCGAGGAAGATCACGATCGGCAGATATTGGAGAAGGAAGGCGTTCATGACAGCCCTTGGCTTTAATCGAGCGGGTTGTAGCCCACTGCCGCCGACGCTTCAAACGCCTGCGACACATTGAGAAACGATCGCAACAATTATTCACTCACAGCTTCCACGACATGGCCGTTGACACACCCATCAGCGCGACATATCAGACGCCCCTCGCCGCACGGCGGGTCGCACTTCGCTTCGGCGAGGCCCAATGCGGATGTAGCTCAGTTGGTTAGAGCGCCGGCCTGTCACGCCGGAGGTCGCGGGTTCAAGTCCCGTCATTCGCGCCACCTTCCCTGAAGTTGGACGCTGCCCACCCTGGAGGCTTGTCCATGGACGACCGCGCCGGACAGTTCTGTTCGCGCCCGACGCGGATGTAGCTCAGTTGGTTAGAGCGCCGGCCTGTCACGCCGGAGGTCGCGGGTTCAAGTCCCGTCATTCGCGCCACCTTCTCCCTCCCGCGCCCTGAAGTCCAAAGCCGATCTAGGCGGTTCGTTGCTTACCAAGCCCTCAGTAGTAGCGCGGGATCGGGCCCGGATGCGGGGTCGGCGCCTGGAATTCGAAGAACACCTCATCCACAAAGCACCAACCCCAGCCTTCCGGCGGATCGTAACCCTCGGTCATCGGATGGCGCGTGGCCTTGAAATACTGGGTGGCGTGCTTGTTCTTCGACTGGCCGCAGCAGCCGACGTGACCGCAGGTCCGGCAAAGGCGCAGGTGCAGCCATGCGTCGCCGGACTTCAGGCATTCTTCGCAGCCGTGGGTCTGGGGCGTGACGACGGCGTTACCGTCCAGATGCTTGCAGTTCAGCGCCATGATCGACCCCGCTCGCCGCGTGCGCGGCCCTGGAGAGTAGTGCGCGGATCAGGCGCGTTCGCCTAGCGCGATCCGCGCGCCTTGAGGTTGGGCCTTCGCATCACGATCTAGCCTGCATGTCGCACGCTCATCCCCTGCCCTTTTCCGTCCTCGATCTGGCCCCGGTCCCGCAAGGAATCAGTGTCGGCCAGGCCCTTCACAACAGCCTGGACCTGGCCCGCCACGCCGAAGGCCTCGGCTATCACCGCTACTGGCTGGCCGAGCATCACAACATGCCGGGCATCGCCAGCGCCGCCACGGCCGTGGTGATCGGTCACGTGGCTGGCGGCACCAAGACGATTCGGGTCGGATCGGGCGGCGTCATGCTGCCCAACCACGCCCCCCTTATGGTGGCCGAGGCCTTCGGCACCCTGGCCGCGCTCTATCCCGGCCGAATCGATCTGGGCCTCGGTCGCGCGCCGGGCACCGACCAGCCGACCATGCGCGCCCTGCGCCGTTACATGGGCGCCGTCGATTCGTTCGCCCAGGATGTGGTCGAGTTGCAGGCCTGGTTCAAACCCGCTGTTCCGGGTCAATTGGTTCGCGCCGTGCCTGGCGAAGGCCAGGACGTGCCGCTTTGGCTGCTGGGCTCCAGTACCTACAGCGCCCAACTGGCGGCGGCGCTCGGCCTGCCCTTTGCCTTCGCGGCCCATTTCGCGCCGGATCAGCTGATGGAGGCCATCGCCATCTATCGGCGCACCTTCAAGCCGTCCGAGGCCCTGGCCCAACCCTATGTCATGATTTGTATCGGGGTCTGCGCGGCCGACACCGACGCCCAGGCGCGCCGGCTGTCCACCTCGTCCCAGCAGCAGTTCCTGGCGCTGCGGCGCGGCCAACCCGGGCTGTTGCCGGCCCCGGTCGACGACATCCGGGCCATCGCGTCGGAAGCCGAACTGGCGGGCCTGGATCATACCTTCCGCTATTCGGCGATCGGCTCGCCGGAAACCGTCCGCGCCAAGGTGCAACAGGTTCTGGACGCCACGGGCGCCGACGAACTGATGGCCGCCTCACAGATCCACGATCACGAGGCGCGCCGACACTCCTATGAGATCCTGGCGCGGGTCCGCGGCGACCTGGTCCAGGCCGCCGCCTAACGTTTCTATTGCGGGGGAAAGGTGTGCTCGACGGGATCGGCAAAGGCCGAGCAGCCGGTGAGGCCGCCATAGATCGCCGACAGCTTGCGGAACACCGGGTCCCAACCGTGTCGCTCCTCGGCCCGCAAGCGCGCGGCCTGGCCCAGGGCCGGCAGGTCGCGCGCGAACACCGACTCGATGGCTTCGGCGAAGACGCGGGCTTCCGACGCGGTGGCCAGGGCGCCGACGGTCTCGTCCACCGACTCGGCCACGCCGCCGGCGTCCACGCCGATCACTGGCAGGCCGCAGGCCATGGCCTCCAGCACGATGAGGCCGAAGGGCTCATTGTCATTGGCGTGCACGAAGGCATCGCAGCTGGCCAACACCGCCGCCAGGCCCTGCGGGTCGCGCTCATAGTCCAAACAGATCACCCGGTCGCTGGACGGCGCCCCCGCCCCCGCGCCGACGAACAGCAGCACATAGGGGTCGCCCAGGCGCTCCACGGCCTCGACCAGCACGTCCAGCTTCTTTTCCTTGGCCGGCCGCCCGGCGAACACCAGGATGCGGTGACGGCTGGTCAGGCCCAGCCTGCGCCGCAGAGCCTCGCGGTCGCCCCGTGCGGGATTGAAGATCTCTGTATCGACGCCGAGCGGCAGGCCAATGGCGTTCTTGACGCCAGCCTCGATCAGCCGTCCAGCGATGAACTGGCTGGGCGCCACGGCCTGGTCGAACTGGCTGTAGATGGCCGCCCAGCGCTTCTGCACCGGCTTTTCGGCCCATTCGCCGATGTGGAGCGCGGCGAGCGCTCCAAGGTCGGTGTGGCAGAAGCCCACGACCGGAACACCCAGGGCGTCCCCCGCCTTCAGCGCCGCCAGACCCGGCGTATACGGATCGCCGGCCTCGATGATGTCTGGCCGCTGACGAATCAGCCGCTCCATCCACGCGCCCTTGACCACCGGCCAGCGGTAGCCATCGCCAAACGGCAGGGGCGCGGCGTAGATCGACACCCGGCCATGGCCGTCGTGCGCGTCGCGCGGCCCAGGGACCACCAGGGTGTGACGAACCTGGGGGCGATTCGCCGCGATCCAGGCGCGCTTGCAGTTCAGATAGCGCCGCACCCCGCCGCTGCGGGGGGCATACAGCATGGTCGTATCGACCAGTCGAACTGGCTTTCCACCGGGCCGGGCGGCCCGAAACAGGGATTGTTCAGCCTCGTTGAACGCCGAGAGCGGATCAAACCTCAAATCCATAACGCCGGAACCTCGCTTGTCGCCCTCGATCGCCGCGACGGCCGTAGAGCCTTTAAGGCACTCACGGGGACGGAGGTTCCTCCGAAGCTGGACCGCTGTCCAGCGGTCGCAGCGCGACGCGGCGAGACAGCCGCCGCCGGGGTGCTTTTCGGACGGGCCGTTGACGCTTATGGCAGGGCTCGACAGTACCGGGTAGGCAGTCATGTTCGTTTAGGGTCGAGGGCGTGATGGCGCGGTTTCTGTTCACCACCTGGGAAGGCGGCGGCCACGTTCAGCCGATGCTGCTGGTCGCCCGCGATCTCATGACGCTCGGTCATGACGTTCTGGTGCTCAGCGACCCGTGCAACTGTCTGGACGCCGCGGCCTTGGACGTACCATTCGGCGCCTGGACGACCGCGCCGTTCCAGACCGGCAAGAGCCGCGATGATGACCGTCTGAGGGACTACGAGGCCGACAATCCGCTGGCGGTGATCCAGCGACTTCTGGACCGGGTCATGACGGGCCCGGCCCTTGCCTACGCCACTGACACCTTGGCGGCGATCGACGCCTTCGCGCCGGACGTGATCGTGTCCCAGGAACTGCTGACGGGGCCCATGGCGGCGGCCGAGGCGCGCGGACTGCCGCTGGCTCTGCTGGCCGCCAACATCTGGTCGCTGCCGACAATGGCCGGCGCCCCGCCATTCGGGGCTGGCATGCTACCCGCGACCAGCGACGAGGAACGCGCCATGCACGCGATGGTCGGCCAGATGAGCCGCACCTTCTTCCAGGCGGGACTGCCCGACCTCAACGCCGCCCGCGCCGCGCTCGACCTGCCGCCGCTGAACGATGTGTTCGACCAATTGAATGTCGCAAGGTCCATCCTCCTGGCCACCAGCCAGGCCTTCGACTTCGCGCCCAGCCCCCTGCCCGCGCCGTTCGTCCATGTCGGTCCCTATCTGGCCGACCCAACCTGGGTCGAGCCATGCGCGCCGCCGGCCGCCGGCGGGCCGCTGGTGGTGGTCTCGTTTTCAAGCCTCTACCAGGCCCAGGAGGCAGTCTTGCGCGAGATTATCGCCGCCCTGGGGACGCTGGCGGTACGCGCATTGGTGACCACGGGACCGGCGATCGATCCTGCCGAGTTCGAGGCTGCCGACAACGTGGCGGTCGTCCGCAGCGCGCCGCACGGGCGATTGCTGGCCCAGACTGCCCTGTTTATAACCCACGCCGGCCATGGCTCCACTCTGCGACCGCTGATGGCCGGCGTGCCGCTACTGTGCCTGCCCATGGGTCGCGACCAGCACGACAACGCCGCCCGTGTCACTCATCGCGGCGCGGGCCTGACCCTGGCCGCAGACGCCAAGGCGCCGGTCATCGCGGCGGCCGTGAACCGTCTGCTCAACGAGCCGCGCTTCAAGGTCCGGGCTCAGGCCTTGGGCGAGCGCATTCAGGCTGACGAAGCGGCGCGCTCGGCGGCGACGAGCCTGGAGATTCTGGCGCTCAAGCCGCGAACGATTCGGCGAAGGTGACGCGGTAGAAAGCGGTTTGCCGCCCATCGACGCCGAAGTCGTTGTCCGTGCACAAAACCAGTTCGCGGTCGGAGAGCACCGCCATGCCCTCCAGATCGGCGTCGATATCGGGCCAGTCGTCGGTTGACAGCACCAGTGTCTTTCGCAGAAGCCTCTCGGACAGTTTCACGCGATAGATCTTCGACGTGCGCGAGATTCGCTCAAGGATCAGAAGCTGACCGTCGCCGACCGCGACCGCCTCGGAAACCTTCAAGTCCTTGCTCCTGACGCGCCCCGCATCGCGGTCACGTCGGAAACTGTCCGCAGGATCGAGGGGGTAAAGGTGCTCGGCCAGCGCCATTCCCGTCGTGGCGTCGAGCGTCCAAAGCCGGACATAGCCCACGGCATCGGCTTCGGGATCGTCCTCGGCCGCCAACGGGCTCTGCAAGAGGACATAAAGGCGGCGCTCATCCGGCGACAGAGCGATGGCCTCGAACCCTCGGTTCAATCGTCGCCGGGCCGCCAAGGCCGGCAGAACCCCGATCACGGGGTAGGCCGCGCCCATCAGCCCCGCCTCCACGCCGGTCGGGACCCAGCGCGCCAAAACCTCGCCGTCGGCCGCCACTACCAGGATCGAGGGTCCATATTCATCGGCGACCCGGAAGGTCCCATCTTCCAAGGCGACGACCCCTTCGGTGTCGGCCCCAGCCAAATTCGCGCCCAGCGGCGCTCCGGCCAAGTCGAAGGCGGGTTCCATCGCCGCCGTGTCCCCGACAGGAAGAGGCAGCCCGCTGAACGCCGCGCCATGGCTGTCGCGTAACGGCAGTGTCCGCAACAAGGTGACACCGTCGCCCTCGAGGCGGATCTGGACCAGCGTCGGACCGATGTCCGTCCGCGGCATCAGCTTGGCGCCGTCGACGCCGCGCAGCGGCTTCAGACGCTTCAATCCATGATCGTCGATCGCGGCGTTGATCTTGATATTGGGTCCACGATCCCCGATCGCCCACAACACGCCCGGCGGGTCGCTCGCTCGGCGCGCCAAACCCGAGCCCAGGCCCAGAGTGATCCGCAGACGCCCGCGCGGCGTCTCGACGTCATCGAGGCGCAGATCGACCCAGTCGAGACGCGTGACGGCGATGGGCGGGTCAGGACGCGACATGATCGATCAGTGCGGGGCGATCATAGGGATGTCCACAGCGGTGGCGGGAAGATCCAGCGCGCGACTTGGTAATGGTGGGCGGTGAGGGGATCGAACCCCCGACCCTCTCGGTGTAAACGAGACGCTCTACCGCTGAGCTAACCGCCCCTCAGAACGATGATGTGGGAGATACACCGTCCTGCATGGAAAAAGGCGGGACGCCTCGCGGCGTCCCGCCCTCGAAATCTGTGTACTGGCCTAGCCGTTCAGCGTGGTCTTCAGACCCTCGCCGACCTGAAACCGGGCGGTCTTGGACGCCGGGCGATTGACGGTCTCGCCGGTGCGCGGGTTGCGCGCGGTGCCAGCGGCGCGCGCAACAGCCTTGAAGGTGCCGAAGCCCACGAGGCGAACATCCTCGCCGGATTTCAGCGACGTGGTGACCGCGTCGATAAAGGCTTCCAGAGCGTCCTTCGCCTGATTCTTGTTGATGCCCGCCTTTTCGGCGATCGCCGTGACGAGTTCGGCTTTTGTGGTCATGTTGTTCTCCCAGCCATGAAAGCGGCGGCGCTGGCTACAGCTTACGCCGCTTCGCTCGGTCGGGAGTATGCGGGGTTCAGACGGCTCGTCAAACGAAGGCGGCGCGGAAATACTCCGCGCCGCCTAAGTTATCAACAATAAGTTACTGTCAGTGGGTCAGAACAGCGTCGCTATCGCCCTCTTCAACCTTCGCAGTTGCAGCAATTGGCTCATCCTCTTCCCGCCACTCGATTGGGGTGAGCGGACCGGTAAGCGCGTGTTTCAGCACTTCGTCGATGGCGGAGACTGGGATGATTTCCAAACCATCCTTCACGCTTTGCGGGACTTCGGCCAGATCCTTCTCGTTCTCCTGAGGGATCAGGACCGTCTTCACGCCCGAGCGCAACGCCGCCAGCAGCTTTTCCTTCAGGCCGCCGATGGCCGTCACCCGGCCACGCAAGGTGATCTCGCCAGTCATGGCGATGTCCTTGCGGATCGGAATGCCGGTCAGCACCGAGACCATGGCCACGGCCATGGCGGCGCCGGCCGACGGACCATCCTTGGGGGTCGCGCCGTCAGGAACGTGGATGTGGACGTCGGTCTTTTCAAAGATCGGCGGCTTGACGCCGAAATGGGTGGCCCGCGAGCGCACGTAGGACTGAGCCGCCGAGATCGACTCCTTCATCACGTCCTTGAGGTTGCCGGTCACTGTCATGCGACCCTTGCCCGGCATCTTCACGGCTTCGATGGTCAGGATCTCGCCGCCATATTCCGTCCAAGCCAGGCCGGTGACGATGCCGACCTGATCGACCTCGTCTGTCTCGCCATAGCGGAACTTCTGGACGCCAGCATATTTCGCCAGACGCTCATCGTCGATGGTGATCGAGGTGACCTTTTCGCGACCCAGGTCACGGACCGTCTTGCGCGCCAGGCCGCTCAGTTCGCGCTCGAGCGACCGCACGCCAGCTTCTCGCGTGTAGTAGCGGATCAGGTCCCGAATGGCCTTTTCCGGCACCACGAATTCGGTCGTCTTCAGGCCGTGGTCCTTCATCAACTTGGGCAGCACGTGGCGCTTGGCGATCTCCAGTTTCTCGTCCTCGGTGTAGCCGGGGATGCGGATGATTTCCATGCGGTCCAGCAGCGGCTGGGGCATGTTGAGGCTGTTGGCCGTGGTGACGAACATCACCTGGCTGAGGTCGTAGTCGACTTCCAGATAGTGGTCGCCGAAGGTCGAATTCTGAGCCGGGTCGAGCACTTCGAGCAGGGCCGAGGACGGGTCGCCGCGATAGTCGCTGCCCATCTTGTCGATCTCGTCCAGCAGGAAGAAGGCGTTGGTGGTCTTGGCCTTCTTCATGGTCTGGATGATCTTGCCGGGCATCGAACCGATATAGGTGCGCCGGTGACCACGGATCTCCGCCTCGTCTCGCACGCCGCCCAGCGAGATGCGGGCGAACTCGCGCCCGGTCGCCTTGGCCAGCGAACGGCCCAGCGAGGTCTTGCCGACGCCCGGAGGACCGACGAGGCACAGGATGGGCCCTTTCAGCGAGCCGGTGCGAGCCTGGACGGCCAGATATTCAAGGATACGTTCCTTGACCTTCTCCAGGCCGTAGTGGTCCTCCTCGAGCACCGCCTCGGCCTCGTTCAGATCGATTTTCTTGGTCTTAGCCTTGCCCCACGGGATCGACAGCATCCAGTCCAGATAGTTGCGGACCACGGTGCTTTCGGCCGACATCGGGCTCATGTTGCGCAGCTTCTTCAGCTCGCCCTCGGCCTTGGTCCGGGCTTCCTTGGACAGCTTGGTCTTCTTGATGCGCTTTTCGAGCTCGATCAGTTCGTCGCGCTGATCGTCAGGATCGCCCAGCTCGCGCTGGATCGCCTTCATCTGCTCGTTCAGGTAATATTCGCGCTGGGTCTTCTCCATCTGGCGCTTGACGCGCGAGCGGATTTTCTTCTCGACCTGCAGCACGGAGATCTCGCCCTCCATCAGGGCGAAGACCTTCTCCAGGCGCTTCACGATGTCGAAGATTTCCAGCAGGTTCTGCTTGTCGCCGATCTTCACCGACAAATGCGCGGCGATGCTGTCGGCCAGCTTGCCCGGCTCGGCGATCTGCGGGATCGAGGCCAGGGCCTCGGGCGGCACCTTCTTGTTCAGTTTGACGTAGTTCTCGAACTGCTCGACGACCGCGCGCGACAGGGCCTCGGCTTCGGGGCCAACGCCTTGGTCCTCGTTCACCTCGCCGACCTGGGCCTCGTAATAGGCCTCCTGGTCGGTGAAGCGCACCACGGCGGCGCGGCCCTTGCCTTCGACCAGCACCTTGACGGTGCCGTCGGGCAGTTTCAGCAGTTGCAGAACGGTGGCCAGAACGCCGACGTCATAGATGTCGGACGGCGAGGGGTCGTCGTCGGCCGAGTTCTTCTGGGTGACCAGAAGGATTTCCTTGCCGCCGCGCATCACCTCTTCAAGGGCGCGCACCGACTTGTCGCGGCCGACGAACAGCGGAACCACCATGTGCGGGAACACGACGATGTCCCGCAGGGGCAACACAGGAAGGGTACGAATCTCGGACATGATGCCTTTATACTCCTGGCCGTCGCGTTTTCTCGCGTTCAGCCACGCGGGCCGCCGTCACCCAGACGATGCGCCTGAGTCGTACGACCCGTCCGCCCGGGACTGAGCGGATGTTCGTTATTTATGTGGACCTTTTGCAACACGGTTCAAGCGCACTCGCCTCGTAGCGGCGACGGGTCGCGGTTTGGCGGCCAAGGTGCAACGCCCATGCCCCCTGGCGACCTTGGCTGTGCACGAACCTTGCCAATTTTATTGCCGAGACGCCTAAGTCGTTTCGTCGATAGTTCGCGGCGCCTGTCGCGGTATCGATGGCGGCGTGTCGGAAAGAGCCTGGTGTGACGAAAAGAGCGCGCCCGGCAAGCCAAGCGCGCCCGATTTCGCAGCGAACGTCAGTGAGGTTAGGCCGAAGCCGCCCCACCCTTCTTCTCGGCGTAGATCAGCAGCGGCTGGGCCCGGCCTTCGACGACCTCGGCATTGACCACCACTTCCTCGACACCCTCGTAGTTGGGCAGTTCGAACATGGTCTCCAGCAAGATGCCTTCCATGATCGAACGCAGGCCGCGCGCGCCGGTCTTGCGCAGGATGGCCTTCTTGGCGACGCCATGCAGGGCGTCGTCGGTGAAGGTCAGGCCGATGTTCTCCATCTCGAACAGGCGCTGGTACTGCTTGACGAAGGCGTTCTTCGGCTCGGTCAAAATCTTCACCAGGGCGACCTCATCGAGGTCTTCCAGGGTGGCTATCACCGGCAGACGGCCGATAAATTCCGGGATCAGACCGAAGCGCTGCAGATCGTCCGGCTCGACATTGCGCAGGATCTCGCCCGTGCGACGCTCTTCCGGATCAGCCACCTTGGCGCCGAAGCCGATCGACTTGCCTTGGCCGCGCGCCGAGATGATGCGCTCCAAGCCCGCGAAGGCCCCGCCGCAGATGAACAGGATGTTGGTGGTGTCAACCTGCAGGAATTCCTGCTGCGGATGCTTGCGCCCGCCCTGCGGAGGCACGGAGGCCACCGTGCCTTCCATGATCTTCAGCAGGGCCTGCTGCACGCCCTCGCCGGACACGTCGCGGGTGATCGACGGATTGTCAGACTTGCGGCTGATCTTGTCGATTTCATCGATGTAGACGATGCCGCGCTGAGCCCGCTCGACGTTGTAATCGGCGGCCTGCAGAAGCTTCAGCACGATATTCTCGACGTCTTCACCCACATAGCCGGCTTCGGTCAGGGTGGTGGCGTCGGCCATCGTGAACGGCACGTCGATGATTCGAGCCAGGGTCTGGGCCAGCAGCGTCTTGCCCGTACCGGTCGGACCGACCAGCAGGATGTTGGATTTGGCCAACTCGACATCGTTGTTCTTCGAAGCGTGGTTCAGGCGCTTGTAATGGTTGTGCACAGCAACCGCGAGAACCTTCTTGGCGTGACTTTGCCCGATCACGTAATCGTCCAGGACTTCACAGATCTCGCGCGGCGTGGGCACGCCATCCTTGGACTTCACGAAGGCGATCTTGTGCTCTTCACGGATGATATCCATGCAGAGTTCGACGCATTCATCACAGATGAACACCGTCGGACCCGCGATGAGCTTACGCACCTCGTGCTGGCTCTTCCCGCAGAAAGAACAGTACAGGGTGCTCTTGGTGTCGCCGCTCGCGGCTTTCGTCATGGTCGCTTCTCACGCTAGGGCGGTCCAGGCCAGAACCGGAACCGCCGACTCCTATGCGCCCAACTCGCCACCGAAGCGGCAGGTTATACGCCGGGAGTTGTCTAATCCTTGACATTCCCCGATCCGGACGCACCGCACAAGCCTTGGAGCCGTTTTACAGCCCCCAAGTTCGTGGATGGTGTGTGCGGTTTCCTGGAATTCTTCTCTAAGATGGCGTTCCGACACGTCAACGCAAGCCGGAGGTGGTTCGCTCCAACGTCTCGTTTGCCACAAACGGCGATGGCCTTAGGTGACGACTGCGGAATCGTGATGCAAGGCCGTCGGGTTTGCAGGGCGCGCAAGCGCGGAGACGCATGGCGAAACGTTCACTGATGGCCAAGGGGCTGACGGCGTCGACCCCGATGATGGGCGACATGCACGAGGGTCCACCCCTGGTGGCCTTCGATTTCGATGGCACACTGACGGTCCGAGACAGCTTCACAGCCTTTCTGAAATGGCGGGTCAGCCCGGCGCGTCACGCCTTGGGCATGATCCGCCTGGCGCCTGCCGCCGTGGCCTTCCTGTTCGACCGCAACCGGGGCAAGATCAAGGCCGCCGCCGTGCGCGAGTTCCTCCGCGGTGTCAGCCTCGAGCGACTTGAGCGGGATGCCCGCGCCTTCGCCCAGTCCGAGGCGCCCAAGCTGTTTCGCCCCGACGCCTTGGCCGTCTGGCGGCGCTGGCGGGCCAAGGGCGCCAAGCTGGTGATCGTCACCGCCTCGCCCGACATGATCGTCGCCCCCTTCGCTCGAGGCCTGGGCGCCGACCTGCTGATTGGCTCGCGCCTGGCCCTCGACCTCAATGACAAGATCACGGGCGCGCTGCTGGGTCCCAACTGCCGGGGCCCGGAAAAGGTCGTGCGGCTGCGCGAGCAATTCGGCGACGATATGTCGCTGGCCGCCGCCTATGGCGACACCTCGGGCGACCGCGAGATGCTGGCGATCGCCCACGAGAAGGGCTACAGGATTTTCCGCGGCAAGCCGGGGTAAAGGCCCTCCCCCATGGGGAAGGCTGTCGCGAAGTGACCGGTGGGTGGCGTTGTAGGGTCGTCGATCATCGGGTCGTCCGTCATCCGATCACTCCCCCCTCCGTCCGCTCCGCCGATACCTCCCCCAAAAGGGGGAGGACTTGATGGACACGACTTCGCCGCTTCACGTGGCGGGCCGCTGAAGGTGTGGGGAGGGCCGCGGAGCGCCGGGCTGAGCCCGGAAGCTTTGTAGGAAATACCGTTTCGACTCAGACCGACGCTCCGCGCGATCCTTATCCGGGAGCGACCGGCGTTCGGCGCTATTGGCGCCTCGCCGATCGAAGCCCCCGACGGGCGGGCCGGGCTCGCGTTGCCCAGTCCCGGAGCGCCTGCGTCACCGAAAGCCTGTCGTCTCGTCCGCCCTCACCCCACGCCGTACTTGTGTTCCACGCCCGGCCGGCACCAGAAGGATGAAGTCACGACCCCTCGCGGAGCCGCCGCCGACGAGCACACCGGCTCGACCGCACCCCAAGGCCGCGAAGGTCGCAGGCCTTAGCGCCCTCCCCATCGCCTTGAAGCCCGTTGATTATGCGGCGCCGTGAAACGGGGAGGATAAGTCTATTTTCGGCATTGCATTTTTTTGGGGAAACACGCCGGGAGCGATGAGTGAGAACCTATTTTTGCCGTCGCCGTTGGTGACCTGGAGGTCTGCTTGCCGCTCGGGCGCTAACAGCCGCTTTCGACCCTTTGCCAGACAATCGAAAGGTCTGCTTAGCGCGCCCCTCCCCCCGGGGGGCACACCCCTGCCCGCCTCAGCGGGTTCCGGACAAGAAAAAAGCCGCCGACCTCGCGGGCGGCGGCTTCATCTCGCGAAAGAGAAAGGCCCTTAGGCCTTCTCGTCCGCCTCGTCGCGGCTTTCGTTGATGTGGTCGATCAAGCCCCAGGCCTTGGCTTCCTCGGCGCTCATGAAGTTGTCGCGGTCCAGGTCGCGCTCGACCTCTTCATAGGTCCGCCCGCAGTGCTTGACGTAGATTTCGTTCAGGCGACGCTTGGTCTTCGAGATGTCCTCGGCGTGGCGCACGATGTCCGAGGCCTGGCCACGGAAACCGCCCGAGGGCTGGTGAACCATGATGCGGGCGTTCGGAAGGGCGATACGCTGGCCGGGCGCGCCGGCGCAGAGCAGCAGGCTGCCCATCGAGGCCGCCATGCCCATGCACACCGTCGAAACGGGGCTCTTGATGTATTGCATCGTGTCGTAGATCGCCAAGCCCGACGTCACCACGCCACCCGGCGAGTTGATGTACATGGCGATCTCCTTCTTGGGGTTCTCGGACTCCAAGAAGAGCAGTTGGGCGCAGATCAGGCTGGCCATGCCGTCTTCGACGGGACCGGTCAGGAAGATGATCCGCTCTTTCAGCAGACGGGAGAAAATATCGAACGCCCGCTCGCCGCGGCTGGTCTGTTCAACCACCATCGGGACGAGGTTCATGGCCGTCGCCATCGGATCATACATAGGGATCGCCCTTTTCATTGTGTCTGGGCGGCGCGAGCGAATCAGCCCCCGCGCGCCGTCGCTCTCGCATATCGCGTGGCGCTTAACAGGTTGCAAGGAGCCGGCGCGACGCTTGCGCCATGAAAAAGGGCGCGCCCCTCGCGGACCGCGCCCTGTTCACGTCAAATGATGGAGGCCTTAACCGCCATAGCCTTCCGGAAGATCGTCTTCTTCCATCAGCTCTTCCTTGGAGACTTCCTTTTCCTCGATCTTGGCCTGGCCGAAGATCAGGTCGACAACCTTGTCCTCGTAGATCGGGGCGCGCAGGGCGGCCTGAAGGTCGGCGCGCTGGCGGTACATGTCGAACACCTGCTGGGCTTGCGCGCCATATTGGCGGGCTTCGCGCATCATGGCGTCGGCCAGTTCCTGCTCGGTGACGGCCACGTCGTTCTTGCGGCCGATCTCGGCCAGCACCAGACCCAGGCGCACGCGGCGCTCGGCGATCTTGCGGTACTCGTCCTTCAGCTGGTCTTCGCTCTTGCCTTCGTCCTCGGGCGACAGGCCGCCTTGGGTCTTGTCGGCCTGCACCTGTTGCCAGATGCCGTCGAACTCGGCGTCGACCATGCGCGGCGGCAGCGGGAAGTCATGCTTGGTGTCGAGGACGTCTAGCAGGGCGCGCTTCAGCTTGAAGCGCGAGCTGTTGCTGTAGCGACCTTCCAGGTTCGACTTCAGCAGGTCCTTCAGCGCGGCCAGATCCGACAGACCCAGGCGCTTGGCCAGCTCGTCGTCGGGCTCGGCGTCGACCGGGGCGCGCACTTCCTTGACGGTGGTGACAAACTCAGCGGCCTTGCCGGCCAGGTTGGCGGCTTGGTAATCGGCCGGGAAGTCGACCTTCACGGTGACGACGTCTTCCGGCTTGGCGCCGACCAGCTGGGCCTCGAAGCCCGGGATGAATTGATTCGAACCGAGCGTCAGCTCGGCGTCGGTCGCCGTGCCACCATCGAAGGCCACGCCGTCGATGGTGCCGACGAAGTCGATCACCAGCTGGTCGCCGTCCTTGGCCTTCAGCGACTTGCCCTTGCGCGGCTCATAGGTGCGGGCCTGCTTTGCCAGGTCGGCCAGGGCCTCATCGGTCTCGGCGTCGGAGACTTTGTAGACCGGCTTGACTAGCTCGATCGAGGCCGGATCGATCGGCTCGAACTCGGGCATGACCTCGACGGCCAGGTCGAAGGCCAGGTCTTCGCCGCCGGCCAGAACCTTGTCCATGTCGGACGAGGGCTTAAGGTCGGGCTGGCCTGCCGGGCGCAGCTTGTTGTCGTCCAGAACCTTCTGGGCGCCTTCGTTCAGCGTCGCCTCGATGACTTCACCCATCAGGGCCTTGCCGTAGAGGCGGCGAACGTGGGCGGTCGGCACCTTGCCAGGGCGGAAGCCCTTGACGTTCATCTGAGGCGCGACCTCGGCGATCCGGGCCGTAAGACGCGTGGCGAGTTCACTCGCGGGCACCGTCACGCCATAAACACGGCTGAGGCCTTCGCCCGACTTTTCTACGATCTGCATCGACATTCTTAGCTTCTCGGCTCTTCGGGCGTTCGCGCCCGTCGTCCGCCCCAGGGGACAAAACATCAAAGCCGCCCACGTCACCGGGGCGGCGAAAGAGCGCCCTTATGTCACGCGTTTGGCGACCATCCAAGGGCATTGGCGCCCGCCAGGCGAAAGACCCGGCGGATTTGGCGCGTCCGCCAGGCTGGGGGCCCAGCGGGCTTGGTGCGGATGAGAGGACTCGAACCTCCACGCCTCTCGGCGCTAGAACCTAAATCTAGTGCGTCTACCAGTTTCGCCACATCCGCGCCGTGCGCCGAAGGCGGGTTAGACATGCCGGGCGGGCTTGGCAAGTCGCGAGGCGATCGAAGCTTGCCGCGACGTATCAGAAACCTCGTCGCGGCCGGCGTTTTCGCGCAATCAGGAAATATCGTTGATAATCTGGAACCACATGCACGGCCGCTGGTTGTGATGATGTCCGACGCTGTTGAAAAACGCTTCGGATTCACACCGGCCCGGGCCATGCCCCCCCGACTGACGCCCGGGCCGGTGTTTCTGCTTCCCAGACAATGCGCGCTCGCATCGGACCTGTCCCGTCACGGACGGTTTCGCGTCTGATCTGCAAGCAAATGATCGAAACAATCGAAATGGTCGAAAGCCAAAATGGCTGGACGGCAAAGCCTGGGCCACGAGTCCTGTTCACCGACACCGTCGAAGACAGGTCGTTCCGCGCCGCGCTGGCCATCAGTAACCCGATGCTCGACGACGGGCTCTCCAGTCAATTGATCCTGATCCGCCTGCAAAGCTAGGCGGGACGGCTTCAGAATCTCGTCGCGAGCAGTCTGGCCAAGACGGCCGGGGCGAGGCCGGGAAGATCCTCGGCGATCAGGCCCGGTCCGTGCGCCGACCCAGCCTCGGCGTGAATCCAGGCTCCCGCGCAGGCCGCCTCGAAACTCTCCATACCTTGGGCGATGAGTCCGGCGATAAATCCCGCCAGAACGTCGCCAGACCCCGCCGTGGCCAACCAAGGTGTGCCGTTCAGGCTGACGGCGGCCCGCCCGTCAGGCGCGGCGACAACCGTGTCGGGGCCCTTCAACAGCACGACGGCGCCTGCCCGCCGTGCGGCTTCCCGCGCCGCCGTGATCCGTTCGGGCGAAGCGGCCAGCAGACCTGGAAAAACCCGTTCGAACTCGCCCGGATGCGGGGTCAGCACATCGTCGCGGTCCAGGGCCGAGAACAGGGTGGCCGGGTCGTGCGCGAAACTGGTCAGGGCGTCGGCGTCCACCACCAACGCCGCGCCGGTGCGCGCCAGGGCGAACAGGCGCCGCATGGTCCCCTCGCCCACCCCAGCTGCTGGTCCAATCACCACGGCGTCGGCGTGTTCCGCGCGAGCGTGCAGGTCGATCTCGGTCTCGAAGGGCGCCAACATCACCGCTTCCAGATGGGCGGCGTTAACGGCCAAGGCTCCGGGAGGCGACAGCACAGTCACCACGCCGGCCCCGATGCGCAGCCCCGCTCGCGCCGCCAGTCGCGCCGCGCCCGTGCTCCAGGCCTCGCCGCTCACCACCATGAGCCGGCCTCGGGCGTGCTTGTGTGCGTCGACCGCGGGCCAGGGAAAGCCCGCAGCCCACAGCGAAGGGGTGTTTTCAAACAGATCGCCCTGCCCGCTTGAGCCCAAGCCGATGTCGGCCACCACGACCTCGCCGCACGCCGCTCGGCCAACCGCCAAGGCGTGGGCTGGTTTGCGGCGATGGAAGGTCACCGTGAGTTCAGCCGTCAGCGCCCATTCGCCCAAACGCTGGCCAGTATCGCCCAGAACGCCGCTGGGGACATCGACGGCGACGATCCGTCGTCCCTCGGGTCCTTCCCTCGCCAGTCTTTCAGCCTCGCCCTCAAGTGGGCGCGAAAGCCCCGCGCCGAAAAGACAATCGACATGGAGGACGTCGCGATCGGCCGGACTCGAGCCAAATCCAGTCAGGGGACCCGTCTCGCCTTTCCAGCCTGAAGCCGCCCAGCGCGCCGCCGGACTCGCGGGCGGGGCGAGCGCCTCGACGCGGACGGGCCAGCCGCGACGCCGCAGGCGCCGGGCGACGACATAGCCGTCGCCGCCGTTGTCGCCGGGTCCGCACCAGACCACGACCGGACGACGCGAATAGCGGTCGCGGATGACCTCCGCGACGGCGCGCCCCGCCCGCTCCATCAGGGTGGTGATCGGCGTCCCGGCCTCGACGGTGGCGCGATCGGCCGCAGACAGTTCGGCGACGGTCATGATCTCGCGCGGCATCACGACTCCCGCCTACAGCACCTGGGTCGAAGCTTCGCGTCCGTTCTCGATCAGGATCAAGTCGTCATTGATCAGATCGAACACCGTGACCGACACGTGGTCGGGCCGAAACGCCGCAACCTGCGTCTGCCCGGTCGCCACCGACACCACCGCGTTCAGCGCCACGAAATGGCTAAACACCGCCGCCCCCGGATACGACGCGACGGCTCGCGCCACCTCTCGTGTCCAGGCCACATAGTCGAGCTCACCCCGAATATCGCTCCAAGCGCCTTCGAAGGCCGCGCGCAGCCAGGCCGGCCGCTCTTCCGCCGATAAGGCTGCGGGGGTCGGTATTTCGCCGACGCGGGGGTCGATTTCCACCATCATGCCCAAGGCGTCGGCCAGGGGCTGGGCGGTCTCGCGGCAGCGACGCAGCGGCGAGCTAACCACCCGATCGGGGCGCTCGCCGTCTGGCAGCGCCAGCAGGATGTCGGCGACCGCCCTGGCCTGCGCCTGCCCCACGGCGTCGAGGCCCGGATCCTGATCCGCCTCACCCCAGGTCGACGCCGGCCGACCATGGCGGATCATGTGAACGCGGCTCATCAGTCTGCCCCCTGTCTGGAGAATAATCCTCGCAAGACGATTGGCGATGGCCCGGCGGTCACGCTTGAAGCGAGAGCATGGGCGCCACTCACCATCGAGACGACCAGACGCGCAAAAACCGACCCAGGGCCGCGCCGCGCCACGACCGAGCCTTCCGCCGCAATCTTCAGCAGTTTTGCAGTCGACGGTGCATTTTTCGCCATTAGACGATGAACGCCTTTCAGCGACCCAGCGCATGGTGATGCAGTATCTGGCAAGTTCGGCCCTATCGAAACGATCGTTTCCGCCATCCTAGGTCGCTAAACCCGACCTGCAAGGCGGTTTCCCGAGCCAAACCCGCACTGGCGCGATTTCGGGCTCTTGGCGCCTATATTTCAGTCAATGCGAGAACGGCGGCGGAGGCAGCGCACGAAACCGCGTCGGGCCGCTTGTGGTGCCTGGGGCGGGCGTGCTCCGTGCCGCTCTGTCAGCGGCGCCCGCGCCGTTTCGGCGTGAAAGAAGTCTGATGAAAAAGATCGAAGCCATCATCAAGCCGTTCAAGCTGGATGAGGTCAAAGAAGCGCTTCAGGACATGGGCGTGCAGGGCATGACCGTGCTGGAAGCCAAGGGCTATGGCCGCCAGAAGGGCCACACCGAGCTCTATCGCGGCGCAGAGTACGTCGTCGACTTCCTCCCCAAGATCAAGGTCGAGGTCGTAGTCGAGGATAGCCAACTCGAACCCGCCCTCGAGGCCATCACCAACGCCGCCCGCACAGGCCGTATCGGCGACGGCAAGATCTTCGTTTCGGAGATCACGGAAGTCGTCCGCATCCGCACCGGAGAAACCGGCCCCGCCGCCGTCTAGGCCCGGGCTGTCACCGCTTAACGCTCAAAGGGGATAACTATGAGCACCGCCAAGCAAATCCTGGATATGATCAAGGAAAAGGACGTCAAGTATGTTGACGTTCGCTTCACCGACGTTCGCGGCAAGATGCAGCACGTCACCTTCGACATTGATCTGGTCGACGATGACTTCCTGAACGACGGCACCATGTTCGACGGTTCGTCGATCGCCGGCTGGAAGGCCATCAACGAGTCGGACATGAAGCTGCGTCCCGACCTGTCGACCGCGATCATCGACCCCTTCTACCAGCAGACCACGCTGTGCCTGTTCTGCGACGTGGTGAACCCCGACGACGGCACCCCCTACAACCGCGACCCTCGCTCGATCTCCAAGGCCGCCCTGAACTACGTCAAGGCCTCGGGCATCGGCGACACGGTGTTCTTTGGCCCGGAAGCCGAGTTCTTCATCTTCGATGACGTCAAGTGGTCCACTGACCCGCACAACACCGGCTACAGCTACGACGCCAGCGAACTGCCGACGAACACCGGCAGGACCTATCCCGAAGGCAACATGGGCCACCGCCCGGGCCCCAAGGGCGGCTATTTCCCGGTCAATCCGGTCGATAGCGCCCAGGACCTGCGCGGCGAAATGCTGGCCGTGATGGGCGAACTCGGCATGAAGCCGGAAAAGCACCACCACGAAGTGGCGCCCGCCCAGCACGAACTTGGCTTGAAGTTCGACACCATGGTGGTGATGGCCGACCGCCTGCAGCTCTACAAGTACGTGATCCACAACGTGGCCCACGCCTATGGCAAGACGGCCACCTTCATGGCCAAGCCGATGTTCGGCGACAACGGCTCGGGCATGCACGTGCACCAGTCGATCTGGGGCGACGGCAAGCCGCTGTTCGCCGGCGACAAGTACGCGGGCCTGTCGGACATGTGCCTGTGGTACATCGGCGGCATCATCAAGCACGCCAAGGCGATCAACGCGTTCTCGAACTCCACCACCAACTCGTACAAGCGCCTGGTGCCCGGCTATGAAGCCCCGGTGAAGCTGGCCTATTCGGCCCGCAACCGCTCGGCCTCGATCCGCATCCCGCACGTCGACTCGCCCAAGGGCAAGCGCCTGGAAGCCCGCTTCCCCGACCCGATGGGCAACCCGTACCTGACCTTCACGGCGCTGCTGATGGCGGGCCTGGACGGTATCAACAACAAGATCGATCCGGGCGCGCCCGCCGACAAGAACCTGTACGACCTGCCGCCGCGCGAGCAGAAGAAGATCCCGGAAGTCTGCGGTTCGCTCCGCGAAGCCCTGGAGAACCTCGACAAGGACCGCGCCTTCCTGAAGGCCGGCGGGGTCATGGATGACGACTTCATCGACAGCTACATCGAGCTGAAAATGGAAGAAGTGATGCGCCTGCAACTGCACCCGCACCCGGTCGAATTCGACATGTACTACAAGTGCTAAGCTTCGCGGCTTAGTGAGACGGAAGAGGCCTGCGGAGCGATCTGCGGGCCTTTTTCTTTGGCGATCGTCTGGTGTTGGGGGGCGTCACCGCGACCGCGGCCGCTCCAAACCGCAAGATCGGTCGAGCGCGCAACAGCCTCGTCCGCCAAGCTAGGATCGTCACAACGGATGAGGACGATGACGGCGGCGCTCAACCATTACCATGCCCGGATGCAGAAGGTGCTCGATCACATCGACCGGCACCTGGACGGCGATCTGGACCTGGATGCGATGAGCAGCGTCGCGGCGTTTTCCAAGTTCCATTTCCACCGGCAGTTCAAGGCGACCTTCGGGCTGTCCCTGCATCGCTATGTCCAGTTGGCCCGCATGCGGCAGGCCTCGAAACAACTGGCGCACGAGCGGGGTCAGAGCGTCACCGACATCGCCTTGGACGCCGGCTACGAGACGCCCGACGCCTTCGCCCGCGCTTTTCGGCAAAGGTTTGCGCAGTCGCCGTCGAGTTTCCGGAAATCTCCCGACTGGGAGCCGTGGCTTCAGGCGTTCACGCCGCTTAACTCAGCCAGGAGCAAGATCATGCCGACGACCTTCACCCCCGACCAGGTGACCATCCTCGACGTCGCGCCGACCCGCGTGGCCATGTTCGAGCATCGGGGCGATCCCGAGACCCTCGACATCACCATCCAGCGCTTCATCGCCTGGCGCAAAGCCGCCGGTATGTCGCCCAAGACCCACCCGACCTTCAACATCTGGCGCTCCGAGCGGCGCCCGGCCGATCCCGCCGACTACAGCATGGATCTCTGCGTCGGCGTCGGCGCCGATCAACCGATCGACACCGGTGACGAGACGGTCAAGGCCGGCGAAATCCCCGGCGGACGCTGCGCCGTGCTGCGCGTGACCGGCGACACCCACAATCTGGAGCCCGCCGCCCTCTATCTGTATCGCGACTGGTTGCCGGCCAGCGGCGAGGAGATGCGCGACTTTCCCATTTACTGCCAACGCTTCTTCCTGGACGAACCGGAGCAGGGCACGGCAGCAGAGCTACATTTGCCGTTGAAGTAAGCGGGCGTCTCTATCTCAGATGGATGTCGGGCAGGAGCCGATCCCTCAGCCCAGCCCCACGCCGCCTACCGGCATGGTCTCGAACCGGTGACCAAACCCCGCGATGATCGGGCGGGCCTTGGCGATGGCGGCCTGGACAGCCGGCAGTTTCAGCGAGGCGGCATGGCTGTCCTTGTCGGCCCACACCTCGGTGATCCACAGGGCGTCGGGGTTGGTGGCGTCCTTGGCGAGGATGTAGCTGAGATTGCCGGGCATACCGCCCGTGCTCTGCGCCAGGATGGCGATCACGTCGTCGCGTTTGCCTGGGGCGGCGATCATCTGGCCGATCAGTCCGTACATGCTCTTGGTTTCCTGGGCGTGGGCGGTTGTGGCGACCGTCGTGGCGGCGAGCGCCACGCCGCCCGCTAACACGGTGCGTCGCGGCAAGCCGTCTGTGGAATGAGGGTAGGTCATGAGTCCTCCAGCGGCCATCCTCACCGAAGGCTGGCCGCATGATGTCAGCAGTGAATGTAATCAGCCTGTCTAGGCCTTGCAGGCGCCGTCGGTCGCGACGTTGGCTCCCTGGGCGGCTGCGGTGCAGGCGCTGGAATAGGTCTTGCCATCGCAGCCGCACACCGGGGCATAGATCTTCGTGCACATCTGGGACGGCTTGCGGCAGGTCCCCGCCCCGTCGGCGACATGGCATTGGCCGGCCGGCATCTGGCAGCTCAGCCCCTCACCGCACTGGAAGCCGGCGAAGCCGGCGCACATCCCGCCTTCGGCGACCGGCGTCCGGTGCGAGGTGGGCGGCGGGGTCGAAGGACCCGTGGGTCCAGCGGCGCTGCAGCCCAACAGGGTCAGGGCGGCGAGGACAATGGTCAGGGGTCGCCAGGTCATCGACGGTCTCCGGGTTTCGAGGCAAAGGGAAGGCGCATCCTGGCACGCCCGGCCAAGCCGCGGCAAATGGCGCGCCGGTCGCGCCATCCACCCCTTTTCTTCCCACCAAGCGCGGCCCATACGGAGCGCTCCCGACGAATCGACGCATGTTCCCGTAATGTCCTCCAAAGACGATCCGAACCCCTCCTTCTCGCTGTTTGGCGACGACGCCCTGGCTCCCGTGCCGGCCTCGCCAGTGCCGGCCCGCGAGCCGCATCCCGAGCCCGCGCCGCGTCCCGCCGCCCCGCCGCCCCCCAGCGCGACCAAGGCTGCATCGGCGCCCAGCACCCCGCCCGCCTCCGGCAGCTACACCGCCAGCGACATCGAGGTGTTGGAAGGCCTGGAGCCCGTGCGCAAGCGGCCCGGCATGTATATCGGCGGCACCGACGAGCGGGCCTTGCACCACCTGTTCGCCGAGGTGCTGGACAATTCGATGGACGAGGCCGTGGCCGGCTTCGCCAAGACCATCGAGGTCAAGCTCGACGCCGACGGCTATCTGTCGGTCAAGGACGACGGCCGCGGCATGCCGGTCGATGATCACCCCAAGCACCCGGGCAAGTCGGCGCTGGAAGTGATCATGACGATCCTGCACGCGGGCGGAAAGTTCAGCGGCAAGGCCTATGAGACCTCCGGCGGCCTGCACGGCGTCGGCGCTTCGGTGGTCAACGCCCTGTCCGAGCGGGTCGAGGTCACCGTCTGGCGCGACGGGTTCGAGCATCTGCAGGTGTTCTCGCGCGGTAAGCCGCTGGGTCCGGTGGAGAAGATTGGCCCCAGCAAGAAGCGCGGCACCATGGTCCGCTTCATCCCCGACGAGCAGATCTTCGGCGAGGGCGTGGCTTTCAAGCCGGCCCGCCTGTACCGCATGGCCCGCTCCAAGGCCTACCTGTTCCGCGGCGTGCAGATCAAATGGTCCTGCGCCCCGGAGCGCATCCAGGACCAGACGCCGCCCGAGGCTGTCTTCCACTTCCCCAACGGCCTGGCCGACTTCCTGGCCGAGCGCACCAAGGGCCTGGAACTGGTGACGCCAGAGAGCTTCTCGGGCCGCATCGAGCGTCAGGGCGAAGCCGGCGCCGTCGAGTGGGCGATCGCCTGGACGCCGCGCGGCTTTGGCGAGCACGACGGCTTCATGCAGTCCTACTGCAACACCGTGCCGACCCCCGAGGGCGGCACCCACGAAAGCGGCCTGCGCGCGGCCCTGACGCGGGGCCTCAAGGCTTATGCCGAGCTCAAGAACGAGAAGCGCGCGGCGATCATCACCGCCGACGACGTCATAGCCCAGGCCGGGGCCCTGATCTCGGTGTTCATCAAGAACCCCGAATTCCAGGGCCAGACCAAGGAAAAACTCTCATCGTCAGAGGCTCAGCGCTTCGTCGAGACAGCCCTGCGCGATCCGTTCGACCACTGGCTGACCGGATCGCCCAAGGCCGCCCAGGCCCTGCTGGAGTTCGTCATCGACCGTGCCGAGGAGCGCCTCAAGCGCCGCAAGGACAAGGAAGTCAGCCGCGCCTCGGCGACCCGCAAGCTGCGCTTGCCCGGCAAGCTGGCCGACTGCGCGGCTGGGGCCGTTGATGGCGCCGAACTGTTCATCGTTGAGGGCGACAGCGCCGGCGGCTCGGCCAAGCAGGCCCGCAACCGCAAGAACCAAGCGATCCTGCCCCTGCGCGGCAAGATCCTCAACGTCGCCTCGGCCACGGGCGAGAAGTTTAGCGCCAACAAGGAGCTGTCGGACCTGATGCTGGCGCTCGGCACCCAAGGCGGCAATCGCTACAAAGAGGAAGATCTGCGCTACGAGCGGATCATCATCATGACCGACGCCGACGTCGACGGCGCCCACATCGCCAGCCTGCTGATCACCTTCTTCTATCGGACCATGCCCGACCTGATCCGCCAGGGTCACCTGTTCCTGGCCCTGCCGCCGCTCTATCGTCTCAGCCACGGCGGCAAGAGCGCCTATGCCCGCGACGACGCCCACAAGGACGAGCTCCTGGCCACGATGTTCAAGGGCAAGAAGCCCGAGATCGGCCGCTTCAAGGGCCTGGGCGAGATGATGGCCTCCCAGCTCAAGGAGACCACTATGGATCCGGCGGTGCGCACGCTGGCCAAGATCACTCTCCCTCGCTCCGAGGAAGCGGTCGAGGCCCTGGTCGAGACCCTGATGGGCCGCAAGCCCGAACTGCGCTTCCGATTCATCCAGGAAAACGCCGAGTTCGCGGCCGACGACCTGGACCTCTAGACGCGTGGGCCGGGCCGACTCACGCACGCGGACGTGAGTGGTCTGTCTGCCATTTTCGGTGGCGGCGGAGACGACCTATGAAGAAATCTGACATTTCAGATTAGCGCCGTTCATGTGAGCTAAGCCCTCAAATGAATTCGACTTTCCCAGCCTCGAATTCCACGTTCGCTCAATTTTTGACCGATTTGTCGACCGAATTTGCTTTTACCGGACCATTTTTAAGCAGATGACGAGCCTGTGGATTAAATCCGAGGCCAGAACCGCGTGGTTTGCCCCGGACAGCACCGAGCGGCGCCCTCCAAGACGTCGCCACAGTCAGGGAAGTCACCCATGAAGCTCCTCGCCGCCTCGACCGCCGCCCTCCTCCTCCTGGCCAGCGCCGCCAGCGCCGCCGAAACCACCAGCATCGCCGTCCGCGCCAAGCTCGATCCGAGCAACCCGCAGGATCAAAAGGTGATGATGCACCGCATCGACGCCGCCGCCCTCGAAGCCTGCGGCGCTCAGCGCGGCAGCTTCGCTGAAGTGAAACGGGCCGTGGCCGCCTCGGCCTGCCACCGCGACGCCGTCGCCGGCGCCGTGGCCCAACTGAAGACCTCGCAAGCCTCGCTGGACACCGCTGGCGCCCGCTAGAGCATTTCCCGACCTGACTGCGTCAGGCCGTGAGCTCTAATCTTTTGTTTTGACGCATTTTCCTTCACGCGAACCGGAACCACTTCGCTCGAAAAATGCTCTGGCGTTGTAAATTTCCCCGCTCGAAGGGAAGGTCGGCGAAACGCCCTGGGGTTCAACCTGGGGCGTTTTGCGTTCTTCTGTTGCTGGCGGCGGCCGGCGGGCAGCGGGAAGACGGGGCCGCAGTCCTCTACTGTGTCGCGGCGTTAAGGCGCGCTTCCTTGACGGGCGGCCGCTCTAGGGCCTGGTAGACGACCGTCCGGGTTGTGGCGTCGAGGCCCGAGCCGACGCCGCCCAGCCGCTGGATCATGCCGATGAAAAACAGGTCGTTGGCCGGATCGATCCAGAACCAGGTGCCGGCGCTGCCGCCCCAGCTGATGGTGCCCGGGCCGACCGGCGCGCCGGAGGCGGCAGGGTCAACCGCCACCGCTACGTCCAGTCCATAACCCATGCCCGCGCCGAACGGGAAGGGCTTGGCGCCCGGATGCAGCACATTGGCGGTGCCGTTGGTGGTGATCTGGAAGCTGGCCGGCAGGTGGTTGAGTCGCATCAGGGCCACGGTCTCGGGCTCCAGGATCCGCACCCCGTCCAGGTCGCCGCCATTCAGGATCATCTGGGCGAAACGCGCGAAATCGCCGGCTGTGGACAGCAACCCGCCTCCGCCCGACGGCGCGGCTGGGGGCTTGCTAATGTCGCGCCAAGGACCTTCGCTGGCCGGGATCAGGCGGCCGGTGGCCGGATCGGCGTCGTAGACGGCCGCCAGCCGAGGCAGCTTCTCAGGCGGCGCCCAGAAGGCGGTGTCCTTCATGCCCAGGGGCGCGAAAATCCGCTCCTCCATGAAGACCGGCAGGCTCTGGCCCGACAGCTTCTCGACGATATAGCCCTGGATGTCGGCGGCCACGCTGTAGCGCCAGACCGTGCCCGGCTGGGCGTACATGGGCAGCATGGCCACCTTCTGGACCATGGCGTGCAAGCTGTCGGACTGCAGCACCCCGGCTCGGAAATAGGACTGGTCGGCGACGCTGCCTGGATCATCAGCGATGCCATAGGCGAAGCCCGCCGTGTGGGTCATCAGCTCCCGCATGGTCGGCGAGCGCGAGACGGGGGTCAGGATCGGCCGACCCTCGGCGTCGACGCCAGAGGCGACGCGCAGATTGGCCAGCTCGGGCACATGGAGGCTGACCGGATCGTCCAGCTTCCACTTGCCTTCCTGGTATAGGATCAGCATCGCCACGCCGGTGACCGGCTTGGTCTCCGAGCGGATGCGGAAGATCGCGTCGGCGGGCATGGCCTCGCCGGTCTCCAGGCTGCGCTTGCCGAAGGTCTTCAGCGACACGACATGGCCGTGGCGGCCCAGCAAGGTGACGCCGCCGGCGATCTGGCCCTGATCAACCAAGGCTTGCATCGTCTCGTCCAGCTTCTTGAGCTTCTGGGCGGAAAAGCCCACCGCCTCGGGGGCCTTGGCGTGCGGCAGGGGCGCGGCCAAGACCGCGCCGCCGGCCCCCAGGCCCAGCAGCGCGGCGAGCGCAGCGGCGGTCTTGCGTATGAACCCCATCGGCTATTTCGGCCTAAATCGCTTGGAGGTCGGGAACCCCTTGGGTGACAGCTTGCCCCCGCCCGCCCGTCGACCGACCCACTCTTTCCATTCGGTCCAGTCGCGGCGGCGACCGGCGGTGTCGATCCAGAAGGCGCCGGCCTCGGCGTTGAACGAGATGGCGTCGCGCAGCCCGCCCTCGCGATAGGCCTGCAGCTTGACCCCTTTGCCGCGCGGCATTTCCGGCAGCTCTTCAAGCGGGAAGATCAGGATCTTGCCGTTGTCGCCGACCACCGCGATCTGGTCGCCCACGGCTTCCAGGCAGAAGGCCGCGCCGGAGGCGTCGACCGTCAGCACCTGCTTGCCGGCCTTGCGGTTGGCTAGGGCCTCTTCTTCCGGCAGCAGGAAGCCGTAGCCCTGTTTCGAGGCCATGAAGCGCTTGCGCCCGGCCTTGAACGGGAAGACGTCGATGATCTTCACCTTGTCGTCCAGCTCGATCATCATCCGCACCGGCTCACCATGGCCCCGTGCCGATGGCAGGGCCGCGCAGCCCAGAGTGAAGAACCGGCCGTCAGAGGTGAACAGCAAAAGCTTGTCGGTGGTCTCGGCCGGGACCAGGAAGCCGAGCTTGTCGCCCTCCTTGAACTTAAGCTCCGACGGGTCCTCGACCTTGCCCTTGGCGGCGCGGATCCAGCCGCGCTCCGACAGGATGACGGTGATCGGCTCGCGAACGATCATCGCTTCAAGCGCCGCCTCGGCGTCGACGACAGGAGCGTCGGCGAAGATCGAGCGACCAATGACACCCGTCGCACGGCCCGCCTTGTCCAGCGGGTGCTTGATCTTCAGAAGCACGGCGCGCACCTGGCGCAGGCCCGTGCCGACCAGGGTCCACTGCTGTTTGTCGCTGGCCAGCATGGCCAGGATGCCGTCGCGTTCTTCCACGAGCTGGGCGTGCTCGCGGCGGATCTCCATCTCCTCCAGCTTGGCCAGCTGGCGCAGGCGGGTGTTGAGGATGGCGTCGGCCTGGAGGTCGCTTAGCGCGAAGGCGGCCATCAGCTTTTGCTTGGGTTCGTCCTCGTACCGGACGATACGAATCACCTCGTCGAGATTGAGGTAGGCGATCAGCAGGCCGTCCAGGATATGCAGGCGGGCTTCGATCTTGGCCAGCCGGTTGCGCGCCCGGCGGGTCAGCACGTCGCGGCGGTGGGCCAGGAAGGCGATCAGGCACGACTTGATGCCCATCACCCCCGGCGTGCCGCGCGCGTCCAGCACATTGATATTGACCGGGAAGCGGTTTTCCAGGGCCGAGAGCTTGAACAGGCTCTCCATCAGCACTTCGGGCTCGACGTTCTTGGACTTCGGTTCCAGCACCAGCCGGATGTCCTCGGCGCTCTCGTCGCGCACGTCGCCCAGCAGGGCCGCCTTCTTGCTCTCGATCAAGTCGGCCAGTTGCTCGACCAGGTCGGACTTCTTGACCTGATACGGAATCTCGGTGACGACGATCTGGTAGGTCCCGCGACCGGTTTCCTCGCGCTCCCACTTGGCGCGGGTGCGCACGCCGCCGCGACCGGTCTCGTAGGTCTCGAGCAAGGAAGCGGCCGACTCGACGATGACGCCGCCGGTCGGAAAGTCGGGGCCCGGCACGCGTTCCAGGATCTCGGCCGTGGTCGCCTCGGGCTTGGAGAGCAGCAGCAGGCAGGCGTCGATCAACTCGGCCGGATTGTGCGGCGGGATCGAAGTGGCCATGCCCACGGCGATGCCCGACGAGCCGTTGGCCAGCAGGTTGGGGAAGCCCGACGGCAGGACCACCGGCTCCTCATCCTGGCCGTCATAGGAAGGCTTGAAATCGACCGCGTCCTCGTCGATGCCGTCCAGCAGCAGCATGGCCGCAGCGGTCATCTTGCACTCGGTGTAGCGCATGGCGGCGGGGTTATCGCCGTCGATATTGCCGAAATTGCCCTGTCCGTCGACCAGCGGCACCCGCTGGGAAAAGTCCTGGGCCAGGCGCACCAGGGCGTCGTAGATCGACTGGTCGCCGTGCGGGTGGAAATTACCCATCACCTCGCCGACCACCTTGGCGCACTTGCGCGCGCCGCCCTCGGGGTTGAGGCGCATGTTGTTCATCGCGTGCAGCACGCGGCGGTGCACGGGCTTGAGGCCGTCGCGCACGTCGGGCAGGGCCCGCGAGCCGATCGTCGACAGCGCATAGGCCAGGTAGCGCTTTGACAGCGCCTCGGTCAGCGGCTCATCGAGAATGCGATCGCCGTCGCCGGGACCGCCAGGGGGAAGGACTGGTTTGTTCATCTTGAGGATTCGTTACGCGTGAAGGGCACAGTAGCAGAAGTGTAGGATGGGCTTCGAGAGTTTGGCGATGGTGGCTCACTCACTTGCCCCCACCTGGCGACTGCGTCGCCTGTCCGCTCCCATAGGGGGCGGAGTTCGCGCGATTTGAGCTCCGCCCCCTATGGGGGCGGACAGACCGCGAAGCGGTCAGGTGGGGGCACGTGAGTGAGCCACTAAAGTCGCCCCGCCTCCCCCAGCCGATCCAGCAGCCACACCCTCGCCGGCGGCAGCGGTTTGTTCAACGGGTGAAAGACGAACTGCTCGAGGAAGTGGCCGGTGATGTCGAGCCCCGCCTTGACGTCGCCCGAGGCCAGCCCGCCCTGGGCCGACAGCATGAACGGCGGGAGGGGCAGAAGCTTGTCGTGATAGGGCGCGCCCGCCGCCCGGCTGACCGCCCGACCCGTGCGCGGGCTGACATAGACCAGGTCGTCCAACGACCCCGTCGAGGCGCATTTGGACAGGTCCAGGCCAAAGCCCAGGTCCTGCAGCAGCCCCGCCTCGAACCGCACATAGACCGCCGGCCAGATCTCGGGGATGGCCAGGGCTGCGAGCATCGCCTCCATCGCGTGGAACGCTCCCGGATGCGGCTCGCGCTCGGGCAAGGCGCCGGCCGCGACCGAGGCGGCGGCGGAAAGACCCGCCAAGGCCAGGGGTTCGTCGAACAGCGACGAGGGCCCCTCGCCGATCGGCTCCAGGGTCGCGGCCCCCAGTTGGTCGGACATCCGGGCGCGATAGCGGGCGATGACTCGCGCGCCGGCCTGCAGGAACGGCTTCATCCGCCGCGAGGCCGCGCCGGCCACATGGGCGGCGAACTTGCCACGGTCCTGGGTCAGAAGCTCGACGATCGCCCCGGTCTCGCCGTGCACGCGCGCCGACAGCACAAAGGCCTCGTCTTCCCATTCCATCCGGCGCGCCTCGTTAGGTGAGAAGCTGTCTTACCGCATCCTGGGTCGCGAGGGTCAACGGGCTGGGCAGATCGTCGAGCGCGAACCACCCCCAGGCCTCAAGCGCTGCGGGTTCCTGGATCACCGGCTCACCCACGCAGCCGTCGGCCCGGTAGGTCACCGCAACCCAGTGGGAGTCTTCGGCGATCATGTCAGTGACGCACAGCACTGGACCGGCGACGACGGTGATCCCGAGCTCTTCAAGAATCTCCCGCTCGGCGCAGGCCCGCGCGCTTTCGCCCCAGTCCAGTTTGCCGCCAGGCTGGCCCCAGTGGCCGGCTTCCGGCTGACGGCGGCGCTTGACTAGCAGGAGGCGGCCTTGCGTGTCGAGGATAGCCGCGCCGCAGCCTATGCGGGGACGAAGGGGTTCGCCGGGTGATTCCGAGCTGCTCATCAGCGCTTTCTACAGCGTTTGTAGACTCGACCCCATCCGCCTATATCCAGCCCTCATGACCAACGACGACGTCCTCGACGAATTCCGCGCCGCCGGCGCCCTGCGCGAAGGCCATTTCGTGCTGTCCAGCGGCCTGCACAGCCCGGTCTTCCTGCAGAAGAACCTGGTGTTCATGCGACCCGAGCGCTGCGAGCGCCTGTGCAAGGCGCTGGCGCAGAAGATCATCGCCACGGTGGGCCAGCCCGACGTGGCCGTGTCACCGGCTGTGGGCGGGATCATCCCCGGCTACGAGACGGCCCGCTGGCTGGACGTCGCCTCGATCTATGTCGAGCGCGAGGGCGGCAGCTTCAAGTTCCGCCGCGGCTTTCACCTGGAGCCCGGGCAGAAGGTCGTGATGGTCGAGGACATCGTCACCACCGGCCTGTCGTCGCGCGAATGCATCGCCGCGATCCAGGACGCCGGGGGCGACGTGATCGCCGCGGCCTGCATCGTCGATCGCTCGGGCGGCAAGGTCGATGTCGGCGTGCCCCTGGTGTCGCTGTGCAGCCTGGAGGTGCCGGCCTATCCGGCCGACGCCCTGCCCCCCGAACTGGCCGCCATCCCGATCGAGGACCCGGGCAGCCGGCGGCTGAGGGGCTGACGAACATGCTGCGACTCGGCGTCAATATCGATCACGTGGCCACGATCCGCAACGCGCGCGGGTCCAGCTATCCAGAGCCGGTGCGGGCTGCCGAACTGGCCCTGGCGGCCGGCGCCGACGGCATCACCGCCCACCTGCGCGAGGACCGCCGCCACATCAGCGACGCCGACATCGCCCTGCTCAACAACCTCTGCCTCAAGCGTGGCAAGCCGCTGAACTTCGAGATGGCGGTCACTGACGAGATGGTCGGCATCGCCCTGGCCGCTCGCCCCCACGCCGCCTGCCTGGTGCCCGAGCGCCGCGAGGAGGTCACCACCGAGGGCGGGCTGGACGTGGTGCGGGGTCAGAACCGCATCGCCGACGCGACCGCCCGCCTGCGCACCGTCGGGGCGCGGGTGTCACTGTTCATCGAGGCCGATCCCGCCCAGATCCAGGCCTCGGCCGACGTCGGCGCCCAGGTGGTCGAACTGCACACCGGGGCCTATTGCGACGCCGCCCGCGATGGTCACGCCGACCGCGCCGCCGCCATCCTCGAACGTCTGAAGGCCGGCGCGGTCCTGGCGCAAAGTCTCGGCCTTGAGGTCCATGCCGGCCACGGCATCGACTACGCCACCCTCAAACCGATTGCCGCCATCCCGCAGATCGCCGAACTCAACATCGGCCATTTCCTGATTGGCGAGGCGATCTTCGTTGGCCTGCCCCAGGCCATCCTGCGCATGCGGACCCTGATGGACGCCGCCCGCCTGGACGCCGCGGCATGATCATCGGCATCGGCTCGGACCTGTGCGACATCAGGCGGATCGAGAAGTCTCTCGAACGGTTCGGCGACCGCTTTACCCACAAGGTCTTCACCGAGACCGAACGCAGGCGGTCCGAGCGCAAGCCCGACCGCGCCAGCAGCTACGCCAAGCGCTTCGCCGCCAAGGAAGCCTGCGCCAAGGCCCTGGGCACAGGCCTGAAGGGCGGCGTACATTTGGCCGGCATGGGGGTGATCAACCTGCCGTCCGGCAAGCCGACCCTGGCCCTGACCGGCGGCGCGGCGGACTGCCTGGCCGAACTGACGCCGCCGGGCATGACCGCCGTGGTCCACCTGTCCCTGACCGACGATCACCCCTACGCCCAGGCCTTCGTGATCATCGAGGCGATAACGCCTCCCCCTGTGGGGGAGGGGCCGGTGTAGCCGACGGAGGGAGGAGTGATCGGCAGGTAGTCACGGGCAAGATCGCGCGTCCTAAAACGCCCCCCACCGGTCGCTGTGCGACCACCTCCCCCACGGGGGGAGGACTTCGGCCCTGCTCTTGCAGCTTGACCGTGAAGGCGTCTGGAACGGCGCCGTTGTGGGACGGGGCTCATGACTTTCTGGGTGGATGTCGAAACCAGGACACGCCGCAAACCGCGCGCGGCGTCTCGTGACGCGATCCAGGCGCGCAAGCCGTTGATGCCCTGGCAAAAGCGGCCGTTCGCCTGGCTGCTGGTCGGGTGGAGCGCGTTCGCCCTGATCCTGCTGGCGATCTTCGCCACAATTTGAGTCCATTTTTTCAGGTCAAGCTTGGCGGGCGGGCGCGCCATACTTGCTCCCGTCGTAAAGCCCGTCTAGCTAGGCGCGTCGGGTTCGCCCGAGGCCCATTCCGTCGAGAGCCCCTTCGCGCATGACCGACACCGCCGACACCCCGACCGCCGACGAGCCGAACGGCGCGGTCAAGGAGTTCCTGGAGATCGTCAAGACGGTCGCCTATGCCTTGGGCATCGCCCTGGTGCTGCGGGTGCTGCTGTTCCAGCCGTTCACGATCCCGTCGGCCTCGATGGAGCCCAATCTCTACCAGGGCGACTACATTATCGTGTCGAAGTACAGCTATGGCTGGTCTAAGCACTCGATCCCGTTCAGCCCGCCGCTGTTCAACGGTCGGATCCTGGACCACACCCCGCGGCGCGGCGACATCGTGGTGTTCAAACTGCCGCGCGATATCAAGATGGACTATATCAAGCGCCTGATCGGCCTGCCTGGCGACAAGGTTCAGGTGCGCGGCGGCGTGGTCTATATCAACGGCACGGCCCTGGAGCGCACGGCGCTGCCGCCGGCCATGGTCAATACGGGCTACAACATCATCAGCGCCAGCCGCTTCGAGGAGACCAATCCCGAGGGCCGCAAATACACCACCCAGGACTACGGCCCCGACGGCGAGAGCGACAATACCGGCGTCTATATCGTGCCGGAAGGCTGCTACTTCTTCATGGGCGACAACCGCGACAACAGCCTGGACAGCCGCTTCAACCCCGGGATCTCGCCGTTCAAGACCGGCTCTGGCGTCTGCAAGTGGGACTACGCCAACGACCAGTATATCGGGCTGCAGCAAGGTGTGGGCTTCGTCCCGGCCGAGAACCTGGAAGGCCGCGCCCAGCTGATCCTGCTGTCGTGGAACGCCGACGCCCATCTGTTCAAGCCTTGGACCTGGTTCACCGAGGCGCGGCCTAGCCGCTTCTTCCGCGTCCTCAAATGACAGATCGGCGCGCCGTCGCCGTCGGCGACCTGGAGCGCCGGATCGGTCACACGTTCCAGGATCGCAAGCTGCTGGAACTGGCCCTGACCCACGCCAGCGTCGGGGACGGGGCCAAGAAGGCCGGCGACAAGGTTGGCGACAACGAGGTGCTGGAGTTCATCGGCGACCGCGTGCTGGGCCTGCTCGCCGCCGAGGCCCTGGCCGAGCGCTTCCCCAATGCCAAAGAGGGCGAATTGGCTCCGCGCCTGAACGCCCTGGTCAGTCGCGAGACCTGCGCGCGGGTGGCTCGCGCCGCCGAGATGGGCCCTGCCCTGCGCCTGTCGGCCTCGTCCAGCAAGATCGGCGGCCGCGAGACCGACTCGATCCTGGCCGGCGCCGCCGAAGCGCTGATGGCGGCCCTCTATCGCGACGGCGGACTTGAGCTCGCGCGCCGGGTGTTCCTCGACCTGTGGTCCGGCGAGTTCGACCTGGCCAACCAAGGCAAGCCCCGCGACCCCAAGACCGCCCTCCAGGAATGGGCCCAGGCCCAAGGCAAGCCCCTGCCGACCTACGCCGTCAAGGACCGCAAGGGGCCTGATCATGCGCCAGTGTTTACGGTGGCGGTGACGGTGGTGGGGCTAGACCCGGTGCTGGCCGAGGGACGCTCGCGGCAGGAGGCCGAGAAGGCTGCGGCCAAGGCGCTGCTGGAGCGCGAGGGCGCGGGGATTTAGGTCCTCCCCCTGTGGGGGAGATGGTCGCGCAGCGACCGGTGGGGGGCGTTTTACGACGCTCGATCCTGCCCATGATCACCTGCCGATCACTCCCCCCTCCGTCGGCTTCGTCGACACCTCCCCCACAGGGCTAGCAGATTCACACATGTCTGAGGGCGGCCTGTAAGTTAGCCAGGGTCCAGCCGCATTTGCGGTCCTGGAGGCTGCGCCAACCGCGTAGCATGACGATGGGGCCGGGCTTGCCGTAGTAGCCGGTCCAGCCGCCCAGTCGGGCGC
>NZ_JAFCUB010000007.1:0-160262 GCF_049896325.1 Caulobacter sp. DWP3-1-3b2
GCGCCCGACTGGGCGGCTGGACCGGCTACTACGGCAAGCCCGGCCCCATCGTCATGCTACGCGGTTGGCGCAGCCTCCAGGACCGCAAATGCGGCTGGACCCTGGCTAACTTACAGGCCACCCTCAGACATGTGTGAATCTGCTAGCCCTGTGGGAGAGGGTGGCCCCAAGGAGTGGGGTCGGGTGAGGGGTCGAAAGACCTGTCCGCCGCGATCAGCCGGAAGGCCGGTCGCGCTGGTCATCGTTTGGCTGGTCATCGTTTGAGAGACCCCTCATCCGACGCCCTTCGGCCGCCACCTTCTCCCGCAAGGGGAGAAGGATCTTAGCTCGGAAATCCGCCCGCCCGCGCAAGCGAAGACGCCGGGGCCTTGCCCAGGCGCTCGCTGATGTCGCGGCCAATCCCGATCAGGGCCGAGAGGTCGTACCCGGTCTCGAATCCGGCCCGCTCGAGCATGTAGACCAGATCCTCCGTCCCGATATTGCCGGTGGCGTTGGGCGCGAAGGGGCAGCCGCCCAAGCCGCCGACCGAGGCGTCAAGCACGTCGACCCCGGCTTCGACGCTGGCGAAGGCGTTGGCCAGGCCGGTGTTGCGGGTGTCGTGGAAGTGCATCCGCAGGCGCACGTCGGGCGCGGCGGCGCGCACGGCCTCGATGCGGGCGCGGACGGTCCAGGGGTCGGCGACGCCGATGGTGTCGGCGATGGCGATCTCGGCCACGCCCAGGGACGCGGCCTCGCGGGCGATGGCCACGACCTGGTCCTCAGGCACCTCGCCGTCGAACGGGCAGCCGAAGGCCACCGAGATGGTCGCGGTGATCGGCGGGCCGCCCTCGACCGCCTGGCGCTCGACGATGGCGGCCAGGGCGTCCATCTGCTGGGCGCAGGTGGCGCCTTGGTTGGCGACGCCGAAGCCGTCGGTGGCGCAGACCACCACATTGGCCTCGTCGCACTGGGCGGCCACGCAGCGCTCCCAGCCGCGCATGTTCAGCACCAGGCCGATGCGTGAATGGACGAGGTCGGCCGGTAGGGCGGCCATGATCTCCTCCGCGCCGGCCATCTGCGGCACGCGGTTGGGATTGACGAAGGACACCGTCTCGATCCGCTTGGCGCCCGCCGCCTCAAGCCGACGGATCATCGCCAGCTTGTCATCGACGGTCAGCGACAGTTTCTCGTTCTGTAGCCCGTCGCGCGGACCGACCTCGACGATCTGAATGAAGCGGCTCATGGGGCGCTCTCCGGTTCGGGAAGCGGGACGCCGCCGTCGATCTCGGTCTCGGGCTGGGGCGCGCCGCGATAGAGGGTCAAGCGCTCCTTGTCGCCGTCGGAATAGTCGAAGCCCTCGACCACGCCCGCTGGTCGCGCGACCTCTCCCAGCGCCATCAGGGCTGCGCGGAAAGCGGCCTCCTGCCGGCCCTCGACCACGGCCGGACGGCCCTGGGCCACGGCCTTGGCGGCGCCGGCCGGGTCGGTCAGTTCGGTGGTGGTGCCCAGCAGAAAGATCATGCTGGGCTCGGCATAGCCGGTGACAGCCACCGGGCCGGGCGCGCCGGCGCGCGGGGCCATGTCGGCCTTCTCCAGCGCCGCCTCCAGGCGCGGGGCCAGCAGCAGCGGCTCCAGGCGCGGCACGAGCCCGGCGACCAGGGCGGCATGGGCCAGAATGCCCAAGGCCCCGGCCGTGAACAGGGCGATGGCGGCGGTCTTGCGCATCAGCAACACGCCCCCGACGATCCCGGCGGCGGCGAACAGCAGGGCGGTGACCGCCGTCCAGGCGATGTCGGACCGGTCGCCATATTCGGCCTGCAGATAGATCGCCACCGCCGCGAAGACCAGGCCAGCGAGCGCGCTCAGCACCGCGCCGATCAGCCGCGAAATGCCCCCCGAGGGCGCGCGCAAGGTCGCCGCCATCAGCATGGCCAGGGCCGGTACGGCGGGCAGGGTGTAGTGGGCGAGCTTGGTGGGCAGCAGTTCGAACACCAGCCAGGTCGGGATCAGCCAGCACAAAGCGAAGCGCACCCCGGCCTCCTTGCGCCCCGTCCAGCCCAGGGCCACGCCCGAGGGCAGCAGCAGGGTGGCGGGGAACATCAGCAGGAAGGCGGCCAGGGCGTAGCTGCCGAACGGCGCGCCGTGGCTCTCCTGACCGCCCGCCAGCTTGGGCGCCAGGTCGCTGGCCACCGCGGTGGACCAGAACGCCCCGTCGGTGGCGATGGTGATCATGGTCGCCCAGGGCAGAACGATGGCGGCCAGCAGGATCAGTCCCCAGCCCCAGCCGAGGTCCTTCAGCCACGGGGCCTTGCGGTCCCAGGCCCACAGTGCCGCGATGCTCAGCATCACCACCATTAACCCGACCGGACCCTTGATCAGAACGCCCATCGCCAAGCCGATCCAGAAGGCCAGCTTGGTCCAGCGGTTGACGCGCTCACCGTTCAGATGGGCGGCGTAGATCTGCGCCACGGCGGCCATGGCCAGGGTGGTGAAGCCGCACAGGGCCGCGTCGGTCTTGGCGATGAAGGCCTCGGTCGACAGCAGGATCGTCGCGCCGAGGATCGCGCCCGACAGCAGGCCGGTCTTGGGGCCCAGCAGCGCCGCCGCTCCCCAGGCGCAGGCCGCCGCCGCCAGCATGGCCCCCAGCAGCGAGGGAAGGCGATAGGCCCAGACGCCCCGGTCCTCGGGCGCGGAAAAGGCGGCGACGCTGGCGGCCTGCAGCCAGTGGATGCCCACCGGCTTCTTGAAGCGCGGCTGGTCCTGGAACCTGATGACCACCAGGTCGTCGGTTTCCAGCATCTGGGCGGTGGCCTGGGCGAAGCGTGATTCGTCTCGGTCGAGCGGCGGCATGGCGAAGACGCCAGGCAGGCCGGCGATCAGCGCCACCAGGGCCGCCAGCAGCGGTCCCCGCCACCCGCGGCTCCAGTCATCCAGGCGAGATTCGAGTGTCATGGTTCTGGAATAGCACGATCCTTTATCCTGGCGACTTTTGCGGTATTAGAGGGCGATGACCGCCTCGACCGCCGCCGCAGCGCCCGACTATTCCATCGTTGTCCCCGTCTTCGACGAGGGCGGCGCGGCGCCGGCCCTGGCCCGCGAGATCGCGGCGGCCTTCGCGGGAGAAAGCCACGAGATCATCTTCATTGACGACGCCAGCCGCGACGACACCCGCGCGCTGCTGGTCGCCCTGAAGACCGAGATCCCGCAGCTGCGGGTGCTGAGCCACCGCAAGAATTCCGGCCAAAGCCGCGCCGTGCGCAGCGGCGTGCTGGCGGCCCGCGCGCCGATCATCGTCACCCTGGACGGCGACGGCCAGAACGATCCCGCCGACGCGCCTCGTCTCGCGAAAGCCTTGAAGGCGGCGCCGGACGACCTGGCCCTGGTCGGCGGCGAGCGGGTCAAGCGCCAGGACAGCTCGGCCAAGCGCTTCGCCTCGAAGTTTGGCAACGGGGTGCGCAAGCGCCTGCTGAAGGACACCGCCAACGACACCGGCTGCGGGCTCAAGGCGTTCCGCCGCGAGGCCTTCCTGCGGCTCCCCTATTTCGACCACATCCACCGCTACATCCCGGCCCTGATGCTGCGCGAGGGCTACCGCGTCGATTTCCAGCCCGTGAACCATCGCCATCGCGAGAGCGGGGTGTCGAAATACACCAATTTCGGCCGGCTCAAGGCCTCGGTGTCCGACCTGCTGGGCGTGATGTGGCTGCAGACGCGGCTGCGCAACCCGCAGGGCGTGGACGAAGCCTAGAGAAAGCCGCGCGATATAGGAATCGCACGGCTTGCTCTAGACTTTTGTTTTCGCATCGCTTTTGCGGAAAACCGGTGGCCACTTTTCCGCGCGATGCTCTAGGCGCTTCGCGCCTAGCGCTCGCCTTCCAAGCGGTCGCAGCTTCACCGCGCGCCCGAAACCGGTTAACCTTGAAGTCGCGCCATCCTGGGGGAGAGCCAAACATGTTCGCCGCGTTTCCGCTGCTGGCCTTGCCGGTGTTGATCTACAACCTGATCGTCCTGACCTTCGCGGGCGGCTTCGGCTCGAACGCCGCTCAATACCGCCTGGCCGAGCAGCTGTTCACCATCCACATGACCTCCAAGGCCGACTGGGTGGTCAGCCTGGGCGACCTGTTGCTGGCGGCATCCTTGGTGGTGCTGTTCGTCGAGCTGCTGAAGTCGACGACCAGCCGCAAGATCGCGATCATCAACCACTCGCTGTCGATGGTGCTGTTCATCCTCTGCCTGGTCGAGTTCCTGCTGGCGCCCGCCTTCGGAACCTCGGTCTTCTTCCTGCTGACAGTGATGGTGCTGCTGGACGTGCTGGCCGGCTTCATCGTCACCATCGTCTCGGCCCGCCGCGACGTGGACTTCAGCGACGCGCATTAGTTTCACGGTCGGGGACATGCCCTTGCGGCATGTACCCATGTTCAAGCGACACACCCGCCGGTAGGGACACGCCGCAAGGGCATGTCCCCAGCTCTAGGTCAGCGCCGTGAAGATCAGCGTCACGACGGCGATGTCGAAGAAGCGGGTGGCCAGGGTGAGCAGCATGGGAAACTCGCGAGACGGTTACCCACGAGTTAAGCAAGACTGGCGCCAACCCGTTCCGGCGCGCTAGCTTCCGCCCATGGCGCTCTTCTTCGATCAGGCCTGGTACGATGAACGGCTGGCCGAGCGCGGCCTCGCCCGCGCGGTGCTGGCCGCCGTGGCCGGCATGAGCGGCGAGGAGCTGGCCCTGGCCTACAAGGACCAGCGCGAGCTGACCGCCGCCCAGATCGCCGCCTTCGCCGAGGTTCTGGGTGTTTCGCTGGCCGAGGCGGCGCGCCGGGCGGGCGTAGGCGCGCATGCGGCCTCGCCGCCGGCGGGGCTGTCGCTGGACCAGAAGGTGGCGTCGCTGGAGCAACGGGTCGCGGCTTTGGAAGCCGAACTGGCTCGGCTAAAGTCCTAGATCTCGGTCTTCTTGATCAGGCCGGCCCGGGGGCGACGGTCGGCCGGGCCGGAATATTCCGTGCCGAGATAGGTCGAACGCGCCGCGTCGAGCACTTCCTGCCCACCGCGCAGCCCGCGCTTCTGGCCGCTCTGGCCCATCACGTGGGCGGCGAAGGTGGCGAAGGCGCCTCGGCCCCTATTGGTATTTTTGGGAGGGGGCGGGTGGGGAGCGGGCGCCTCGTCACGCACGAACGTCACGTCCTCACCGTCCGCTTCGGGGCGGTCGGTGTCGCGAGGCGCGGGCAACGCCCGGCGCGCGGCTTGGACGCGGCGGATAGGGTCGATCGGACCGTTCATGGTGAAGAGATAACGCCGCGAGCGTTAAGAACGGATCAGTCGGCGTGGTTAAGGGATCGTGGCAAGGCTGCGTCCTTCGAGGCCCGCTTCGCGGGCGCCTCAGGATGAGGATCTTTTGCTCTGAATTCCTCATCCTGAGGTGCGAGGCGAAGCCGAGCCTCGAAGGACGCAACACGCCCCCTAGGGCTTGGTCGCCAGCTTCTCGATCTGCTGCTGCATGGCCTCAAGCTGGCGCTTGAGGTCGGCCAGCGAGTCCTCGCTGGGCGCCGAGGCCGGCGTGGCGGGCGGCGGCGGTTCGGCCGGCGTGGCGGCGGGCGCATCCTCGGGGCGGGCATAGGCGAAGGGCGAGAACATCTTCATGGCCCGGTCGAACAGCGCCATGTTCTGACGAATCTGGTCTTCGTAGACGCCGATCGTGGGCATGCCGACGGCGGGGATGCCCTTGACGGGCGTCAGGCCGGCGAATTGGGTGCGCATCCGCTCCTGCTGCTTGGTGAAGCTCTCCAGCGACATTTCCAGATAGCTGGGCACGAAGGCCTGCATGGAATTGCCGTAGAAACCGATCAACTGGCGGAGGAACTGGATCGGCAGCAGGTTCTGGCCGCCGCCGCGATTTTCCTCTTCGAAGATGATCTGGGTCAGCACCGAGCGGGTGATGTCGTCATTGGTCTTGGCGTCATAGACCACGAAATCCACGCCCTCCTTCACCATGTCCGACAGGTGTTCCAGCGTGACGTAAGAGGAAGACGCTGTATTGTAGAGGCGACGGTTGGCGTATTTCTTGATGACGACCTTGGGGCCGGCGGCTTTTTCGCCGGGCGCGCGGGCCGATGGCGTTTCGCCGTTTTCGTTGTTCTCGGACATTTCGTTCCCTAGGACAGCGTTGTCTCCGCCTTTTCGCACCGCACTATCGCGAATGCAAAGGCATGACGCCAGTGCCGCTGACGCTTGGCGCGCGCAACATCCCGTGAAAATGTGACGGTGACGAACCGTGCCGGTTTAGGCATGGTGGCGCCGCACTGCAAAATCATGGGCGCCGCAACTGCGAGAAGCGCCCGGAAATACGTTGGGAGCTTCTTCGCCATGAGCGACATCGTCATCGTTTCCGCCGCCCGCACGCCGGTCGGCTCGTTCCTCGGCGCCCTGTCCAGCCTGCCGGCCCACGAACTGGGCAAGATCGCCATCCAGGCCGCCGTTGAGCGCGCGGGCATCAGCGCCGCCGATGTCGACGAAGTGATCCTGGGCCAGGTGCTGCAGGCCGCCGCCGGCCAGGGTCCGGCCCGCCAGGCCTCGGTCAATGCCGGTATCCCGGTCGAAAGCCCGGCCTGGAGCCTCAACCAGCTATGCGGCTCGGGCCTGCGCGCCGTGGCTCTGGGCGCCCAGCAGATTGCCGCCGGCGACGCCAATATCGTGGTCGTGGGCGGCCAGGAGAGCATGAGCCAGGCGCCGCACGCGCAAGGCTTACGAAACGGCCAGAAGATGGGCGACCTCAGCTTCGTCGACACCATGATCAAGGACGGCCTGTGGGACGCCTTCCACGGCTACCACATGGGCCAGACCGCCGAGAACATCGCCTCGCGCTGGCAGATCACCCGCGAAGCCCAGGACCGCTTCGCCGTCGCCAGCCAGAACAAGGCCGAGGCCGCCCAGAAGGCCGGCAAGTTCGACTGCGAGATCGTCCCGGTGACCATCAAGGGTCGCAAGGGCGACACGGTGGTCAAGGACGACGAGTTCATCCGCCACGGCGCGACCTATGAAGGCATTTCCGGGCTCAAGCCGGCCTTCACCAAGGACGGCTCGGTCACCGCCGCCAACGCCTCGGGCCTCAATGACGGCGCCGCCGCCCTGGTGCTGATGAGCGCCGACGAGGCCAAGAAGCGCGGCCTGACCCCCTTGGCGCGGATCGCCTCGTGGGCCAATGCCGGCGTCGAGCCCGAGATCATGGGCACCGGCCCGATCCCGGCGTCCAAGAAGGCTCTGGAAAAGGCCGGCTGGACCGTCGCCGATCTCGACCTGATCGAGAGCAACGAGGCCTTCGCCGCCCAGTCGCTGTGCGTGGTGCAGGAGCTGGGCCTCGATCCGGCCAAGGTCAATGTTAACGGCGGGGCCATCGCCATCGGCCACCCGATCGGCGCCTCGGGCGCGCGCATCCTCACCACCCTGGTCCACGAGATGAAGCGTTCCGGAGCCAAGAAGGGCCTGGCCACGTTGTGCATTGGCGGCGGCATGGGCGTGGCCATGTGCGTCGAGGCGGTCTGACGATCCCGAACCGACAAACGTCGCTGCGATGAATTTCCATGACGGCCGGCGGCAAGGGCTTGTCCCGCGCCGCCGGCCGCGTGCAACCATAAGAAACTTCAGGGAGAGAATTTGATGGCGAGAGTGGCTTTCGTGACCGGCGGCACCCGGGGCATTGGTCGGGCGATCTGCGAGCGGCTGGTGGCCGACGGAATGAAGGTGGCGGCCGGTTATTCCGGCAATGAGGAGGCCGCCGCAGCCTGCGCCAAGGACCTGGGCGTGATGGTGGTGAAGGGCAATGTCGGCTCGTTCGACGACTGCGCCGCCGCCGTCAAAAAGGTCGAGGCCGAACTGGGCCCGATCGACGTGCTGGTCAACAACGCCGGCATCACCCGCGATGGCATGCTGCACAAGATGACCTATGAGCAGTGGTCCGAAGTCATCCGCGTCAACATGGACAGCGCCTTTAACATGACCCGTCCGGTCATTGAAGGGATGCGCGAACGCAACTGGGGCCGGATCGTCAATATCAGCTCGATCAACGGCCAGAAGGGCCAGATGGGCCAGACCAACTATTCGGCCGCCAAGGCCGGGCTGATCGGCTTCACCAAGGCCCTGGCCCTGGAGAACGCCAAGAAGGGCGTGACCGTCAACGTCATCTGCCCGGGCTATATCGACACCGAGATGGTCGCCGCCGTGCCGGAAGCCGTGCTGGCCTCGATCATCGCCGGCATCCCCGTTGGCCGCCTGGGCAAGGGCGAGGAGATCGCCGACATGGTTTCGTTCCTGGCCGGCGAGCGCGCCGGTTTCGTCACCGGCGCGACGCTGACCCTGAACGGCGGGCAGTACATGGCGGCTTAAGCCAGCGATTCTAGAGCTGAAAAAGGCGTGTCATCCCGGAGAAGGCCCGCAGGGCCGCAGATCCGGGACCGCCGGAAGCGCGGCGTTCACGCTTCGGTCCCGGATCGGCGTGCTACGCGCTTGTCCGGGATGGCAGCGTTTGTTTTGGCGATGAGGCCAAGGCGACACCACCCTTGACGAGCGTCCTCCCGCCCGCTCGACTGACCGACCGACGGAGGTGTTGCTCGCAAGCGACACTGGGGGCTCCGGGGTAAGGCGTGGCGGGAACAAGGTCTTTGGCGTCCAAGATTCGCCCCAGTCGACGATCATGACCATGGGCATGAAGAGTCTATCGGCGGCGACGACGAGGCCAGGGGGGAGGCCAGGGGGGAGGCCAGGGGGGAGGGCGATCCTGTTGGCGCTCGCCCTGGTGGCCAGCGCCGGCGCCGCGCACGCACAGAACGGGCACAGCCTTCGCGACGCGCTGTTTGGCAGTCGCGGGGCGTCGGACACCCGTAGGGCGGCCCCGCCCGCCGTCGCCCGCTACGTCTCCGAAACCGGCAGCGCCTTTATTCTGGATCGCGGCGCGTCCCAGCCGCTGATGAAGTTCGAAAACAGCTCCGAGGTCTGGGTGCTGTCCGCCCAGCCCGCGCCGCGCGGCGACACCATCTACAAGAACGAGATGGGCGAGCCCGTCCTGCGAGCCAGCAAGCTGGGCGGGATGACGCTGTTCACCGCCGAGCGGCCGGCCGGCGACGCCGCCGCCCTGACCGGCAAGGCCACCTCGATCCAACCGCCGACCGTGATCTCCGTCAACCTGCTGTTCCAGCGCCTGCTGCAGGCCAGCGCCCGCGCCAGCCGCGCCGCCCAGCACCGCATCGCCTTCGAAACCGTCGATGACGCCACTCCCGCCACCTCGGTGCTGGTGGCCGACACCGCCACGGTCACCGCCGAGGCCTTCGAGAAGATGGCCCGCAACGGCGACCGCAACCTGCTGGCCCGCGTCGTCCGCGTGCTACTGGCCGAAGGTCGCAAGCCCGGCGTCAACCTGAAGGGCAGCGACCTGATCGTCACCTACGCGCCGGACAAGGGGCTGTCGGGCCGGCCGTCGTCCAAGCGGATCATCAAGATCGTCAACCGGTAGCGGCCGCCGTCGTGGACCCCGCCGCCGCGCGCCGGATGGACGGATCGGGCTTCAGCGGCGAGCGGTGCTTCCCGGTTGCGCCCGGTCATCGGTGTCGGCCCGGCCCCGATGGGACTGAGCGAGGATCAGGGCACGGGTCGCGCCGCCTGATGTTCGGCGCGCGCGGCGATCCACACGGCCTTGGCCGCGTCGATGTTCATGCAGGCGATGACGAGGCCCACGACCACATCCGGCCAGAACGAGCGCGTGAACAGGGTGATGACTGCGGCGAGGATGATCGCCACATTAGCCAGCGCATCGTTGCGCGCGGACAGGAAGGCCGCCTTGGTCAGGCTGCCGGCGTGACGGCGAAAACGCGCCAGGGTGAAGGCGCAGAACAGGTTGACCACCAGGGCTCCGGCCCCGGTGATGGCCAAGGGCAGCGCCTCGGGCGGAACCGGGTCCGCGTACTTTCGCCACACGGCCCAGAAGAAGGCCGCCGCAGGGATCAACAAAACGCCCGCCAGGGCTGATCCGACCCATGCGCGTCGCTGGAGGCTCCAGCCAAGCGCCACGAAGATCAGAAAATTGACGGCGGCGTCCTCGAGGAAATCGACGCTGTCGGCCAGTAGCGACACCGAACCGATGTGCAGCGCGACGGCGAGCTCAACGCCGAAATAGGCAAGGTTCAGCGCCGCGACGAGCAGGACGGCGCGGCGAAGGCCGCTTTCGAGGGCCATTTACGCCATTCCTATTCGGACGCCGCGCCTAAACTGCGGTGCCCCCAACCGTCAGTCCCGTGATCTTCAGCGACGGCTGGCCGACGCCGACCGGCACGCCCTGGCCGGACTTGCCGCAGACGCCGATGCCGGGGTCGAAGTCGAAGTCGTGGCCGATCATCGTCACCTTGGTCAGGGCGTTGGGGCCATCACCGATCAGGGTGGCGCCCTTGACGGGCGCGGTGATCTTGCCGTCCTCGACCAGATAGGCCTCGGTGCACTGGAAAACGAACTTTCCGTTGGTGATGTCGACCTGGCCGCCGCCGAAATTGGCGCAGTAGAGCCCGCGCTTCATCGAGGCGATCATCTCGGCCGGGTCGTCGTTACCGGCCAGCATGCCGGTATTGGTCATGCGCGGCATGGGCATGTGGGCGTAGGACTGGCGACGTCCGTTGCCGGTCGGGGCCATGCCCATCAGCCGGGCGCTCATCCGGTCGTGCATGTAGCCCACGAGGATGCCGTCCTCGATCAGCACGGTGCGCTCGGTGGGGGTGCCCTCGTCGTCGATGGTCAGCGAGCCGCGACGGCCGGGCAGGGAGCCGTCGTCGAACACCGTGACGCCCTTGGCGGCGACGCGCTCGCCGATCCGGCCCGAGAAGGCGCTGATGCCCTTGCGGTTGAAATCGCCTTCCAGGCCATGGCCGACGGCCTCGTGCAGCAGCACGCCGTTCCAGCCTGGGCCGAGCACCACGTCCATCTCGCCGGCCGGGCAGGCCACGGCGTCGAGATTGACCAAGGCCTGGCGCAGGGCCTCGTCGACCTGCTCCTGCCACTTGTCGGGGCTGATCCAGGCGGCGAAGCCGGCGCGGCCACCGGCCCCCGAGGAGCCGGCCTCGCGCTTGCCGTCCTTCTCGACCGTGACCTGCACATTGACGCGGACCAGGGGCCGCACGTCGCGCAGCAGGCGGCCGTCGGCGCGCAGGATCTCGACGACGCGGCGCTCGCCGGCCATCGAGGCCATCACCTGGACCACGCGCGGATCGCGGGCCCGGGCGAAGGCGTCGATCTCCTGCAGCAGGGCGACCTTGTCGGAAAAGGCTGGCGCCGAGACGGGGTCGTCGTCGCCATAGAGTTTTTCATTGGTGGCGCGCGGGGCGTCGGCGTGGATCCCGGCATAGCCGCGGCGGGCCAGCTTGGCCGAATCGGCGGCGCGGCCGAGCGAGGCTTCGGAAATCTCGGTGGAGTGGGCGTAGCCAGCGGTCTCGCCCGCCACCACGCGCAGGCCGAAACCTTCGCCCGAATCATAGGAGGCGCTCTTTAGCCGCCCGTCGTCGAACACGAAGGACTCGCTTTCGGAGCGTTCGACGAACAGTTCCCCGTCATCGGCGCCGGCCAGGGCTTCGCCGAGAATCTGGCGGGCCCGTTCGGGATCGACGCCGGCGGCGGCCAGCAGGGACGGGGCGGTCATGAGAGCTGTCATGCCCCTAGAGGTAGGGGTTTCTTCCGCCCACGTCATCACCCGGGCGACGATTCGACGCCGGGGGCTCGTGGCGGATGCGATCGGGGACATGCCCAGGGGCATGTCCCCGTCCGTGAGTCCTACCAGTTCTGGTGCACTTCGCCGGAGCCGGCGACGTTGGAGACCAGGCTGGTCGGCTTGGTGATCACCTCGACCTCGCCGCTGCCGGCCACCTCGACCTCCGTCGCGCCGTGCGGGGCGATCTTGGCCTCGCCGCTGCCGGCCACGGCGACCTTGGTGTCGCCGGCGTCCAGGCCCCCGAGGTCGGCTTCGCCCGAGCCGGAGACCTGCAGGTCGAGCTTGGCGGTCTTGCCGTGGGCGCTGATGGCGCCGCTGCCGTTGATCTCCAGGTCCAGGGTGGGCTGGTCATAGGCCCGTACGTCCAGGTCGCCGCTGCCGTTCAGGGTGAAGCTGCGGACGGCCGGGGCGGTCACCTCGATGACCAGCGCGTCGCGGCCGCGCGAGATATGGATGCCGTGGCCGGTGACATTGATGTCGCCGGAGTCGTCGTCGCCCTTCAGGCGGATGCGGCCGTTCTCGACCTCCACCCGATCGACCAGGAACCTGGGCCCGGAGACCTTGATCGACGCGCCGGCGCCCGGGGCCGCCTGGGTGTAGGTGACGTCGGCGGGCAGGTCGATCTGCAGGGCCTCGGCGCCGGCCCAGGCGATCTGGCGCGTGGTTTCCTCGCGGTCGCCGGCGTTCACGCCGCCCGGCGTGATCGAGACATGGTCGTCGTCGTCGCTGACGTCGATGTGCCAGTCGTTCATCGGAATGGTCCAGCCGCGGGTCAGCAGCTCGCGGCCGCCCAGTGCCGCCGCGCCGCCGAAGCAGCCGAGGGCGAGGACGAAGCTGGCGACGGCGACGATGGTCAGGTTACGGATCATGGCGGTCCCCTCAGACCTGGGTTTCGATGGCCGGCTTCAGCAGCCGGTAGTGAAGACGCCCGTACCAGACCAGGCCGTTGACGAGCCAGATGGTCAGCAGGGTGGTGACGGCGGCCAGGGCGGTGGCGACGGCCATCAGTCCGATGCCCATCAGGAAGGCGACGGCGGGGCCGCCGGGCGGTCCGGCGAACGGCCCGACCGTGGCGACGAAGCCGCCGCCCACGAACACGCCGATCGCCGCCATGAAGAAGGCGAACAACGTCCCCAACACGCCCATCAGCAAGGGCAGCAGGAACAGAATGTCGATCGCGCCCAGACCCAACACCGCGAAGACGGCGCCGGCGGCGGCCGAGGGGTTCTTGACCTCTTCCCAGCGCTTGACGCCCTGCTCGGCGCGCTGTTCGCGAGCCAGCCGTTCTGGGTCGCCCAGGGCGGCGGCCACCTCGGCCTCGCTGCGTCCGGCCGCCTGGGCGTCGGCGAAGTGCGCCTCGTAATCGGCGACGATGTCGGCGATCGCGGAGGCGGGCATGCCGGCCAGGCCGCGCTTGAGGCGGGTGAGGAATTCGGCGCGCGTCATGCGGCGGCTCCCAAGATGTCTTCGACGGCCGTGGTGAACGCCGCCCATTCGGCCTTCTGGGCCGTGAAGCTGTTTCGCCCGGCATCGGTCAGGCGATAATATTTGCGCGGCGGGCCGCTCTGGCTCTCGACCAAATAGGTCTCGACCAGGCCGTCCGACTGCATGCGGCGCATGAGCGGGTAGATTGTCCCTTCCCCCATATCGATGTCCTTGGCGAGCTTGCTGGCGATTTCGTAGGCGTAGCTGTCGGCGCGTGACAGCAGGGCCAGCACGCACAGCGCCAGCACGCCCTTTTTCAGTTGAATTTCGATGGCTTCCGTCACGGCGTTGGTTTCCCGTTGCTGCATCCTTGTGACGCAAGGTAGTGCCTAATGCAAGGTAGCTGTCATTACATGTTAGTAATGACACGTAGGTCACCGATTGGCCGCTGTTGATAGCGGTTCTCAGCTAACGCGCCCGCCTTTACAGCACGGTGTTCGGCGAACACCTCTGGCGCTTGGCAAGGGGGATTTGAGCGCGTATGCACGCCGACGACCGGCTAGAGACGCCGGGGCAGGGCCGTCGATTCCACAAAGTCGATTGCCATTGTTCCATGTCACTGGTCGTATTGTGCATGTCGGCGCGGCGTGGGTTCGATGGACGCCAAATCGCCGCCGAAACGGGCCGTGAGGGATATGAAGGCAATTTTGGGGATGCGGCGGATGTTGGCGGGCGTAGCAGCCGTCGCCGCCACGACGATGGCGCTTTCGGGCGTATTCGCGGGGCAGGCGCTGGCCAAGAGCACCGAACTGCTGGGACAGCCGACGCCTGGCGCGATCGATCTGCAGCGCGCCGCGTCGCCGCTGAAGTTCGAGGCGATCTGGTTCCACAATGTCATCTTGATGCCGATCATCACGGCCATCACCTTGCTGGTGCTGGGCCTGATCATCTGGGTCTGCATCCGCTACAACAAGAAGGCGAACCCGGTTCCGGCCAAGTTCAGCCACAACACCACGGTCGAGATCATCTGGACGATCGTCCCGGTGGTCATCCTGATGGTGATCGCGATCTTCTCGTTCCGGCTGCTGTTCGCCTATAACGACATGCCCAAGCCGTACATGACGGTGAAGGCCACTGGCTACCAGTGGTACTGGGGCTACGAATATCCCGACCAGAAGATCAGCGAGATCACCTCGGTGCCGCTGAAGAAGGAAGAGGCCGCCGCCAAGGGCGTGCCTTACCTGCTGGCCGCCGACAAGCCGCTGGTCGTTCCGGTAAACCAGGTCATCCGCGTTCAGGTCACCGGCGCCGACGTGATCCACGCCTTCGCCCTGCCGGCCTTCGGCCTGAAGACCGACGCCATCCCCGGCCGCCTGAACGAAACCTGGTTCAAGGCAGACACCATCGGCGTCTATTACGGTCAGTGCTCGGAACTCTGCGGCGTCGAACACTCGAACATGCCGATCGAGATTCATGTCGTCAGCCAGGCCGACTTCGACGCCTGGGTGAAGTCCAAGACCGCGCCGCCCGCCGCACCCGCCACCGCAGCCGCTCCGGCGACCGCCACGGTGACCCCGGTCGCGACCGCCCCCGCATCCGCTCCGGCCGCGGCTCCCGCCGCGCCGGCGGTCTAAGATACGATTGCAGGATTAAGTCCGATGGCTCACGCCGCTGACATCGATCATCACGACGCGCACGATGCGCACGACGACGCTGATCACAAGCCGCCCTTCATCGCCCGCTGGTTCGGGTCGACGAACCACAAGGACATCGGCACGCTTTACATCATTTTCGCCATCATGGCGGGCCTGGTGGGCGGTCTGCTGTCGGGCCTGATCCGCTGGGAGCTGGCCGAGCCGGGCATCCAGATCTTCGGGCCCAACTCGTCGATCAGCCTGATGGGTCTCGTCGAGCAGTCCAAGCACGGCTACAACGCGGTCGTCACCGCCCACGCCCTGATCATGATCTTCTTCATGGTCATGCCGGCGATGATCGGCGGTTTCGGCAACTGGTTCGTGCCGATCATGATCGGCGCGCCGGACATGGCCTTCCCGCGGATGAACAACGTGTCGTTCTGGCTGCTGGTCGCCGCCTGGTGCCTGCTGCTGACCTCGATGTTCGTCGACGGCGGCCCGGGCAAGGGCTTTGGCGGCGGCTGGACGATCTATCCGCCACTGTCGACCACCGGCCACACCGGCCCGTCGATGGACCTGGCGATCCTGGCGCTCCACCTGGCCGGCGCCTCGTCGATCCTCGGCGCGATCAACTTCATCACCACGATCTTCAACATGCGGGCCCCGGGCATGACCCTGCACCGCATGCCGCTGTTCGCCTGGTCGGTGCTGATTACCGCCTTCCTGCTGCTGCTGTCGCTGCCCGTGCTGGCTGGCGCCATCACCATGCTGCTGACCGACCGCAACTTCGGCACCCACTTCTTCGACCCGGCCGCCGGCGGCGACCCCGTCATGTTCCAGCACCTGTTCTGGTTCTTCGGTCACCCGGAAGTGTACATTCTGATCCTGCCAGGCTTCGGCATCATCAGCCACATCGTCTCGACCTTCTCCAAGAAGCCGATCTTCGGCTATCTGGCGATGGCCTACGCCATGGTCGCCATCGGCTTCGTCGGCTTCATCGTGTGGGCTCACCACATGTACACCGTCGGCATGAGCATCAACCTGCGGGCCTATTTCGTCGCCGCCACCATGGTCATCGCGGTGCCCACCGGCGTGAAGATTTTCTCGTGGATCGCCACGATGTGGGGCGGCTCGATCAGCTTCAAGACCCCCATGCTGTGGGCGATCGGCTTTATCTTCTTGTTCACCGTCGGCGGCGTGACCGGCGTCGTGCTGTCCAACGCCGGCATCGACTACAGCCTGCACGACACCTATTACGTGGTCGCCCACTTCCACTACGTGCTGTCGCTGGGCGCGGTGTTCGCCATCTTCGCCGGCTTCTTCTACTGGTTCGAGAAGATGTGGGGCGTGAAGTACAACGAGTTCTTGGGCTGCCTTCAGTTCTGGATCATGTTCGTCGGCGTCAACGTGATCTTCTTCCCACAACACTTCCTGGGCCTGCAGGGCATGCCGCGCCGCTATGTGGACTATCCGGTCGCCTTCGCGCACTGGAACTACGTCTCGTCGGTGGGCTACGCGATCACCGCGGTGGGCGTGCTGGTGTTCCTGGTCATCCTGATCGAGGCCGCCATCCGTCGTCGCCCGGCCGAGGCCAATCCGTGGGGCGAAGGCGCCACCACCCTGGAATGGACCCTGTCGTCGCCGCCGCCCTTCCACCAGTTCAGCGACCCACCGGTGATCAAGGCCGACAGCCACTGAACCTGATAGACTAGAGACGCAAACGCGGGGGCGCGGGCCGGATGAAAATCCAGCCCGCGCCCTTCGCCCATCCAGAACCCGCGACCCTTAAGTAGACAAGCGACCCTTTCGTAAAATGGCCCAGCCCACTGTCCTGATCCCCGACGACGAGGCGACCGATACGGTCCGCCACGCCCGTTGGCAGGACTATTTCCAGCTGATGAAGCCGCGGGTGATGTCGCTGGTGGTGTTTACCGCCCTGACCGGGTTGCTGGCCGCCCGAACGCCGATCCACCCGTTATTGGGCGCCGTGGCGGTGCTGTGCATCGCCATCGGGGCGGGCGCCTCGGGCGCGCTGAACATGTGGTACGACGCCGACATCGACGCCAAGATGCGCCGCACGCGCGGCCGGCCGGTGCCCATGGGCCTGGTCAAGGGCGAGGAAGCCGCCACGCTTGGCGTGGTGCTCAGCCTGCTCTCGGTGATGCTGATGGGCATGGCGATCAACTGGCTGGCCGCCGGCCTGTTGGCCTTCACCATCGTCTTCTACGCCGTGGTCTACACCATGTGGCTCAAGCGCTGGACGGCCCAGAACATCGTCATCGGCGGTCTGGCCGGGGCCCTGCCGCCGGTGATCGGCTGGGCGGCGGCGACCGGTCACGCGCCGCTGAACGCCTGGCTGATGGTGCTGATCATCTTCCTGTGGACCCCGCCGCACTTCTGGGCCCTGTCGCTCTATATCAGCACCGACTACGCCAAGGCCGGCGTGCCGATGCTGCCCGTCGTCAAGGGCGCACGCGAAACCCGCAAGCAGATCCTGCTCTATACGCTGGTGCTGATCCCGGTGTGCCTGGCCCCGGTGTTCACGGGCCTGGGCGGGTGGCTGTACCTGGCGGTCTCGGGCCTGGGCGGCCTGGTGTTCCTGACCCTGGCCCTGCGCGTCTTCCGCAGCACGGCCGGCGACGCCGCTGATCCGCGTCCCGCCGACCGCGACCTCTATGAGGTCGGCGAGGCCGAGGCCAAGCGCGGCAAACCTGGCCAACGCGTGGTGGTCGGCGACGCCAAGCACGCCCGGAACCTGTTCGCCTTCTCGATCCTCTATCTGTTCGCCCTGTTCGCCGCCCTGCTGGCCGAGGCCGTGCTGGGCCTCAAAGCTCTGGAGCTGCTGTCATGACACGCAAGCCCGTCGATCCCGCCACCAAGGCGCGCAGCGGCCGTAACATCGCCCTGGGCCTGGGCCTGGTTGCCTTCGTGATCCTGGTCTTCGTCGTCACCCTCGTGAAGCTGGGAGGCAATGTTGGGCCCCACTTCTGACGACGGCCTCAAGCCCGAAGACCGACGCAAGATCGAGCAGGACAACAAGGTCGGCACGGCCGAGCGTCCGGCCAAGCGCAACCACCTCAAGGTCGCCGCGATCTGCGGCGTGGCCTTCTTCGGCATGGTCGGCGCGGCCTATGCCGCCGTGCCGCTGTACAAGCTGTTCTGCCAGGCCACGGGCTTTGACGGCACGGTGCGCAAGGCGGTGGCCAAGCCGACCAAGGTGCTCGACCGCAAGATCGAGATTCGCTTCGACGCCAATGTCCGCAATCTGCCTTGGGACTTCACCGCCCTGCAGACCAGCCAGACCGTCCGGATCGGCGATACGGGCCTGGCCTTCTTCAAGGTGACCAACCGCGGCGACAAGCCCATGACCGGTCGGGCGATCTACAATGTCGTGCCAGAGCAGGCCGGCCCCTATTTCCAGAAGCTGGAATGCTTCTGCTTTTCGAATCAAACCATCGCGCCCGGCCAGACGGTCGAGTTCCCGGTGGTCTATTTCGTCGATCCCGGTTTCGTCGATGACGTCGACACCAAGGGAAAGTCGGAAATCACGCTCTCCTATACCTTCTTCCCGGCCGTGCCTGACGCGGCGGGGGCGAAACAGGCGGCGGCGACGCCGCGCATCGTCGAACCCCTTGGCGGCAGGCCGCCGACAGGGCTATAGCGTTTCACACATGGCGTTTCGGCAGGGGGAAAACCGGCCGGCGCGCTTATAGGGATTATAGGGTTAGCACGCACATGGCCCAAGGCGCCGTCAAACACGACTATCACATCCTGCCCCCCAGCGCCTGGCCGTTCGTCGGTTCGCTGTCGGCCACCATGATGGCTATCGGCCTGATCGCCTGGATCAAGGGCGGGGTCTTCGGCATTGACAAGGGCCAGTGGTGGCTGTTCGCCCTAGGCATTTCGGGCGTGCTCTACACCTTCTTCGGCTGGTGGAGCGACGTCATCAAGGAAGCCAACGCCGGCGACCACACCCCCGTCGTCTCGATTGGCCTGCGCTACGGCATGGTGTTGTTCATCGCCTCGGAAGTGATGTTCTTCGTCGCCTGGTTCTGGATCTTCTTCGAGATGGCGCTCTTCCATCACCACCGCACCCTGTCGGGCATCGAGGAAGTCCGCGCCGCCTGGGCCACCTGGCCGCCGACGGGCGTCGAGGCCGTCTCGCCCTGGCAGCTGCCGCTGGTCAACACGCTCACCTTGCTTCTGTCAGGCACCACCATCACCTGGTCGCACCACGCCCTGCAGCAAGGCGACCGCAACGGCGCCAAGTGGGGCCTGATCCTGACCATCCTGCTGGGCGCGCTGTTCACCACCATCCAGATCTATGAATACAGCCATATCAATGGCGAGCACCTGTTCTACTCGGAAGCCGCCGCCAATGCCGGCCTTTACGGCTCGACCTTCTTCCTGGCCACCGGCTTCCACGGCTTCCACGTGTTCGTCGGCACCCTGTTCCTGATCGTCTGCCTGATCCGTCTGATGAACGGCGCCTTCACGCCCAAGCAGCACTTCGGTTTCGAAGCCGCCGCCTGGTACTGGCACTTCGTGGACGTGGTCTGGCTGTTCCTGTTCGCCTTCGTCTATGTGATCTTCGGCGCCCAGCACTAGCGCTCGCGCCTCCAAAGGGCCCGGACCGTCGCAAGGCGTTCCGGGCCTTTTTGGTTTCTGGGGTCTGATTGGGGACAAGCCCATGTGCCTGTCCGCGCGTTGCGGTGTAAGGAGTAGTCCCATGACCGCCCCCCACCCCAACCGCGTGAACCCCTACCTCGCCGGCGCGACCGGCCGCTGTCCGCACTGCGGCGAGGGGATGCTGTTCGACGGGTTCCTGAAGGTGGCCAAGACCTGCGACGCCTGCGGCTTCGACCTTGGGGCCCACGAGCCGGGGGACGGAGCCTCGACCTTCGTGATCCTGATCGCCGGCTTCCTGTGCGCGTTCGGGGCGCTGTTTTCGATGTTCGCCTGGCACTGGCCGACCTGGCTGCTGCTGGTGTTCTGGCTGCCGGTCACGGTGATCGCCAGCCTGGCCCTGATGCGCCCCGCCAAGGGCCTGATCGTCGCCGCCCAGATCGCCAACAAGGCCTCGGAGGCCGGCCGCCACGATGTCTGAGACCGCTCCCGCCGTTGCGCCCGACCGCCGCTTCCCGATCGGCCTGACGATCGCCACCCTGATCGCCTTCGCCATCCTCTGCGCCCTGGGCGGCTGGCAGATCAAGCGCCTGGCCTGGAAGGAAGACCTGCTGGCCCGGATTGAGGTGCTGAAGACCGCGCCCGCCCAGCCCCTGGCGACGGTGCTGGCTCGGGCCGATAGAGGCGAGGACGTCGCCTGGACCCGCGTCTCGGTCGATTGCGCCGCCGGCCGCTCTGAGACCCTGCCCCCCGTCTATGGCGTCCGCGACGGCGACATCGTCTGGCGCGCCACCGTCCCGTGCCCGACCACGACCCGTTCCTACGGCCTTATCCTGCTGGACCTGGGGGTGATCAAGGCCATGACCGGCCAGACGGCGCCGGGCCCCGTCACCCTGGCCGCTCCGGCCCACGCCGTCGGGGTGCTGATGGCCCCCAAGACCCTGGGCGGTGACCGCCAAGCAACTTTGCAGCGCTTCGCCGCCGACAAGCCCGCACCTTTCATCCTGATGGTCGAGACCGCCACGCCCGCGCCGCCCGGAATCACCCCCGCGCCCTTGCCGGCAGAAATTTCCAATCGGCACCTGGAATACGCCCTGACGTGGTTCGGTCTTGCCGTGACCCTGCTGTTTATCTATGCCGCCATGCTCTGGCGGAAGATGAGATCCTGATGCGTTACGTCTCCACACGGGGCCAGGCCCCGTCGATCGGCTTCCTCGAAGCGGTGCTGGCCGGCCTGGCCCCGGACGGCGGCCTCTATGTGCCAGAGCGCTGGCCCACCTTTACGCCTGACGAGATCGCCGCCTTCGCCGGCCAGCCCTACGCCCAGGTCGCCGCCACGGTGATCGGCAAGTTCGTCGGCGACGACCTGCCGGCCCAGGACCTGCGCGATCTGTGCGACGAGGCCTATGCCAGCTTCGCCCACACCGCCGTCGCGCCGCTGAAACAGCTGACCCCCGGCCGCCACCTGCTGGAGCTGTTCCATGGCCCGACCCTGGCCTTCAAGGACGTGGCGATGCAGCTGCTGGGGCGGCTCTATGACCATGTGCTGTCGCGCCAGTCGCGGACCATGACCATCATCTGCGCCACCTCCGGGGATACCGGCGGCGCGGCGGTCGAGGCCTTCCGCGGCCGCAGCCATGCCCGCATCGTGGCCCTGTTCCCCGAGGGCCGGATCAGCGAGGTCCAGCGCCGGTTCATGACCACGGCGACCGACAGCAATGTGGCCTGCGTCTCGATCCTCGGCTCGTTCGATGACTGCCAGGCCATCGTCAAGCAGGCCTTCCAGGACGACCAGTTCCGCCACGCAGTGGACCTGTCGGGCGTCAACTCGATCAACTGGGCGCGGATCGCCGCCCAGACCGTCTATTTCTTCACCGCCGCCGTCGCCCTGGGGGCCCCTGCCCGCAAGGTGGCCTTCGTGGTGCCGACGGGGAATTTCGGCGACGCCTACGCAGCCTATGTCGCCAGCCGCATGGGCCTGCCGATCGCCCGGATCATCGCCGCCACCAACTCCAATGACATTCTCGCAAGAGCCTTCGAGGAAGGCCGCTACGCCAGCGGCGGCGTCCACGCCACCCAGAGCCCGGCCATGGACATCCAGGTGGCCAGCAATTTCGAGCGGCTGTATTTCGAGGCCGTGGGCCGCGACGGGGTCGAGACCGGCCGCGCCTTCCGCGCCTTCGCCGGCGCGGGCGCGCTCGATATCCCGCCCAGCGCCCATGCCAAGATGCGCGACTTGTTCCAGGGCGCGTCGGTCAGCGAGGCCGACACCGCCAAGACCATCCTCTCCACCCTCAACGAGACCGGCGAGCTTCTGGACCCCCACACCGCCGTCGCCGTGGCCGCCGCCAATGTCCTGCGCCTGGCCGACCCGGCGACCCCGGTGGTGATCCTCGCCACCGCCCACCCGGCCAAGTTCCCGCAAGCCGTGCTGGCCGCCGCCGGCGTCAGCCCGGTGACCCCGCGCGCCACGCCGGACCACTCGAAGAAGCCGGAAAAGTTTGAGCGGCTGCCGGCTGATGCGGAGACGGTGAAGGCGTTCGTGCGGGTGTTCGCGAACGCCTGATCCTTCCTTCTCCCCTTGCGGCAGAAGGGATCATCCTGGCGTCCTGGCCGCTGGGTCGCTATGCGAGGGGGACATGACAACCTCCGCCACCCTGCACACCCTCGAAAACGGCGTCCGCGTCGTCTGTGATCCCATGCCCGGTCTCGAGACCGTGGCCCTGTCGGTCGTCGCCGGGCGCGGCGCGGCCTATGAGGACCCGGCACGGTCGGGCTGGTCGCACCTGCTTGAGCACATGGTGTTCAAGGGCGCGGGCGGTCGCAGCGCGCGCGACATCGTCGAGGTGATCGAGGCCCAGGGCGGGTCGATCAACGCCGCCACCGGCTATGAGCGCACCAGTTTCCAGGTCCGCGCCCTGAAGGGCGGGCTGGACCTGGGCATGAGCGTGCTCAGCGACCTCGTCCTGCGCCCCACGCTCGACGAGGCCGACCTGACCCGCGAGAAGCAGGTGGTGGCCCAGGAGATCGCCGAGGCCGCCGACGCGCCCGACGACTATGTGTTCGACCTGGTCCAGGCCGCCGCCTGGGGCGACCATCCCCTGGCCCGGCCGATCCTGGGCACGGTCGACAGCGTCAACGCGGCCACGGTCGAGGGCCTGTCGGACTGGCGCGGACGGCTTTACGCCGCCGACCGGCTGATCGTCAGCGCCACCGGCGCGGTCGAGGTTGACGAGGTGCTGGACCTGGCCCGCCGCCAGTTCGGCGCCCTGCCGTCGGCCAAGGGCGCCGCCGACTTCGCCGCCGCCCCCTTCATCGGCGGCCGCAAGAGCCAGGCCCGCAAGCTGGAGCAGGCCCACCTGGTGTTCATGCTGCCCGCCGTCAGCGCCCGCCAGGACGACTATTTCGCCCTGCGGATCTTCGCCGAGGCCCTGGGCGGCGGCATGTCGTCGCGGCTGTTCCAGGAGGCCCGCGAGAAGCGCGGCCTGGCCTATAATATCGACGCCTATGCCGACACCTATGCCGACTGCGGGGCGCTGGGCGTTTACGCCGGCTGCTCGGCCGGCGACGCGGCCGAGACCGCCAAGGTCTGCGCCGAACAGATCGTGGCCCTGGCCGACAAGATCGAGGACGCCGAACTGGCCCGCGCCAAGGCCCAGCTTAAGGCCCACATGTTCATGGCCCGCGAACAGCCTTTGTCACGGGCGGAGCAGGCGGCCGGCCAGGCGCTGATGTTCGACCGGTTGTATGCGCCGGCCGAACTGGCGCAGGCGGTAGACGCGGTGACGGTGGCGGACCTGACGCGGCTGGCGGGGATGATCCTCGGGCCGCGCAAGACGGCCAGCGCGATCCTGGGGGCGAAGGGGGCGCTGAAGGCGGGGGACGTGTTCGAGCGGGCGCTGGGGTAGGGGGCTGGCCGCTTTAGGTGGATGTCCGCTAGTCGGGACGAATCTGTCTGTTTTCCACCCTTCTCGGCCCTGCGGAATGGCGGATTCCGGCGCAAGCTCGCCATCAAGGTTTTAAGGCGCGGCCTCGCCGTGGCGGGCTTTCTCCTCCCCCGCGACGCGGGGGAGGAGAAAGGGTTTAGGCTTACAACCGCCCGCGCCGTCCACCCTTGAGCTTGTCCAGCGCCCGGCGGGCGATCTCGGCCTGGGCCGCGACCGGGGCGAGGGCGGTTTGCGCCTCTTCCCAGACGGGTCCCAGGCTCGCCGCGACCGGCTTGGCGCGGGGTATCGGCACGATCAGCGCCACCTTGCGGGCCAGGGTGGCCAGGTCGCTCAGGGCCTTGGCTCTTTCGCGGACCCGGCGGATTTCCGCCGGGTCGTCGCTGGAGTCGAGGATCGCCCAGGCCGCGTCGAGGGCGGCCATGAGCTTGAATTGCAGGGCGTCGCGCCAGGCGGAGAGGGTGGTTTGGGTCATGCCCCAGGATGCGACCGCCCCGGAGGGGTGAGCATCGGAAACCTGCATTTTTCCGCAAGGCGTTGTATTTCCATAACTCCACTTCGCCAACTACGGGGATAGAGCTCAAATTCTCCCCCGCTGGGGGAGGTGGCCCGGAGGGCCGGAGGGGTTAGCGCGGCGCTGGCCGGAAGACCCCCTCAGTCGCTTTGCGACAGCGCCCCCGGAGGGGGAGCATCTGGCGCCGCCCTGTGGATAACTTTCGCGCCACAGCGCCCCTCTTGCCTCCAGCGCGTTGAGCCTCGAAACTGCGCTGCTCAACGAGAACCGACCGCTTGTCCGCCTTTCTTCGCCTTTTCCAGACCGATCCCGGCCCGCGCCTTGAGGGCGGCAAGGTGGTGCTGCGCCTGCCGCGCCTGTCGGACTATAAGGCCTGGTCGGCGCTGCGGACCCAGTCGGCGGCCTTCCTCGAGCCGTGGGAGCCGACCTGGCCGAAGGACGACCTGACCCGCGCCGCCTTTCGCAACCGGCTAGGGGCCTATGCCCGCGAACTAGAGACCGGCGAGGCCTTTCCGTTCTTCCTGTTCCGCCGCGACGATGCGACGCTGATCGGCGGGGTGCGGCTGTTCCATATCCGTCGCGGCGTCGCCCAGAGCGCCGTGCTGGGCTATTGGATCGGCCAGCCCTACGCCCGACGTGGCTACATGCTGGACGGCGTCAGGGCCGCCGTGGACTTCGCGTTCGGCGAGATGGGCCTTCACCGCCTGGAAGCGGCCTGCATGCCGGAGAACGCCGCCTCGGCCTCGGTGCTGCTGAAATCCGGTTTCCTGGAAGAGGGATATGCGCCTGCTTATCTGAAAATTAACGGCGAATGGCGAGATCATCGTCTGTTCGGGATGGTCGCGCCCCCTCCGGCCGGTTAGGCCGGTCTACCTTTCGGGGAGGGATTCCTAGCGAGCCCCGGACGCTGGGATAGGGCATGTCTTTCAAGATCAGTCAGCGCCGCGTTTGGGACGCCACGGCCATGCTCGAGGCGCTTGGCGCCGCCGAGGTCGCCCTATGGCTCTGGGAGCCCGAGCTTGACCGGCTGCGCGTCAATGGCGCGGCGCGCGCCTTGGGCCTGGGGCCGCTGGCTCCGGATTGCTCCTCCGTCGCCTTCCGCGCCCTGACCTTGCCTCAAGACCGCGCCCAGGCCGAAGACATCCTCAAGGTTCGCGAGCCGGGCAGCGAGATCGTGGCCCGCCTGCGCATGCGGGGCGGCGAGGTCTGCATCTGGCGTGGCCAGTGGTTGGAGGACGGGGTGCGCGCCGCCGGCGTCATCGCCCCGGAGGTCAAGTTCGCCGCCTCCGAACGCGACAGCCTGACCGGCCTGCTGGACCGCAAGAGCTTCATCGTCCAGGCCCGCGAGCGCCTGTCCAAGCCGGGCGCCTACGAGCTGGTGGTGGCCGACGTCGATCGCCTGCGCCGTCTGAACGAGGCTTTGGGCCACGAGCGCGCCGACCTTGTCTTGGCCGCCCTGGGCTCACGCCTGGCCGCCGCCTTCCCGACCTGTTCGATCCTGGGCCGGATCGGCGAGGACGAGTTCGCGGTGCTATGCGATCCAACCGGCTTCGAGCCCGCCGAGTTGCTGCGCACCGCCCTGGAGCAGCCTTTGCGGGTGGCCGGCTTCGACATCCACCCCACCCTGTCGATCGGGGCCGTGTCGGCCGAGGGCGGCGAGGACGCCCCCGAAGCGGCCGAACTGCTGCGCCGCGCCGAGCTGGCCGTCGAGGCCGCCGCTTCGGGCGGACGTGGCGGGGCCGCCGCCTATGGTCGCTCTATGGAGACCGACGGCCTGTCGCGACTGGCCCTGGAGGCCGACCTGCGCGGCGCCATCGCCCGTGGCGAGATTCGTCCCTATTTCCAGCCCGTGGTGCGCCTCTCGACCGGCGCCCTGTCGGGCTTCGAGGCCCTGGCCCGCTGGATCCATCCGCGCCGGGGCATGCTGCCGCCCGACGAGTTCCTCCCGCTGGTGGAGGAGATGGGCCTGATGAGCGAGCTGGGCGAGCACATGATGCGCACCTCGGCCAAGCAGTTGGCCGCCTGGCGCGACACCCATCCGGCGGTCGGCGCCCTAACCGTCAGCGTCAACCTATCAACCGGCGAGATCGACCGTCCGGGCCTGGTGCACGACGTCCGCCAGGTGCTGAAGGAACACAACCTGCCGCGCGGCGCGCTGAAGCTGGAAGTCACCGAGAGCGACATCATGCGCGATCCCGAGCGGGCCGCCGTGATCCTGCGCAGCCTGCGCGAGGCGGGCGCCGGCCTGGCCCTGGACGATTTCGGCACCGGCTTCTCGTCGCTGCAGTACCTGACCCGCCTGCCGTTCGACACGCTCAAGGTCGATCGCTATTTCGTCCGCACCATGGGCAGCAACGCCGGCTCGGCCAAGATCGTCCGCTCGGTGATCAAGCTGGGCCAGGACCTGGAGCTGGAAGTCGTGGCCGAAGGCGTCGAGAACGCCGAGATGGCGCGCGCGCTTCAGGCCCTGGGCTGCGACTACGGCCAGGGCTTCGGCTACGCCCCGGCCCTGTCGCCGCAGGAGGCCGAGGTCTATCTGAACGAGGCCTATGTGGACGGCGCGGCGCCGGTGAAGGCGCGGGGTTAAGTGCTCCCCTCCGTGGGGGAGGTGTCGGCGTAGCCGGCGGAGGGGGGGAGCGACAGGTCCCTCTTCTTGCAGGATGAAGGGCCCTAAAACGCCCCCCACCGATCGCTTTGCGATCGCCTCCCCCACAGGGGGAGGACCTTGGACTTACGCCCGTCCCGCCTGGGCTGACAGCTGGTCGGCGGTTATGCCGATCTTGGCCAGGGCCATGGTCCATTTGTTATCGTAATCGTCGCCAAACAGCAGCGCTTCGTCGGCCTCGCAGATCAGCCAGACATTGTCGCGCAGCTCCTGCTCCAGCTGGCCGGGGCCCCAGCCGGAATAGCCAAGGGCCAGTATGGCCTGGCGCGGTCGGTGGTCGCGGCTGCCCAGGGCGTCCAGCACGTCACGGGTGACGGTCAGGGCCAGGCCATCGGCCACGGACACCGTCGAATCGGGTGAGACGAAGTCGTCGGTGTGCAGGACAAAGCCCCGCTCGCGCTCCACGGGCCCGCCCAGCATCACCAGATGCGACAGGGCGTGAGCCTCGGGCTCGACGCCGAGATTGTTGAGCAGTTCGTACAGGGTCAGCCCCTCGGCCGGGCGATTGACCGCCAGCCCCATGGCCTGTTCGGCGTCGTGGGCGCACAGGTACAGCACCGCGCGCTCGAAGCGTGGATCCTCGATGCCAGGCATGGCGACCAGCATCTGGCCGGCGAGAAACGCGGGCTCGGATTTGCCGAGATCGATGTGCGGGTGGTCCATGATCAGAGGATCGGGGCGGACGGCGGCAGTTTCAAGTCCAACCTTTCCTTGGCGATCGGCCTTGGCGGCTTTATCTCCGATCCGCTACCTCAACGAACAGGAACTCCGCACATGGCGATCAAGGTTGGCGACACGCTTCCTTCGGCGACTTTCATGACTTTCACCGCCGAGGGCCCGGCCCCGGTGACCACCGACGAACTGTTCAAGGGCAAGACCGTCGCCCTGTTCGCCGTACCCGGCGCCTTCACCCCCACCTGCTCGGCCAAGCACCTGCCGGGCTTCAAGGACCATGTCGCTGACTTCAAGGCCAAGGGCGTCGACACGATCGCCTGCGTCTCGGTCAACGACGTCTTCGTGATGAAGGCCTGGGCCGCAGACCAGGGCATCACCGACGAGGTCCTGCTGCTGGCCGACGGCAATGGCGCCTTCACCCAGGCGGTCGGCCTGGACTTTGACGGCAGCAAGTTCGGCATGGGCCTGCGCTCGCAGCGCTACTCGCTGATCGCCAAGGACGGCGTGGTCGAGACGCTGAACGTGGAAGAGGGCGGGGACTTCAAGGTCTCGTCGGCGGACTACATGCTGGGTCAGCTGTAGGGTTTTCGATCGGGGACATGCACTTGTGCGTGTCCCCAACCGGAAGTGCGGGCGGTCTTGACCTCAAGGTCCGACTTCTGTGCGTTTGATGGGGACACGCACAAGTGCATGTGCCCGGTCAGATCATTAAACGCCCAGCATCTCCGCCGTCACGCCTTCCAGATCCGCAGCCCCCGCCGTCACCCCCGCCACCTGGCCCGGCACGCTCGCCAAAACGTTCTCCCCATAGACACGCGCCAGCGCCAGCCGCACGCCGTGCGGCTCGGCCAGCGCGCCTTTGATCAGCATCCAGCCGCCCACCACGTCGCCTAGCAGCTTCAGATAGGCCGTGGCCCCCGACAACGCGTCCGGCATGGCCCGGGCCCGGCGTTCGATCAGCCAGGCCGTGGCCGAACTGGCCGCGTTGAGGGCGGCGTCAAAGCGCAGGGCCACGCCGGCCAAGGCCTCGATCGCGGCTATTGCCTCCAGCGTATCGCGCATGTCGTCCATCAGGTCGCCAATCGCCTGGCCCTCGCCCAGCACCAGCTTGCGGCCGATCAGGTCGATGGCCTGGATGCCGTTGGCGCCCTCGTAGATCGGGTTGATCCGGGCGTCGCGATAGTGCTGGGCCGCGCCGGTCTCCTCGATGAAGCCCATGCCGCCGTGGATCTGCACGCCCTGGGAGGCCACCTCGACGCCCATGTCGGTGGACCAGGCCTTGGCGATCGGGGTCAGCAGCTCCTCGCGCAGCTTGGCGCTCGCGCGAGCCTCTTCCGTTTCGGCGTGGCGCGAAAGGTCGGCGGCCACGGCCGTGGAGAGGCAGATCCCGCGCGCCGCCTCGATACGGGCCTTCATCAGCAGCAAGGTGCGGCGGATGTCGGGATGGTCGAACAGCCGGGCGGGATAGGCGCCCGTCCAGGCCGAGCGGCCTTGCGTGCGTTCCAGCGAGAAGGCCAGGGCCTGCTGATAGGCCCGCTCGGCGATGGCCACGCCCTGGGTTCCGACCTGCAGCCGCGCGGCGTTCATCATCGTGAACATGTGGGCCAGGCCCTTGCCCAACTCGCCCACCAGGGTGGCCTTGGCCCCCTCGTACAGCATCACGCAGGTGGGCGAGCCGTGGATGCCCAGCTTGTGCTCCAGCCCGCCCACCCGAAGGGCGTTGGCCACGCCCAGCACGCCATCCTCGCCGACCAGAACCTTCGGCGCCAGGAACAGCGAGATGCCCTTGACGCCGGGCGGCGCGTCGGGCGTGCGGGCCAAAACGAGGTGGCAGACATTGTCGGCCACGTCGTGGTCGCCCCAGGTGATGTAGATCTTCTGGCCGACCAAGGCGTAGCCGCCCTCGCCATCGGGCGTGGCCATCGTCGTCAGGGCCGCCAGGTCCGAGCCGGCCTGGGGCTCGGTGAGGTTCATGGTGCCGGTCCATTCGCCGGAGACCAGCCGGGGCAGATAGAGCCGCCGCTGGCTTTCCGAACCATGGCTGGCCAGGGCCTCGATCGCCGCGAGGGTCAGCATCGGGCACAGGCCGAACGCCATGTTGGCGGCGTGGACCATCTCGAAGACGGCGATTTCCAGCGTCTTGGGCAAGCCCTGGCCGCCGTGCTTCGGATCGGCCGCCAGGCTGTTCCAGCCGGCCTGGGCGAAGGCCTTGTAGGCGGCGGGGAAGCCTGGCGAGGTGCGGACCACGCCATTGTCCAGCCGCGCGGGCGTCAGGTCGCCGGCCCGGTTGATCGGGGCCAGAATCTCGCTGGCGAAGACGCCGGCCGCGTCGAGAACCGCGTCCACCGTGTCGGCGTCGGCCTCGGGAAAGGCCGCGGCCAGGCGGTCGAAGCCGGCCACATGGCGCAGGGCGAAGGCGAGGTCGCGAACGGGCGCGCGGTAGGTCATGAGGGAGGTCCGATCCAGGGGACGGCGAGGTGAACCCTGTTTAGAGACGGCCGCCGCGTGTGCAAAGCCGAAGGGATCACGGCTTCGTGAAGCGCTGACCCTTTATCGCTGGGCCAAGCTTCCCAAGTTGGGGTTCAGCAACTATTTCTATTACAGTTTGGAGACTGCCCATGAACCGCCGTTTCGCCTCCGCCCTCCTGGCCGGCGCTCTTCTGCTCGCTCCGGCGGCCCTTCCCGCCGTCGCCTCGGCGCAGGCCGTCGCCACCGACCCGGCCCAGGCTCCGGCCGGCAATTGGACGATCGACAAGAAGCACGCCAGCCTCGAGATGAAGGTCTCGCACTTCGGCACGTCGCACTACACCTTCCGCTTCGCGCGCGAAGCCATCGACGGTTCTTACGTCTATGACCCGGCCAAGCCGCTGGCCACCAAGGTGTCGATCACCATCGACGCCGCCGCCGTCGATACTGGCCTGCCGGACTTCAACAAGGAAATCGGCACGGACCCCAAGTTCTTCAACGCCGGCCAATATCCCAAGATCACCTTCGTCTCGACCAAGGTCGAACCCGGCAAGCTGACGGGCGACCTGACCTTTCGCGGCGTGACCAAGCCGGTGACCCTGGACGTCAAATATAACGGCTACGCCAAGACCCCGTTCGGCTCGCAGATCATGGGCTTCTCGGCCACCGGCACGATCAAGCGCTCGGACTTCGGCTTCACCCACCTGAAGGGCCTGGTCGGCGACGACGTCGATCTGGAAATCGAAGCCGAGTTCAATCCGAAGAAGTAGGGTTGGATTCGAAACCCGCGATTTCTGACGAGGTACGCCATGACCACCGAGTCGACCGTTGAGACCGCCTCGGTGGCGGGACGCACGCGATACACGCCCCCTTCTCGCTACACGACGGTGGCGATCATCCTGCACTGGCTGATCGCCGCCGCCATCATCTTCCAGATCATCCTGGGCTGGCGGATGGGGGACGGTCCCAAGGGGCCGACCACCTACGCGATCTTTCAACTGCACAAGTCGATCGGCATCACCATCCTGCTGCTCAGCCTGGGCCGGCTGGCCTGGCGGCTGACCCACAGGCCGCCGCCGCACCCGGTGGGGCAACCCCGCTGGGAGACGATCGCCTCGCAAGTGGTCCACGTGGCCTTCTACGTGATCATGATCGGACTGCCGATCACCGGCTGGATCATTGTCTCGACCAGCCGCCTGCCGATCCCGACCGTGCTGTTTGGCGCGATCCCCTGGCCGCACCTGCCGTTCCTGCCCGAGCTGGCGGCCGGTCCCAAACACCTGTGGAATCAGGTCGGCGAGCTGGGTCACGGCCTGCTGGTCAAGACCACCTATCTGCTGCTGGCCCTGCACCTGGGGGCGGTGGCCAAGCACCAGATTCTCGACCGCGACGCCGTGTTCGGTCACATGGCGGCTGGCGCCAAGCCGGGTTGGAAAGAGCCGCGCGCCTGGCTGGCCGCCGCGGGACTCATCGCGGTTGTCGCCGCCTGCTATCTCTACATGCCGTCGGTGAAGGCCAAGACGCCGGCGGCGCCCGTTCCTGCGCCTGAAGTGCAATGGCGAGGCAAGCCGGCCTTGGTTCAAAACGCCGCGCCCGCCGAGCAAACACCGTCCGCCGAAGCCGCCACCGCCCCCGCCGCGCCCGCCGAGTCGGACAAGGCGCTGAAGGACCCCGTCGCCTGGACCGTGGCCAAGAGCTCGACCCTGGGCTTCTCCGCCGCCTGGGAAGACAACACCATCCAGGGTCAGTTCAAGCGCTGGACCGCCGACATCCTGTTCTCGCCCGACGCCCTCGACCGCTCGAAGCTGACGGTCAGCATCGACATGGCGTCGGCCGCCACCGGCGACGACCAGCGCGACGCCAGCCTGCCCAGCGAGGACTTCTTCGCGGCGGCGACCCATCCCAAGGCTGTCTTCACGGCCAGCAAGTTCCGCAAGACCGGCGAGGGCCGGTTCGTCGCCGACGGCGTGCTGGATCTGCGCGGCGTCAAGAAGCCCGTCAGCCTGCCGTTCTCGCTGAAGATCGACGGCGACACGGCCACGGCGCGCGGTGTAACCACCCTGGACCGGACGGTGTTCGGGGTAGGACAGGGTGAATGGGCGTCGACGAGCGAGATCGGGGCGAAGGTGAAGGTCAGCTTCGCCATCGCGGCCAAGCGGAAATAGACCCGCAAGTTGTTGGGGCCGCGCGGGCGCTCGCCGCCGGCGGCCTGGTGCTCCTGCCGACCGAGACGGTCTATGGCCTGGGGGCCGACGCCTCGAACCCGGCGGCGGTGGCGGCGATTTTCGAGGCCAAGGGCCGCCCGCGCTTCAACCCGCTGATCGCCCATGTCGCCAGCATCGAAGCCGCCGCCCGCATTGCCACCTTCGACGATCGCGCCCTGGCTCTGGCGCGAGCCTTTTGGCCCGGCCCGCTGACGATCGTCGCCCCAATCCGCGACACCGCCGCCGTCTGCGATCTGGCCCGGGCGGGTCTCGACACCGTGGCCATCCGCGTGCCCGGCCACCCCCTGTCGCGCGCCGTGCTGGCGGCGTTCGGCGGTCCGGTGGTGGCCCCCTCGGCCAATCGCTCGGGCCGGCCGAGCCCCACCACCTTCGAAGACGCCTTCGCCGAGACCGGCGACAAGACCGCCGCCGCCCTGGACGGCGGGCCCTGCGACGTCGGGCTGGAAAGCACGGTTGTGGCGGTGCTCGACGGTCCGGTGAGACTGCTGCGCCCCGGCGCCGTGACTCGCGCCCAGCTGGAGGCCGTGGTCGGCCCGCTGGCCGAGGCGCAGAATGACGCCAAGCGCTCGCCCGGCAGGCTGGCCCTGCACTATGCCCCCGACGCGCCGGTGCGGGTCAATGCCGAGACCCCGGCGGCGGGCGAGGCGTTCCTGGCCTTTGGGCCATGGCCGCAAGGGGATAGGGTGTTCAATCTCAGCCCCTCGGGCGATCTGGCGGAGGCGGCGGCAAACCTGTTCGCGTTCCTTCGCGCCGCCGACCGCACCCAGCCGACAGCCATCGCCGTCGCGCCGATCCCGGGCGAGGGCCTGGGCGAAGCGATCAATGACCGGCTGCGGCGCGCGGCCGGTTTCATAGGATAGAGCCGATGAAATTCCGCATCATGTATATCGAGGACAAGTCCAAGGGGCTGAACGGTCCGGCGCGGATCGGGCGCGTCCGGCTGTCGAAGACCGGCGAGACGCTCTACTACGCCGGCCGGGCCTTTGAGGCGCTGCGCAATTCAGGCCTGAAGGCCAATTTCACCGACGTCGACACGGGCCACCCCTTCTGGATCGCCAAGGCGCGCAAGGATGGCGGCGACCGATTGTTCAAGGGCGCGGGCGATCCGCCGGTGATCGACGACGACGTGCGCGAGGACTATTGGCGCGACGTGCGCGGCCTGCCGGATCCGGACGTGGCGGGCTAGGCGTCCAGCGCCGAGCGGACGTCGGTCATCGGAAAGTCGTCGCCCTTGTAGAGCAGTGGCGCGCCGAGTTGCTTGGCCAAGGCGTAGGCGAAGCAGTCGGCGAGGTTCAGGCGGGCGGGGTGGTGTCCTTTACCGTAGGTGAGGTAGGCGTCTAGAGCCTTGGCGAAGTCCTCGGGGTCGGGGTGGACGGCGACTCCGAGTTGAGCAAGCCAAACGTCCAGTTCAGCCCGGTCTTCGAGATGGCCCCGACTGATCAAGACGACGCCGGTTTCAACATAGTTGAATGCGGAGATTACGGTCCGATCCGAGGATAACAAGGCTTGCATGATCAGAATGTGGTCAGGCTCGCTGGTGGCGACGGCGACCAACGCCGAGGTATCGACGACAATCATTCAGGATCGGTTGTGTCGAGGCCGGGGATTTCGTTAAGCTCATCGAAGTCGGCCTTGGTGACGTTCAGCTTGACCTTGTCCAGGCCGACGGCGCGCCTGAAGCGATCGGTCGCTTCGCGCATTTCCTCGATCGTCCGCGCTCGATGCGGTCGGGCTTCGTGTTGCTTGGCCAAGCGTTCGCGCACCGCGACCTCTACGGCGGTTGTCAAGCTTTCGCCCGTCAGTCCGGCGAGTTCGCGTACGGCGCGCTCGGCCTCTGGATTCTTGATCAGGATGCCCATGGCGATCTCCGTATAGACCGCAGTATATACTGACAGCCTCGCTCCCGGAAGCGTATCCTCCGCCACCATGACCAAGCCCCTCCCCGCCGACACCCTGTCCCGCCTGAAGGCCGTGCTCGGCGAGGGCGGGTGGAGCCAGGACCCTGATCGTCTGGCCCCCAAACTGGTCGAATGGCGCGGGCGGTGGTCCGGCCAGACCCCCCTGCTGGCCTTGCCACGCTCCACGGCCGCTGTGGCCGCAGTGGTCGGCATCTGCGCGGCCGACGGCGTGGCCATCACCCCGCAGGGCGGCAATACCGGCCTGGTCGCTGGCCAGATCCCGCAGGGCGAAATCCTGCTCTCCACCGAGAAGCTGACGAGGGTGCGCGACATCGACGCCTTCGACGACGTCATGGTGCTGGAGGCCGGGGTCACCTTGGCGACGGCCCATGAGGCCGCGCTCTCGGTCAGCCGCCGCTTTCCCCTGAGCCTGGCCTCGGAAGGCTCTTGCACCATCGGCGGCCTGGCCTCGACCAATGCCGGCGGCACGGCGGTGCTGCGCTATGGCACGATGCGCGACCAGGTCCTGGGGATCGAGGCGGTGCTGCCCAATGGCGAGGTTTGGAACGGCCTGAAGCGGCTGCGCAAGGACAATACCGGCTATGACCTCAAGCACCTGCTGATCGGGGCCGAGGGCACGCTGGGGGTGATCACCGCCGCCAGCCTCAAGCTCTATCCGCTGCTGGCTTCACGCTGCGTGGCCATCGCCGCCGTCGCTACCCCCCACGCCGCCATCGCCCTGCTGGCCAGGGCCAAGGACGAGACCGGGGGCGCGATCGAGGCCTTCGAGCTGATGAGCCGGCTGGGCGTGGCGTTCGCGATCAAGAACATCCCCGGCCTGCGCGAGCCGCTGGAGGCCGTCCATCCCTGGTACGTGCTGATCGAGACCGCCTCGGGCGAACCGGGCGCCGCCGAAGCGGCCATGCAGCGGTTGCTGTCGGACGCGCTGGAGACCGGCCTGATCCAGGACGCGGCCGTCGCACAATCCCAGACCCAGGCCCACGCCTTCTGGGCCGTGCGCGAGAACCAGTCCGGCGGCCAGAAGCCCGAAGGCGCGGCCTGGAAGCATGACGTCTCCGTGCCGGTCTCCAAGGTCGCCGCCTTCATCGACCAGGCCACGGCGGCGGTGGAAAAGCTGTCGCCCGGCGTCCGGGTGGTCGCCTTCGGCCATGTTGGCGACGGCAATGTCCATTACGACGTCCTGCGGGCCGACGGCGCGCCCATGACCGAGAAGGGCGACGACCCGCACGACGCCCTGCGCGATACGGGCGCCCGCATCGTCCATGACATCGTGGCGTCGATGGACGGCTCGATCAGCGCCGAGCACGGCCTGGGGGCGATGAAGTCGGCCGAGGCCCTGCGCTACAAGAGCGCCGTAGAGGTCGAGGCCCTGCGCGCCATCCGCGCCGCGCTGGACCCCCAGCGGATCATGAACCCGCGCGTGCTGTTCTAGGCTGTCCTGTCCGCCGCCTTCGCCAGGGCGTTGGCGCGGGCTCTCCGGACGCCCAGACAGACGAACATCGACGCCAGGGCGCCGAGCGGAACCGTCGCCTTGTAATAGCCGGCCTGCTGGCCCGGCCCGAGGATGTTGATGGCCGCCGGCACGAAGCCCCACACGCCGTCCGAAGCGCGCATCCAGAACGCCCCGATCCCGACGAAACACAGCACCGCCCACAGGATGCGGTACTTCAGGCCCTGGGTGCGCAGCACCAGGAACAGGGCGCCGAACATCACCAGCGGGCAGGTCAGGGCGGCCAGCAGGCCCAAGGTCTGGGGTACGATCAGAACGCCTCCTCCACTACGGGCTCAGCCTTCGGCTTGGCCCATACCCCGGTTAGGATCAAGACCGCGCCCAGCGGAACGATGAAGGTCAGGATCCAGGGGTCGAACCGTGAGCCCCCGCGGACCACACCGGCGCCGAGCAGGGCGATGTTCACCAGCTTCCAGCTGAACACGGCGTTGAACCAGTTCATCTGCAGGCTGCCGACCCCCGCGAACGCGGCGATCCCCCATAGCCATTTGCGCTTCAGGCCCTTGATTCGGATTACCTTTATCAAGGCGGCCAGCATCAGGCCAAGGCTGGCCGCCAGACCGGCTAGAAAAACGTATTGGGTGTAATGCTTGCCAGCCAGGGAGAATTTCAGCGCCTTGAGTTCCTCCATGGTGGCGACCTGGGCATTGAACCCGGTCATCAGCCAAGCCTTTGCGCCCTCCGGCCGCGCTAGCGCCACCCGGGCAAGAACCACCTTGCCGGGATAGTCGTATTCGTGGGCGAGCGTCGCCGTCTTGCCCTTGCCGACCATGGAGAGATAATTCCAGCCCACGGCCTTGCCCAGGCTCGGTTCGCCGGCGGGAATATAGGCCCGGACCTTGACCAATTCCTCGGCGGTCTGCGGCGTGCGAATTTCCGGCGACAGGCGGGCTTGCAGGCTCGGTGACTGAGTGCGGATCTCCGAATAGACCGCACGCGCCACGGCGTCGGCCTCGGGATCCAGGGCCGGCGCCTGACAGCTGGCAAGTCCAGCGAACCCGGCGCAGACGAACAGCGCCGCGACCCTTCTCAAAGTCGGTCCGAAATCAATCATGCTGTCCCCACCCTACGCGCAACATCGCGGCGCGCCGGCCCATTGTCCAGCCTCGCACTAGCCGTGGCCCTCCGGAGCCTCTATCTCCCCGCCCATGTTGATGGTCATCTCCCCCGCCAAATCGCTGGACTTCACCGCCCCTGACCAGGTGCTGCCGCTCACCACGCCCGAGTTGAAACCGCAGATCGCCGAACTGGCCAAGCTGACTCATAAGCTGAAGGCGACCGACCTGCGCCGGCTGATGCACATCTCCGAAAAGCTGGCCGAACTGAACTACGAGCGCTTTCAAGTCTTCGACCCGCAGGTCGAGGAGGGGCTCCAGGCGGTGATCGCCTTCAACGGCGACGTCTATGCGGGTCTCGCCGCGCGCGAGCTGGACCGCCCGGCCCTGGAGTGGGCCCAGGACCACCTGCGCATCCTGTCGGGCCTGTATGGCGTGCTGCGACCGCTCGACGCCCTGCAGGCCTATCGCCTGGAGATGGGCGTGCGGTTGAAGACCAAGAAGGGCTCCAACCTTTACGACTTCTGGGGCGAAACGATCTCCAAGACCCTGAACGCGGCGGCCCAGGACCAAGCCGATCCCACCCTGGTGAACCTGGCCAGCCAGGAATATTTCGGCGCCGTCGACGCCAAGGCGCTCAAGTTGCCCATCGTCAACTGCCACTTCAAGGAAGAGAAGGGCAACACGCTGCGCGTGCTGGGCTTCTTCGCCAAGAAGGCCCGCGGCCGCATGGCCCGCTTCGCCATCGACAACCGCGTCGAGCGGGCGGAAGATCTCAAGGGCTTCGACCTGGACGGCTACAGGTACCGCAAGGACCTCTCGACACAGGCCGACTGGGTTTTCGCTCGGCTCCAGCCCTGAATTTATCCACCGGTGAGTTATAAACGCTCGCTGATCGCAACAGCGAGCTATATGTTGCGTTGCAGCATGAGCGGGATGCGCAAGGAGTTGCCGATGGCCGTGGATTTCGGTTTGCAAGGTCAGGTCGCGATTGTGACCGGTTCGACCAGCGGCATCGGCCATGCCATGGCCGACGCGCTCGCGGCCCAGGGCGTCAATATCGTCCTGAATGGCTTGGGCGAGATGACCGCCATCGAGAAAACCCGCGCCGACCTGGCCGAAAAGCACGGCGTCGAGGTGCTCTACAACGGCGCCGACATGACCAAGCCCGGCCAGATCGCCGAGATGATCGCCGCCGCCAAGGCCGAGTTCGGCGAGCTGGACATCCTGATCAACAACGCCGGCGTCCAGCACGTGGCGCCAATCGAGGACTTCCCCGCCGACCAGTGGGACCTGATCATCGCCATCAACCTGTCGTCGGCCTTCCACGCCACCAAGGCGGCGATCCCGATCATGAAGGAGCAGGGGCGCGGACGGATCGTCAACATCGCCTCGGCCCACGGCCTGGTCGCCTCGCCGTTCAAGAGCGCCTATGTGGCCGCCAAGCACGGCATCCTCGGCCTGACCAAGACCGCCGCCCTGGAACTGGCCACTTTCGGTATCACCTGCAACGCCATCTGCCCGGGCTTCGTGAAGACCTCGCTGGTCGAGGCCCAGATCGTCGATCAGGCCAAGGCGCGCGGGATCTCGGAGGAGGCGGTGATGAAGGACGTGATCCTGGCCGCCCAGCCGACCAAGCAGTTTGTCACCTTCGACCAATTGAACGGTCTGCTGCTGTATCTGGTGTCCGACGCCGGGGCCTCGGCCAACGGCGCGGCCTTCAGCATCGATGGCGGCTGGACGGCGGCGTAGGTCCAGACTTTTCTTCCGTCTTCCCGGCCTTCGCCGGGAAGACGGAGTGGGGGGAGCGTCGGGACCGTCTGAACTCGGAGCTTCTCCATGCCCATCGGTCCGTTCAAGAAAAAGCCCTCGGGCCCCAAGCCCATCAGCCTCGCCCTGCAGGGCGGGGGCTCGCACGGGGCTTTCGAGTGGGGGGTGATCGACCGCCTGCTCGAGGAGGAAGACATCGAGATCCATGCGGTGACGGCCGCCTCGGCCGGCGCGATGAACGCCGTCTGCCTAGCCCAGGGCCTGATCGACGGAGGCCGCGCCAATGGACGAGAAGCCGCCAAGACCCGGCTCGAACGCTTCTGGAAACAGGTCAACCGCAACGGCGGGCGCAACGTGTTTGGCGACACCAGCATCTGGACCAACGCCTTTTCCGGCGGGACCGACTGGCTGAAAAACACCCCCGGCTGGCGGATGGCCGAGACCTTCGCCCTGTCGATGAGCCCCTACGAGTTCAACCCGTTCAACCTCAATCCGCTGCACGACGCCCTGGAAGGCGAGATCGACTTCAAGGCGCTGCGCGAGCGCTCGCCGATCAAGCTCTACATCGCCGCCACGGCCGTGCGCACCAGCAAGTTGAAGGTCTTCCGCGAGACCGAGTTGACCGCCCGCCACATCATGGCCAGCGCCTGCCTGCCCCAGGTGTTCCAGGCGGTCGAGATCGACGGCGAGCCCTATTGGGACGGCGGCTTTCTGGCCAATCCGCCGCTATGGCCGCTGTTCTACGACGACACGCCCGATGATATCCTGCTGGTCAGCCTCAACCCCTTCGTCCGCGACGAGACGCCCAAGACGCCGGGCGAGATCATGGATCGGCTGAACGAGATCACTTTCAACGCGGCGCTCGCCAGCGAGCTGAGGGCCATCGGCTTCGTGCAGAAGCTTCTCGACGAGGGGCTGCTCAAGGACACCGCCCGCGGCCGCTACCGCAGGATGCTGATGCACGCCATCACCGCCGACAAGGCCTTGGCCGACCTGTCGCTGGGCAGCAAGTTCGACACCGAGTGGAGCTTCCTGACCGACCTGCGCGACCGGGGCCGCAAGGCGGCCGACGCCTGGTTGGGGAACCACCTGACCAAGGTGGGGGTGAGTTCGAGCCTGGACCTGAAGAACGGGTTTCCGTAACAGCCTGGCCAGGGATGACAGCGACGAGCACGGAGCCTATCAGGCCCGCCATGGCTTCTACCCCTATGTCCGAACTCCTCCCCGTACCCACCGTCGGCGTCATCTGCCTGCGTGATGACCAGGTCCTGCTGATCAAGCGCGGCACCGCGCCCCGACTGGGCCAGTGGAGCCTACCAGGCGGCCGGCTGGAACGGGGTGAGACCACTCGCGCCGGGGCCTTGCGCGAACTGGCCGAGGAGACGGGCGTCGAGGCCGTGCTGCTGGGGCTTGTCGACGTGGTGGACGGGCTGTTCACGTCGCGGACGACCGGCGAGACGACGCGGCATTACCTGATGATCGACTATGCCGCGCGGTGGGTGGCGGGCGATCCTGTAGCTGGCGACGATGCGGCCGAGGCGCGGTTCTTCACGCTGGCCGAGGCGCTGGCGGCGGTGGAGTGGGATGTGACGCGGGCGGTGATTGAGCAGACGTTTGAGCGGTTTGGGGGATAGGGCCTGGCTTGCGCGGTAGCCCTGAAGCGCGGCGGATCAGCTGGGGACACACGCCCATCCCGCTGCCCGCGCCAAGTGTGCAAGGGCCGTGGAATGAGTGTGTGTCCCCGCCCGTGAGTGGATTCGCCGTCAGGCAAAGCGCAGGTGCGGCGATGTGTTTCCCAGCAGCGCCGCCCGGATCCGCGAGCCAAACTTCGTGCCGGAGGTCAGGCGCGTGACCATCCCGGCGTCGCCGGCGCGGTCAAAGGCTCGCGCGGCGGCGGTCCACAGGGCGGTGGTCACGGGATGGGGCAGGACGATCCCGGCGGCGAGGCCCAGAGCCAGCAAGGTCCAGGCTTCGAAACGATTGACGGCGGAAGACATCAAATGGAACTTTCAAGACTGTGGAGGCGGGCCGCCACGCTGGGTGAATGCGTGACGGCCCGTCTCGGGCCTGTGAAACAGCGGCGATCGCTATTGCGCGGCGACGAGGCTCTCGATCGTCAGCCCCAGGCGGTGGGCGACGCCGGCCGCGTAGGCCGGATCGGCGCGGTGGAAGTGGACCAGTTGGCGCTGCTGGATCTCGACCGGCACGCCGTGCATGGCCGCCGCGATATTGTCGAACAACTGGCGCTGCTGGTCGGCGTTCATCAGGCGGAACAGGTCGCCAGGCTGGGTATAGTCGTCACTGATCCGCCGATGGTCGAAACGGTCGGCGTCGCCCTCCAGCGGCAGGGCTGGTTCGACGAAGGCCTTGTCCTCGACCGGTCCGCCGAAGCTGTTGGGCTCGTACCAGGCGTTGGTGCGCGGCGGACTGTCCAGGCGCATCGCGCCGTCGGCGTGCTGGGTGTGAACCGGGGCGATCGGACGGTTGACCGGCAGGGCCTCGTAGTGGGTCCCGATCCGATAGCGGTGGGCGTCGGCATAGGCGAAGATCCGCGCCTGCAGCACCTTGTCGGGCGAGAAGCCGATGCCGGGCACCACGTTCGAGGGGCTGAACGAGGCCTGTTCGATCTCGGCAAAATAGTTGTCCGGATTGCGGTTCAGCTCGACGATCCCGACCTCGATCAGCGGATATTCGGCGTGCGGCCAGACCTTGGTCAGGTCGAAGGGGTTCCAGCGGAAGGTTTCGGCCTGGGCCTGGGTCATCACCTGGATGCAGAAGCGCCAGCGGGGGAAGTCGCCGGTCTCGACGGCCTCGAACAGGTCGCGCTGGGCGCTTTCCCGGTCGTTGGCGATGATGGCGTTACCCTCGGCGTTGGTCCAGTTCTTGATGCCCTGCATCGACTTGAAGTGAAACTTCACCCAAACCCGCTCATTGGCCTCGTTGAGGAAGCTGTAGGTGTGGCTGCCGAAGCCGTGGATGAACCGGTAGCCCTGAGGAAGGCCACGATCGCTGAACAGCGTCGTCACCTGGTGCAGGCTCTCGGGGCTCAGCGACCAATAGTCCCACATCGCCGTCGGCGAGCGCAGATTGGTCACCGGGTGGCGCTTCTGGGTGCGGATGAAGTCCGGGAACTTCAGCGGGTCGCGGACGAAGAACACCGGGGTGTTGTTGCCCACCATGTCCCAGTTGCCCTGCTCGGTGTAGGCCTTGATCGAGAAGCCGCGAACGTCGCGCTCGGCGTCGGCGGCGCCGCGCTCGCCGGCCACGGTGGAGAAGCGCATCAGGACCTGTGTCTGCTTACCCACCTCCGACAGGAAGGCGGCCTTGGTGTAGCGGGTGACGTCCTGCGTCACGGTCAGGGTCCCGTAGGCGCCCGAGCCCTTGGCGTGGACCACCCGCTCGGGGATCCGCTCGCGGTTCTGGTGGGCCAGCTTTTCCATCAGCTGATAGTCCTGCATCAGCAGGGGACCGCGCGGACCGGCGCTGATCGAATTCTGGTTATCGGCGATCGGTGCGCCGGCCGTGGTGGTCAAGGTGGTCTTGGTCATGGTCGCCTCGCCGTGTTTGATGGTTCACCTTGACCGCGGCGCAGAGATTAATCCAATTGATCGTTTCTTGCGAAGTCATCGGAAAATTCTATGAGGTGGTCGGGCGGCGGGCGTCGCGCTAAGCCTTGCCCATGAGCGAACCCGACACCGCCATCCTGCCCGACGCCGCCGCCGGCAACTGGGTCGATCGCCATGCGCCGCCGGCCCTGCGGCCCTGGTTGAAGCTGGGACGGTTTGACCGTCCGGCGGGAATCTGGCTGCTGATGCTGCCCGGCTGGCAGGGCATCGCCCTGGCGGCGGCGGGCAAGGGGCAATGGCCCAATCCGTGGCTGCTGATCGCCTTCTTCCTCGGCGCGGCTTTGATGCGGGCGGCCGGCTGCGCCTTCAATGACATTATCGACCGCGACTTCGACGCCCAGGTCAGCCGCACGGCGATGCGGCCGATCCCGGCGGGACTGATCAGCGTCAAGCAGGCCTGGGCCTTCGTGATCGGCTGCTGCGCGGTCAGCTTCCTGATCCTGATCACACTCGGCTGGCTAGCGATCGGCCTGGGGATCGCTTCCCTGGCCTTGGTCGCGGCCTATCCCTTCATGAAGCGCATCACCTGGTGGCCGCAGGCTTGGCTGGGCCTGACCTTCAATTGGGGCGCGCTGCTGGGCTTCGCTGCGGCCACCCACAGCCTGACCTGGGCCGCCGCCCTGCTCTATGCCTCGGGCATCTTCTGGACCCTGGGCTACGACACGATCTACGCGGTGCAGGACCTCGAAGACGACGCCTTGGCCGGGGTGAAATCCTCGGCCCGCCGGCTGGGCGAGGCCGCGCCCCGCGGGGTGCTGGTCTTCTATATCGCCTGTTTCGTGCTGGTGATCGCCGCGGCCTGGGTCGGCGGGGTGGGACCCGTGTTCCTGCCGCTGGCGGCGCTGTTCGCTGTGCACCTGTCACGCCAGGCGGCGGCCCTGCGGATGGACGATCCGGTCGGGGCGCTGGCCCTGTTCAAGTCCAACACCCATGCCGGCTTCGTGCTGTTCCTGGCCCTGGTGGCGGGGGCGTGGAAGCCGGCGGGGTTTTAGGCGCCACACCCACTACGGTTGTCATCCCGGACAAGGCCCGTAGAGCCGCAGATCCCGGACCGCCGGAAGCGCCGGCGTCCACGCCTCGGTCCTGGATCTTCGCGCTGCGCGCTTGTCCGGGATGACAGCTAGAACGGGCCGTTGGTGTAAATGCGCTCCATGCTGCGATCCAAGTCGCTCAGGCGGCGGTCATAGGCCCGGTTCAGGCAGGCGCGGTTGGCGCCGCAGGTCCTGCGGTCGCGCAGCCACTGGCGTTGGGCGTCCTCCAGCGAACCGCGACCCCCCATGGCCAGGGTCTTGCGGTTGATGTCGTACAGCACCGACATCCGCACATCCTTGTCGTTCAGGGCCAGGTTGGCGCAGATCGCTTTTTCATCGGCGGTGCGAGCCTTGGCGCAGTTGAAACTGGCGGCCCCCGCTACAGAAGGGAGGGCGGTCCCCGCGACCAAGGTCAGGGCGAGGGCGGTGAGGACAAGGCGCATGAAGGTCTCCGAGCTGTGACGTAGCGTCATTCTGTAAGCCAGAAGCTGACTGTGGCATGGTCGTTCCATGGCCGTCGCGACCCGTATCAAGCCGCAGGAACTGTTCACCCCCGCCGAATGGGCGCCGCTGTCGGCGCGCTCGCGGTGGAAGGGCGTCGCGCTGGTCGCCCACGCCTGGGCGGTGATCGTCGCGGCCGGGGCGGTGTTCGTGCTCTGGCCCAACCCGCTGACCTACATCCTGGCGGTGATGCTGATCGGGGCGCGGCAGCTGGGCCTGGCGATCCTGATGCACGAGGCGGCGCATGGCGGTCTGCACCCCGACCTCAAGGTCAATGACTGGGTGGGCCAATGGCTGTGCGCGGCGCCGACCGGGGCCAGTCTCGCCAGCTACCGGCCCTATCACCTGACCCACCACAAGTTCGCCCAGCAGGCCGAGGATCCAGACCTGATCCTGTCAGCCCCATTCCCCACGACCCGGAAATCCCTGCGTCGCAAGATCGTCCGTGACCTGACCGGCCAGACCTTCTTCAAGCAGCGGTTCGGGCCGCTATTGGCCAAGCTCAAGGGCCGCGCCGATGGCCAGCCCGCCGGCAGCGTGTTCGCCGGCGAGGCGGCGCGGCAGAGGCCGTTCCTGCTGTGGAACCTGGGGCTGCTGGTCGTGCTCAGCGCGGCGGGCCTGTGGTGGGCGTGGCTGGCGCTATGGATCGTGCCGATGGCGACCTGGTTTCCGCTGGTCACCCGGCTGCGCAACATCGCCGAGCACGCCCTGGTGGCCAAGGACGAGCCCGACCCGTTCCGCCATGCGCGGACCACCCAGGCCAGCTGGATCGAGCGAGCCCTGATCGCGCCCTATTACGTCAATTTCCACGCCGAGCATCATCTGTTCATGCACATGCCGTGCTGGAACCTGCCCAAGGCGCATCGCCTGCTTGTGGCGAAGGGCCTGACGGGAAACATGCTCACCGCGCCAGGCTATCTGTCGGTGCTGAAGGCTGCGTCCGGCAAGGCGCCGGCCTAGGAGCTCATTAATACCCGCCCGTTGGCGACGCCAACGGGCGGGCCTTTGCTTAGCTGCAGCTCTTGGCCTTGTGCAGCTCGGCCAAGATGGCCTTGCGCTTCACGACCAGTTCCTCGGCCTTGTCGGCGTCCATGTAGTTGCCCACGGCGGCGGGCCAAAACAGCAGCACGGCGGCGACATTGGCCCCGCTCACACCCTTGTTGTGCTTGGCCTTTTCCAGAATGACGTCGAGCTCCTTGTCCTGCGACGCGATCTGGGCGCAGGTCAGGGAGCTGTCCGACAGCTGATTGGTCGAGATCTTCTGATTGGTGGCGCACGCGCTGAGGCCGAGCGACAGACATGCAAAAATGATCGCCGTAGAGGCGAGCGGGCTATTGAACTTCATGATATTCCCCCAGGAGCACTAACAACAGCCAGAAGCCTAGCCGTGATCAACCGCTAAACGGTTGCGGTGGTTCGTCAAGCACCTTTCGGTTGTCGCAAATTTCGGTTGTCGCAAAGTCGACATGAAAGTTCTCACCATCGACCAGACCCTCGCCGGCCGCCGGGCCTTTATCGTCGAGAACACCCGCCTCCAAGCCCCGCCTCACACGCCCGAGCTCCAGCTTTATCTGGCTGACGAGATCACGCCGATCTGGCAGCTGACCGAACAGGCCCTGGCCGAGCTCGGCCTGCCGCCGCCGTTCTGGGCGTTCGCCTGGGCGGGCGGTCAGGCCCTGGCGCGCTACATCCTCGACCATCCCGAGACCGTGGCGGGCAAACGCGTCATCGACTTCGCCAGCGGCTCGGGCCTGGTGGCCATCGCCGCCATGAAAGCCGGGGCGGTCAGCGTTTTGGCTGCCGATATCGACGTGTTCTGCGAGGCCGCCGTCGGCCTCAACGCCGAGGTCAACGGCGTCGCGGTGGCCTTCACCCAGGTCGATCTGTTGAACGCCCCGCCGCCGGCAGCTGACGTGCTGCTGGCCGGCGACATCTGCTACGAGCGCCCCATGGCCGAGGCGGTCATGGCCTGGCTGGCGCTAGGACGGGCGGCGGGCGCGATGGTGCTGATCGGCGATCCTGGCCGCACCTACTTCCCCAAGGAGGGCCTGGTGAAACTGGCCGAATATCAGGTGGCGACGACCCGAGAGCTGGAGGACACGGCGGTCAAGCGCACCAGCGTCTGGACTCTGCCTTGAGCCTGGACCAGAACAATCCAAGAACATCGTTAGGAGAAGTCATGCGCGAAGACGGCAAGATCGACTATATCGAATGGCTCGCCAGCGACCTGCCGGCCACCAAGGCCTTTTACACCGCCGCCTTCGGCTGGTCGTTCGTCGATTACGGTCCCGACTACGCGGCCTTCGAGGGCCAGGGCGCGGACGGCGGCTTCACGACGCCGCAAGAAGGCGCGACCGACCGGCCGCTGGTGGTGCTTTACGCCCACGACATCGAGGCCATGCTGGCCAAGGTGGCGGCGGCCGGCGCAACCATCACCAAGCCGATCTTCGCCTTTCCGGGCGGCCGGCGGTTCCATTTCACCGATCCGTCGGGAAACGAGCTGGGGGTCTGGAGCGAGACCTAGAGCATCGCGCGGAAAAGTGGCCACCGGTTTTCCGCAAAAGCGATGCCAAAACAAAAATCTAGAGCAAGCCGTGCGATTCCTATATCGCGCGGCTTGCTCTAGGCCTGCGCCGCTCGTCCCGGCGTTCGCCGGGGCGAGCGGTATTTGGTCCGACGGAAAAACCGTCATGAAACCGCGATAAATCCGTCTCCTGACGATCCAGGGGATGACGACAGTGGGCGAGGCGACGCCAGCCAGGACCTGCGGCGACTGCGGGATGTGCTGCAAGCTGATGGGCGTCAAGGCCATCGACAAGGCGCCGCACGCCTGGTGCGGCCACTACCGCAAAGGCGCCGGCTGCGCGATCTATGACACCCGGCCCACGGCCTGCGCCAGCTTCTCCTGCTACTGGCTGCGGGCGCCCAACCTCGATGACCGCTGGCGGCCGGACCGGGCCAGGTTCGTGGTGCATCGCGAGAACGCCGGTCAGGGCCTGATCGTCGAGGTCGATCCGGCCTCGCCCGAGGCCTGGCGAAGGGCCCCGTTCCACGGCACGTTCCGCGATTGGGCGGCACGCGGCGCGGCCAAGGGCGGGACCCTCTACGTCCTGGTGGGCCGCCGCGGCTTCGAGATCCTGGCCGATCGCGACATCGATCATGGCCTGGTGCGCGAGATGCCCGCATGACCGATGTGGCCCCCTCCAAGTCCTGCGGCGACTGCGGCATGTGCTGCAAGGTGCTGCACATCAGCGAGCTAGACAAACCGGCAGGCCGCTGGTGCGGCGTGTTCCGCAAGGGGTCGGGCTGCGGCGACTATCACGGCCGTCCGTCGGCCTGCCAAAGCTTCCATTGCCTGTGGCTGAGCTCGGAGCGATTGGACGCCGCCTGGCGACCCGACAAGGCGGGCTTCCTGATGTATTCGGACCGGGACGGCAAACGGCTGAACGTCGTGGTCGATCCGGGCAAGCCGGTCGCCTGGAAGCGCGAGCCCTACTATTCACGGCTGAAGGCCATGTCGCGCCGGGCCCATGACGGTTACGAGCTGCTGGTCTGCACCGGCGACCGGCGCGTGGTGATGTTCCCGACCGAGGACGTTGATCTGGGCGTCCTCAATCCCGACCACAAGCTGGTCAGCGGCTATGTCGAGCGCGACGGCGCCCAGGCGCCGTTCGCCATGGTGCTGAGCGACATGGAAGGGGCGGCGGTCTAGCCGGGGACACACACTCTCCCCGCCGCCCTGATCCCGCTACCTCTGACCGTGGGAGGAATGTGTGTCCCCATGCGGTATCCGCGCGTCAGAACCGTGGATGAAAATCTCGCGGCGACCACCCGAAGTCGGCCCGCGCCGGGCCGTCGTCGAAGGTCAAGTCCTGGGCCATGCGGTCGCCCATGGCCGCCGTCGCGCCGGGATAGAAGGGCTTCAGCAGGGTCAGCAGCCCGCGAAACAGCCACGGCGGCAGGGTCAGGATCGCCGGGCGACGGCCCAGCCCCTGGAAAACCCGCTCAGCCATGACCCGGTAGGTCAGGATCTCGCCGCCGGTCAGGTCATAGGCTCTGTTCGAGGCCGCCGGCGCCTGGGCCGCCTCCAAGGCGCCGATCGCCAGGTCCTCGGCGTGGACGGGTTGGCGCCGACCCGCCCCCGCTCCTGAAAGCGGCAGCACCTTGAACCGCCGGATCAGGCTGGCCAGCCGGCTGACATTGCCGTCGCGACCTTCGACATAGATCAGGGTCGGGCGAAGGATGGTCCAGCTGACGCCTTGGGCGGCGCAGAACGCCTCCACCTCAGCTTCCGCATCGGCCAGCGCCTTGGCGACCGCCCGTTCGGAGGCCTCGGGCGAGTCTTGCTTGGTGAAGCGGCTGGTCGAGGAAAAGGCCACCAGTCGGCTCAGGCCGCGCGCCTTCAGGGCCGGCAAGGCCCGGGGCAGCAGCCAGATCGGCGACAGCGAGAACACCGTGCCCACCTGTGGCAGCGCCTTGGCCAGGTCCGGATCGCCGAGATCCGCGTCCACCCAGCAGATATCGTCGCTGGGCGGCCGACGGCTCAGCGCCATGGGTTCGATCCCCGCCGCGCTCAGCCGCGCCAGCAGGAACCGCCCGATCAGGCTGGTGGCCCCCAGCACGAGCACAGGCGAGGCAAGGCCCGAGGGAGCGCCAGGCTGCAAGAGGGTGTTTTCAGCGTCCATCTTGTCCCTATAGTCTGCAGCGATACGTCAGCCCACGGGATCTTTGGCCATGACCTTCGACGCGGTGCGCGCCTTCGCCTTCAGCCTGCCCGGCGTCGCCGACGGCACGTCCTGCGGCCATGCCTGACTGAAGGCCCACGGGAAGTTCTGACCCGGCTGTGGGACGACGGCGACGCCCCGGTCTGTCCGGGGATCACCTTCGACCAGCGCGAGATGCTGATCGAGGCCGAGCCGGAGACCTTCTATGTCACCGACCATTCGCACAGTCAGGAGCCGAACGGCGTCAACTGAACCCCTGGCGGCAGCTGAACCTTCATCACGCCGCCGCCCTGGGTCTTGGCCGCGACGGCGCGCAGGATCATCGCCAGGACCGCGCCGTCGGGACCATGGCCCGCGCCACCGACGGTGAACAGCGCGCCGTTCTTGCGAGCCTTCGACCCGGCGGCGCGCAACGCTTGGCCATGGGCGTAGGGCACGACCTGATCCGCCGTGCCGTGCACGAGGTAACAAGGCTCGTCGAGCGTGACGATCGCGCCGGCGTTGTCATAGCGGTCGGAGATCATCCATCGGGCCGCCGCCGGGGCCATGGTTCGAAGATCGGTGAACGTGCCGATGGTCACCAGTGCGTCGAGCTTTTGCCGCCGAGCCAGACCAAAGGCGACGCCGCCACCCAGGCTGTGTCCCACCACGATCAGTTTTCCGCCCCCCGACACGACACGGGCTCGCGCGAAGAACGCGTCCGCGTCGGCGGCCAGTCCTGCCTCGCTGGCCCGACCCGGATTGCCGCTGTATTCGCGGTATTCCGCCGCCACCAAGCCATAGCCCTCGGTGAGCAACGGCGCGAGCCAGCGCATCGAGGTCGCCGCGCTCGAGCCGTTGCCGTGGAACATCAGCAAGGTCGGCTTGCCGTCTCGCGGCGCGATCTCCAGCCCCTTGAGGGTCAGTCCGTCGGCGGTCCGGACGGTGTTAATCACGGCGCCGGTCGGCAGACCCGCCAGGTCGAGCGGGGCCGTTGGGGCGGGATAGATGCGCTCGTGGATTTGGGCGCTGGCGGGCGCGGCCAGGAGCAGAGCCCCGATGACGGTGAGACAGGCCAGAGCTTTCATGACCGCGATGCTATGCGGCCCGGCCGGGAGGGCAAGCCCCGAAATGCGGGGTTGCCGAGCCCTCAGCGCGCCAGCCGCCCATCCGTCAGCGCCGCCGGCTCGAACTTGAAGACCACCTCGGAATCCGGCCGCTCTATCCCCTTCAGCAGCTTTTTCGGGGCCGAGGCGTGCAGCATGTAGCGCAGGATGTTCAGCCGGGCGGCCTTCTTGTGGTTGGCGCGCACGCAGACCCAGGGCGCCGGGGTCGAGTGGGTGCGCATCAGCATCTCGTCGCGGGCGGCGCTGTAGTCTTCCCACTTGGCCTGGGCCACGGCGTCCAGATCGCTGACCTTGAAGGCCTTCAGCGGCTCCTCGCGCCGCGCTTCCAGCCGTTCGGCCTGGGTCTCGCGGTCGATGTCGAGCCAGAACTTGGTCAGGCGCACGCCGTTCTGCACCAGCATCAGCTCGAAGGCCGGCACGTCACGCAAAAACTGCTCCTGCTCGTCGGGCTTGGAAAAGCCCATGACCCGCTCGACCCCGGCCCGGTTGTACCAGGAGCGGTTGAACACCACGGCCTCGCCGGCGCCGGGCAGGTGGGCGACATAGCGCTGGAAGTACCACTCGCTACGCTCGCGATCGCTGGGGGCGGGCAGGGAGATCACCTGGGTGGCGCGGCGGTGGGCGTGCTCGGTCAGCCGGGCGATGGCCCCGTCCTTGCCGGCGGCGTCGCGGCCTTCGAAGATCGCGACGGTTTTCCAGCCCTCTTTCATCGCCTGTCGCTGCAGGCCGACCAGGGCCAGTTGCAGGTCGCGAAGCTCGGCTTCGTAGTCGTCGGTCTTGCTCATGGCGCAGAGCCTACCCCCGGAACGTGCAGTTGCGCTAGAGTCGTTGTTTTTACGCGTTTTCTTCACGCGAACCGATATCCACTTCGCTCCAAAACGCTCTAGAAGAGCGCCATGATCCGTCTCTTCGTTCCCCATCCCCTGAAGCTCGGCGCGGGCGTCGCGCCCTCCGTCGATCAGTCGCGCTACCTGACCGCCGTGATGCGGCTGGAGGTCGGCGCCGAGATCCTGGTGTTCAACGGCCAAGATGGCGAGTGGCGCGCCAGCCTGACCGAGGCCGGCAAGCGCGGCTGCCTGTTGCGCTGCGAGGAACAGACCCGCGAGCAGGACCATGCGCCGGACCTCGACCTGGTGGTGGCCATGGTCAAGCGCGGCCGGGTCGAGACCATCGTCGAGAAGGCCGCGGAACTGGGCGCGCGCCGCGTGCGCCTGACCCAGACCCGGCGGACCAATGTGGATTTCCTGAAATTGGGGCGGCTGGACGCCATCGCCATCGAGGCCGCCGAGCAGACCGGACGGCTGGATGTGCCGGTGATCGACGACCCCATGAAGCTGGAAAAGATTCTCGATGACTGGGACCCGGCGCGCCGGCTGATCTTCTGCGACGAGGGCGGCGACGCCCGGCCGATGATCGAGGCCTTGGCCGCTACGGCCCCGCCGGCCGCCATCCTGATCGGCCCCGAAGGCGGCTTCGCGCCGGAGGAGCGCGAACGCTTGCGGTCGCTGCCCTTCGTCATCCCGGTGTCTCTGGGCCCCCGCATCCTGCGCGCGGATACGGCGGCGATCGCCGCCATGACCCTGTGGCAGGCGGCGGCAGGGGATTGGAGATAGCGCCGCCTGTCGCGAAACCCTGTGCGCGCCCTCTTGAGGTTCGCTAAGAAAACGCCCTACTGCGCTGCACGACAGTTCGCGGGCGGGTCGGAGGGTTTGCCCTCCCTTCTTGATGCGTGTTTTGGGAGGGATGACCGATGGCGCAAGCCGCGAGCCAGGAGCGTCCGCTGACGCTCGACGATCTGACCGCCTATTTCGCCTCGGGCTCCAAGCCCAAGGAGGCTTTCCGGGTCGGCGCCGAGCACGAGAAGTTCGGCTTCTACCTCAAGGACCATACGCCCGTGCCCTATGAGGGCGACAAGGGCGTGCACGCCCTGCTCACCGGCCTGCAGCGTTTTGGCTGGAAGCCGGTGATGGAAGGCGAGGTGATCATCGGGCTGGAGCGCAACGGCGCCAATGTCAGCCTGGAGCCCGGCGGCCAGTTCGAGCTGAGCGGCGCGCCGCTGCTGACCATGCACGACATCTGCGAGGAGACCGGCCAGCACCTGGACGAGGTCAAGACCGTGGCCGACGAGCTTGGCCTGGGCTTTCTCGGCTTGGGCTTCTCGCCGCTATGGAAGCGCGAGCAGGTGCCGATCATGCCCAAGGGCCGCTACGTGATCATGCGCAACTACATGCCCAAGGTCGGCGGCCTGGGCCTGGACATGATGCTGCGCACCTGCACGGTGCAGGCCAATCTCGACTTCTCCAGCGAAGCCGACATGGTCGCCAAGTTCCGGATGAGCCTGGCCCTGCAGCCGATCGTCACCGCCCTGTTCGCCAATTCGCCGTTCACCGAGGGCAAGCCCAACGGCTTTCTCTCGGCCCGCGCCGATGTCTGGAACGACACCGACCCCGACCGCACCGGCCTGCTGGACTTCGTGTTCGAGGACGGGTTCGACTTCGAGCGCTACGCCCGCTACGCCCTGGACGTGCCGATGTATTTCGCCAAGCGCGGCGACCGCTATATCGACCTGGCCGGCCGCAGCTTCAGCGACTTCATCGACGGCAAGATCGGCGAACTTCCGGGCGAGCGCGCCTCGATCAAGGACTGGGCCGACCACACCACCACCCTGTTTCCCGAGGTGCGGCTGAAGACCTATCTGGAGATGCGCGGCGCCGATGCCGGACCTTGGAGCCGCCTCTGCGCTCTGCCAGCCCTATGGACCGGCGTGTTTTATGACGACGCGGCGCTGGCTGCGGCGTGGGACATTTGCAAGGACTGGACGGCCGAGGATCGCGCTGGCCTGCGTCGCGACGTGCCGAAACTAGGCCTGAAGGCTCAGGTCGCCGGCCGCTCTGCCCAAGACGTGGCCAAGGACTTCGTCGCTATCGCCCGGCAAGGGCTGAAGGCGCGCGCCCACGTCAACGGCGGCTTTCTGGATGAGACGATCTATCTGGGCGAACTTGAAGAGATCGCCGACAGCGGGATAACGCCCGCCGAGCGCCTGCTGGCGGTGTATCACGGCGCCTGGAAGGGCGACATCAATCGGGTGTTCGAGGATTTCGCCTACTAGGGGATTTTTCGAGCGAAGTGGTTCCGGTTCGCGTGAAGAAAAATGCGTCAAAACAACAGATTAGAGTTCACGGCCTGACGCAGTCAGGTCGGGAAAAGCTCTAAGCGGACCTCGAAACGCTTGCGCCTCAAAAAAGGGCGCGCATCGCCGCGATGATCCCGACCCAGGCGGCCACGCTGGCGCCCAAGACGATCAGGCGCCCCCAGGCGATGGGCGGCAGGAGCGGCTGACGCACCGACGAACGCGGGGCGGCGTTAAGACGAGAGTCATAACCAGTGTAGGCCATGGCGTTCCTTCCCATGCCTCTCTCTGGAGGCCTCGCGCTTAAGCGCTGCCGTACTGCAGCGCCTAAATAGTTAACGAAGCCTTGGTAATTCGCGAAAAATCAGCGCGGCTCAGATTGATCCGGTTCCGTCGTACGGGCGGCCGACGACCGAGCGACCGTCGTCGTTCTTGATGTCGTCGCCCTTTCGCGCTTCGTCCTCGGGCGTATCGACATTGGCCTGCCAATGCTCGGCCTGGCTGGCGCCGGAACCGCTATCGGTATGGCGGACGACGTCATCGACATCGACATGGACATCGTCATCCAAGGCCGCGGTCTGGGCTGGGGCCTGGCCAGCGGACTTGAATTCCACGTGCTGTGGATAGAAGGCCAGGCGTCCGGCGATCTGGCTCACGGCCGGAAACGGGGTCTCGTAGGACCAGACGGCGTTCTCGATCAGCTGCCGGTCGCGGTAGATCGTGTAATAGGTCGCGTCCCCCTTATAGGGGCAATGGGTGACCTTGTCGGTCTTCTGCAGGAAGTCCATGGCCACGTCGGACCGAGGGAAATAGCGCACCACCGGATAGTCGGCTTCGGCCAGTCGCAGCACGTCGTCGCTGTCGGCGATCTCGTGACCTTCAAACAGCGCCGCGACCCGGCCCGGCTCGCGCGAGCAGGTGATCGGATGATCCCGGTCTGGCGTTTTCATGGTGTTTCTCCCGTAGCGCGCGAAGGCGGCTATATGCAGAACGCGCGGGGCCCTGAGGGGGGTCCAAAGCGGCAAGCCATTGCTTGTGAAACGCCGACTCCCGTGATCTTCTCCCCGCCGAATGGGGAGGGCGAGGGCGAAACGACCTGTTCGACGCCCCTGCCGCTTGAATATCTCAAGGTTAGTGAATGAATATCGTTGTCGCCATGGGCATCCTGGTCACGCTGGTGACCGGCATACCCGTGCTTATCCAGATCTTGCGAGGCCATCCGCGCGGGCTGATCATCTGTTTCATGGCCGAGATGTGGGAGCGTTTCTCCTACTACGGCATGCGCGGCCTGCTGATCTTCTACCTCACCCAGCATTTCCTGTTCGATTCGAAGACAGCCAGCGGCCATTACGGCTCCTACACGTCGCTGGTCTATATCGTGCCGCTGCTCGGCGGCTTCCTGGCCGACCGCTATCTGGGCACCCGCAAGGCCGTGGCGTTCGGCGCCATCCTGTTGGTGGCGGGCCACCTGACCATGGCGGTCGAGGGCCATCCGGCCACCCAGACCCTGACCTATGGCGGCCACGCCTACGAGTTTCAGGCCACGGGCCGGGGCGAGGAACGCGTCGCCAAGATGATGATCGCCGACAAGCCCTATGACGTGGCGGCCAATGACCAGGGCGACTTCGAGATCAAGAACCTGCCGGCCAATTCGATCATTCCCTCGGTGCTGCCCAAGGGGCAGTATCAGCTGGGCGTCGAAGACCGTGATCCGCTATATCTGAACATCTTCTGGCTGGCCCTGTCGCTGATCATCGTCGGCGTGGGCTTCATGAAGGCCAATGTCGCCACCCTGGTGGGCCAGCTCTATCCCCAAGGCGATCCGCGTCGCGATCCCGGTTTCACCCTCTACTACTACGGCATCAACCTGGGCTCGTTCTGGGCGGCCATCCTCTGTGGTCTGCTGGGCGTCAATGTCGGCTGGAACGCGGGCTTCGGCATGGCCGGCATCGGCATGCTGGCCGGCTTCATCGTCTTCGTGCTGGGCAAGCCCCTGTTGTTGGGCAAGGGCGAGCCGCCCGAACCCAAGACGCTCAAGGCGCCGGTCGTTGGCCCGATCAACCGCGAAGGCCTGATCTATGTCGGCGCGCTGGCCATGGTGGGGATCGTCTTCTTCGTGGTGCAGTATACGCCCGTCGTTGACTTCACGCTGGTGGCCGGGATGTTCGGTTCGCTGGGCTATATCCTGTGGTTCGCCTTCGTCAAATGCGAGAAGGTCGAACGCGAGCGGCTGCTGCTGGCCACCGTGCTGGTGCTGGGCGCGGTGGTGTTCTGGACCCTGTTCGAACAAGCCGGTTCGTCCCTGAACCTGTTCGCGGCCAGTAATGTCGATCTGGTGCTGCTGCACAAGCCGGTGACCTGGTTCAATGGGGCGGTGATCCTGGGCGCGCCGGAGCAACTGGCGGCGGCGGGGATCGATCCCAAGAGCGGCTTCTGGGTCAATACTTCGTTCAACGCCGCCCAGACCCAGGCGATCAACGCCGGCTGGATCCTGATCTTCGCGCCGGTGTTCGCCGCGATGTGGACCTTCCTCGGCTTCCGAGGCCGCAATCCGGGCCCGATGATCAAGTTTGGCCTATCGCTGATCCAGGTCGGGGCGGGCTTCCTGGTGCTGCTGATCGGCGCTCACTTCGCCGATGGCGCCTTCCGCATGCCGCTGGTCTTCTTGGTCATCATGTACATGCTGCACACCTCGGGCGAGATGTTCATGTCGCCGGTCGGTCTGTCTCAGATGACCAAGCTGTCGCCGCTGTCGATCGTCTCGTTCGTGATGGCCGTCTGGTACATGGCCCTGGCCATGGCCAACTGGCTGGCCAGCAAGATCGCCGGCATTGCCGCGACCGAAACCGTTGGCGGCCAGGTGCTGGACCCTGCGGCGGCCATGACCCAGTCGTTGCTGGTGTTCAAGATCATCGGCCTGGTGTCGATCGGTATCGGGGTGCTGTTCCTGATCCTGTCGCCGATCCTCAAGAAGTGGTCACACGGCTCGGACGACACCACGACCATGCCGGCGGCGGAGCCGGCGCCCTCCACCGTCTGATAAGAAGGCCCCGGAGCGATCCGGGGCCTTCCTGCTCTCACGATCAGACCCTGCTGGGCTCGTTCTGGCCGGGCAGGCGCACGTGCAGTATGCGCACATCACCTGCCATGTGATTGTCGTGCATGTCCGGGCGAACTTCGTAGAAAATCCGGCAGCCACTGGCCAGGCGACAGCGCACACCCGGAAATGTCTCGCTCAGTGGCTAGGTGACGGGCGTGTTCACGAGATTCGCGATGGCGCCCACGAGGACTTCCATGCGCTCGAGAGCCTGAGGCGTGGGGCCGGCATAGGCAAAGAACCGATCTTTCGCGGCCTGGAGGTCTCGCCTGGCACGCGGCGTGAGTTCGAGGTCGCGCGGCAAGGCGAGATCAGCCCGTCTGGCGTAACACTTGAGCGCGCGCCTGGTCCAAGAGCTTCTGGAGATAGGTTAGGGCGCCGTCGCCCCGCAGCGAAAGACCTGCCTCCGAGTCCTGTCTCGATTGCTCCAGCACCTTGGCTATCTCCAAGTCCTCCAGCGAGGCTGTGGAGGTCGCGATGTCGTCGGTTTGAGCCATGGGGCGCTCCTGTGCTCTTACAATAACGCCTGTCATTTGGCCTGTCACCTAGCCTGTCACGCGCTCGGCCGCCACCCCTCCGGCGCCAGTTCGAAGCCCTCAAACCGAAACCCTGGCGCGACGGTGCAGCCGACGAGCGTCCACGCCCCCAGGCTGACGGCGGTCTGCCACCAGCCGACCGGCACGATGACCTGCGGACGACAGCCGGCCCGCAGGTCGGGGCCGAGCGTATAGGCCGTGAGGCCGACACCGTCGGGCGGCGACAGGGTCAGAGCGATCGGGGCGCCGGCGTAGTAGTGCCAGGTCTCGACCGCGTCGATGCGATGCCAGGCCGACAGCTCCTGCGCCTGCAGCAGATAGTAGATCGCCGTCGAGGCCGAGCGGCCGTCTGCCGGCGCTTCGTCCTCGAAGGTGCGCCTGTACCAGCCGCCCTCGGGGTGCGGCGCCAGGTCGAGCAGGCGGATGATCTCCCTGGCGCCCAGGTCGCCGGAAAGGCCGAGCGGCGGCGTGCTCATCCCTTGAAACCGTCCTTGGCGGCGCGGATTTCGCCGAACGCCTCGGCGGGCGACAGGTGGGGGCGCAGCAGCGGCGCGCGCAGGAACGGGTTGGTGGCCTTCTCCAGGCCGATGGTGGTTGGCACGGTGGCTTCGCCGCGCTCACGGGCGGCGAACACCTGATCGGCCCGGATCTTGAGCGCCGGTTCGTCGTCCACCGACAGGGCGAAGCGGGCGTTGGACGCGGTATATTCATGGGCGCAATAGACGGTGGTGTCGTCCGGCAGCGCGGTCAGCTTGGCCAGCGACCCCCACATCTGCTCGGCGGTGCCCTCGAAAAGTCGCCCGCAGCCGAGGGCGAACAGCGTGTCGCCAACAAAGGCGATGCGGTCCGCCGCATCGTAATAGGCGATGTGCCCCAGGGTGTGGCCGCCGGTGTCGATCACCGATAGGGTCGTCTCGCCCAGAGCGACCGTGTCGCCCTGGCCCACCGGCCGGTCCAGCGGCGCGATGCGGGTCACTTCCTGTGGTCCGACGATCGTCGCCCCGGTCGCCGCCTGGATCGCCGCGTTGCCGCCGGCGTGGTCCGGGTGCCAATGGGTGTTGAGGATCAGGTCCAGGCTCCAGTCCAGGGTTTTCAGCGCCGCCAGTATGGCGTCGGCGTCGGGCGTATCGATGGTCGCGACCTTGCCGGTGGCGTCATCGCGCACCAGAAAGCCGTAATTGTCCGACAGGCAGGGGAACTGGTGGACGGTCAGCGACATGCTTCGGCTCTCCTGGGGGCGACGGAACGGTGACGCGCGGTGTTCGCCCGCCTACATAGATGAGGCCGCCTGCCAGGAGACTCAATGCGTCGCGACGTCCTCGATCTTAGAGCCTTCTACGCCACCCCCCTCGGTCGGTCGGCGCGCGAGATGCTGGGGCGCAAGGTCGAGGAGGCCTGGGGCGATGCGCGGGGCCTGGACGTGCTGGGCCTGGGCTACGCCACGCCCTTCCTCGACACCGCCCGCGCCAAGGCCCGGCGCGTGGTTGCGGCCATGCCGGCGACGCAGGGCGTCGAGGTCTGGCCCCGCGGCGAACCCAACCAGGCCACCTTGGTCGAGGAGACAGCCCTGCCGTTTCCCAACGCGATGTTCGACCGCATCCTGGCCGTTCATGCCCTGGAGGAGGCCGCTGACCCGGCCGCCGTTCTGCGCGAAATCTGGCGGGTCATGGCCCCCTCGGGCCGACTGATCGTCGCCGTGGCCTCGCGCGACGGGCTGTGGGCCGGGGCGGAGAGCACGCCGTTCGGGCACGGCCGGCCGTTCAGCCGCCACCAACTGGAAAACCTGCTGCGCGAAGCCGACCTGGAGCCCGCCGGCTGGACGCGGGCGCTCTATGTGCCGCCGACGGCGGTGATGTCGCGCTGGGCCGAGGGGTTCGAGCAGGTTGGCGCCCGCCTGTGGCCGCGCTTCGCCGGCCTGATCCTGATGGAGGCGGTCAAGCAGACCTTCGCGGTCAAGCCGCGCGGCAGCCGCCAGCGTGTGCGGGTCTTCGCGCCCGGCGTGCTGGCCCCGTCACCCACCGGTCCGACGCCTGTTCGGAAGGCGCCGGGCAATCTAAATGCCGCAAGGCCCTTGGAGCCTTCGATTTCCGGGCCTAGCCTTGAGTCGCAAACACCGTCGCCAGCGAGAGCCGCGCCATGAAGATGATCGTCGCCATTATCAAGCCCAGCCGTCTGGACGCCGTGCTTGAAGCGGTCACCGAGGCGGGCGCGTCGGGCCTGACGGTCACCGAGGTGCGTGGCTATGGCCGACAGAAGGGCAAGACCGAGGTGTATCGCGGCGCCGAATACGAGGTGAAGCTGCTGCCGAAGGTCAAGCTGGAGATCGCCGTGCCCACCGATGTGGTCGAGTCGGTGGTCGAGGCCCTGCAGCGGACCGCCAACACCGGCAAGATCGGCGACGGCAAGGTGTTCGTCATGGACCTGGAACAGGCCCTGCGCATCCGCACCGGCGAACGCGACGCCGCAGCGATCGCCGGCTAGCCTCGCCAACAAAAAATGACGGCCAGCGGCCGGGCAAGCGCAGCCATGACGCCGGTCGATGCGTTGGGAGCGTTCACGTCAAAGGGGCGACATGGCCGACGACGCATCTCTGCCGAACCCCGCCACGCTGCTGCAGCCGGGTTCGACCTGTTGGCGGCTCGAGACCGCCGAACGGCTGGCGCTGTTCATCGACAATGATGAGGCGTTCGACGCCCTGAAGACCATCCTTTTATCGGCCCGCAAGTCGATCTGGATCCTGGCCTGGGTGTTCGATCCCTTGACGCGCCTTGACCCTGACCGGGTTAAGAAGAGCCGCGACCCGGAGCGCGTCGATCGCATCGGCCTGCTGCTGCGTCGCCAGGCGGCGCTGAATCCGGTGCTGGACGTCCGTATCCTCGTCTGGGACATGCCATTTCCGATCGCGGCCTCGCAGCTGTTCGGACCCCACCGGGGCAAGGTGTTCTTCGCCGGCTCGCGGGTGAAGTATCACCTGGACAACACCCTGCCGGCCAGCGCCTGCCACCACCAGAAGGTTGTCGTGGTCGACGGCACAGTGGCCCTCGTCAGCGGCGGGGACATCGGCATCGATCGCTGGGACACCACCCGGCACCTCGACAACGACCCTCGTCGGCGTCTGCCGACCGGCCATCACTATCCGGCCCGGCACGAGGTGGCGGCGATGGTCGAGGGCAAGGCCGCCGAGGCGCTCGGCGACCTGTTCATCGAGCGCTGGCGCAAATCCACGGGCGAGATGATCGAGCGGTCCGACAAGCCCGCCGAGAGCCCGTGGCCCGACGATCTGTTGCCCGACCTGCGCAAGGTCGGCCTGGGCATCTGCCGCACCCAGCCCGCCTGGAAGGGCGATCCCGAGATCAATGAAACGATGTTGATGCACCTGGCCAGCATCAAGTCGGCCAAGCGGCTGATCTATCTGGAGAACCAGTACATCACCTCGCCGATCATCGTCGAAGCCCTGGCCGAGCGCCTGGCCGAGGCGGGCGGTCCCGAGGTGGTCACCATCGGTCCGGCCCACAGTCCAAGCTATTTCGACCAGATGACCATGGACAGCGCCCGCACGGCGGCGATCAACCGCCTGCGCGAAGTCGACGTTCACGGCCGGTTCTCGGCCTTCAGCGCCAAGACGCCCAAGGGCGCGGCGATCATTGTCCACTCCAAGGTGGCGATCATGGACGACAAGATGCTGCGGCTCGGTTCGGCCAATCTGAACAACCGCTCGATCGGTCTCGACACGGAATGCGACATCGCCTTTGAAGGCCGGGACGACGCCAGCCGGGCGGCCGTGCGCGCCTTTCTAGGAAGGTTGATCGGCCACTTCATCGATCACGAGACCGAGCATGTGCTCGAAACCTATGATCGCGAAGGCAGCCTGGCGGTGACCATCAACCTGCTCGATCGCCGGGGCGGCCAGCCGCGTCGCCTGGCGCCGGTGCCGGTCCGCGAGCTGACCGGCGTTCAGAAGTTCATCGCCGACTGGAGCCTGGGGGACGCCATCACCCCGGACGACGCCTGGCGTCCTTGGGGCCGCCGCAAGCGGCTCAAGCGCGATCTGCATCGCCTGATGAACCACGAGGGCTTGAAGCTGACATTGCCGGGTCACCTGCAACGGGACTGATCTCCAGATCGACGACCAACGGCAAATGGTCCGACGCCACCCGGGCCAGGGCGCCGTACGGCGAACTTATGCCGACCGTCTTCAGACCCTTGGTCAGAAAGACGTGGTCGATCCGCATGAACGGGAACTTGGAGGGGAAGGTCGCGGTCGGCGTCTTGTCCCAGCCAGCGCTCCGGGTCTGGGCGTCGCGCAGCACCGCCTTCAGCATCCGGTAGGTGGCCGAATAGGGCGAGGCGTTGAAGTCGCCCAGCAGGATGCCGGGCGCCGTCCAGGCCTCGTGCGTCATCCACTTATCGCCGAGTAACGCTGCGGCCTGGCGCTTTTGTTCCTGGGGCACCAGGCCAAGGTGGGTGTTGATGATCTGCACCGGAACGCCGCCGACCTCGACGGTGACCCATAGCGCGCCACGCGGCTCCAGGCCGGGGATACGCGTGTAGAGCGGCAGCCCCTCGGCCTTGACCTTCCTTTCGGGCAGGGCGGTCAGGATGGCGTCGCCGTACAGCTCCTCTTCCACCGCCATGGCGGGATGGAAGTGCGACTTCATCTTCAGCAGTTCAGCCAGGCGGTGGGCTTGGTCCACGCCCTTGGTTCGAGCGCGGCGGACGTCCAGTTCCTGCAGCGCCACCACGTCGGGTTTTTCGGCGGCGATGACCTCGGCCACGCGCTCGACGTCGAGCCGGCGGTCCGTGCCCACGCAGCGGTGGACATTGTAGGTCATGAGGCGAAGTTTCATCCGTCGAAGAGATCGCCTGAGGCCGCTGGAGGTTCCGCCGCGACCGGGGATGGGTTGCGACTGAGCATGAACAGGCAGCTCTCGGCGCGCCAATTCTCCAGGGCCCTGGTCGGGTCGATCTGCCGAGCGGGCCCTTGGCCAGCGAAGGCGGCGCAGGTGTCGATGCGGACGTCGAGGTCTTCGGTCAGGGCCAGGAAGTCGGCCAGGGTGCACAGGTGGATGTTCGGCGTCGCCCACCAGGGCAGGGGCAGGGCCTCGGTCTCGGGCATGCGGCCGCGATGCAGCAGCGACCAGCGCACCTTCCAGTGACCGAAATTGGGGAACGACACCACCGCGCGGTCGGCGATGCGCAGCAACTCGGCCAGCACATGGCGCGGCCGGCGCGTTGCCTGCAGGGTCTGGGACAGCACCGCATAGTCGAACGAGCGGTCGGGGAAGTGGTCGAGATCCAGGTCAGCGTCGCCCTGCACCACCGACAAGCCGCGCGACATGCAGGCGGCCACGCCGGCAGCGCTGATCTCCAGACCCCGGCCATCGACCTGCTTTTCGCGGGTCAGCAGATCCAGCAGCACGCCCTCGCCACACCCGACGTCCAGCACCCGCGATCCCGGCCGAACCAGGCGCAGGATCTCCTTGAAGTCTTCCCGGATCATAGTCCTCCCCCTATGGGGGAGGTGTCGGCGAAGCCGACGGAGGGGGGAGTGGTCGGCAGCCAGCCGCATCCCGGATCGACGATCCTAAAACCCCCTCCACCGGCCTTCGGCCGCCTCCCCCACAGGGGGAGGGCCTTGGTCATGCGAACCCTCACAGACCTCTTTCCCGGTCCACCGAACTCATGAACCCTTGCAGCGCCGCGTCCATCACCGGCTCGTCCAGCAGGAAGGCGTCGTGGCCCTTGTCGCTCTCGATCTCGACGAAGGCCGCGCGGCAGCCGGCGGCGGTCAGGGCGCGGACGATGTGGCGGTTCTCGGCGGTCGGATAGAGCCAGTCGCTGGTGAAAGACAGCACGCAGAACCGCACGTGGCGAGCGCCGGCGAAGGCCTGGGCCAGCACCCCGCCATGGCCGGCCGCCAGGTCGAAATAGTCCATGGCCCGGGTGATGTAGAGGTAGGAATTGGCGTCGAAGCGATCGACGAAGCTGGCGCCCTGGTGGCGCAGATAGCTCTCCACCTGGAAATCGGCGTCGAAGCCCCAGGACAGGCCGTCGCGCTGCAACTCGCGGCCAAACTTCCGCTGCAGGGCCGGCTCGGACAGATAGGTGATGTGGGCTGCCATCCGCGCAACGGCCAGGCCCTTCTCGGGCCGCGACTTGCCCTTGGCGTAGGCGCCGGCTTTCCAGTCAGGATCGGCCATGATCGCCTGGCGACCCACCTCGTGGAAGGCGATGTTCTGGGCCGAGTGGCGCGACGCCGAGGCCACGATCACGGCGCTGAACAGGCGCTCTGGATAGTCGGCGGCCCATTGCTGGACCTGCATGCCGCCCATCGAGCCGCCGACGACGGCCAACAGGCTTTCGACACCCAAGGCGTCGATCAGCATGGCCTGGGCCCGCACCATGTCGGCGATGGTGATCACCGGGAAGGTCAGGCCGTAGACCTCGCCCGTGGCGGGGTTGACCGAGGCGGGCCCGGTCGAGCCCATGCAGCCGCCGATGACGTTCGAGCAGATGACGAAGTGCCGGGCCGGATCGATGGGTTTGCCCGGACCGATCAGCCGCGTCCACCAGCCGGGCTTGCCGGTGGTGGGATGGGTCCCCGCGACGTGCTGGTCCAGCGTCAGGGCGTGGCAGATCAGGATGGCGTTCGTGCCGTCCGCGTTCAGCGTCCCCCAGGTACGATAGGCGACCTCGAGATTTTCCAGCTTGGCGCCGGAGTCGAGACGCAGGGGCTGGTTGGACGGGAACCGCCAGGTTCCGCCCTCGGACAGCACAGCCCCGGCGAAATCGAGATTTGCCATGCCGCCTTGGACCGCTTGGCGCCCCCTGTGTCAACTGGGCTCGCAACCGCGCTTCCGATGCGCGGCGGCGAAGGCTATGGAGGGTCATGGACCGACTGATCCTCATGCGCCACGGCAAGGCCGAGCAGCACGCCGCCTCGGGTGGTGATTTCGAACGCGCCCTGGCCCCCCGCGGGCAGAGCGACGCCGCCCTGATGGGCAAGGTGCTGGCCAAGGCCGGACTAGCGCCGGATCTGGCGCTGGTGTCCTCGGCCCGCCGCACGCGCGAGACCTGGGACGCCGCCGGCCCGGCCTTTCCCAAGGCCAGGGCCGAGCCCCGCCGCGACCTCTATCACGCCGAGGCTCAGGACGTGCTGGCGGCGATCCGCGAGGGGGCGCCCGACAGCGGAACCGTCATGGTCGTCGGCCACAATCCTGGCCTGCACGAACTGGCGCTGCGAATGGCGATGGGCGCAGCGGCCGATCCGGCTCTGCTGGCCAAGCTGCGCGGCAAGTTCCCGACCTCGACGGTCGCGGTGTTTTCGATCGACACGGATGGAGCCCCGACCTTGAGCCACCTGTTCTATGCTTCGGAAAATGGCGGACAAGGCGGCGAATGAGCACGATCTACAAGCTGCTGTCGGCCGATAGCTGGGCCGCCGCGCGCGCGGCCGGCGCATTCGAGGGCTCGGCCGTCGATCTGGCCGACGGCTTCATCCACTTCTCGTCGGGCGAGCAAGCCCAGGAAACCGCCGCCAAATGGTTCGCGGGTCAGGATGACCTGCTGCTGCTCACGGTCGAGATCGACGACGCCGACCCGGCCCTGAGGTGGGAGGCCTCGCGCGGCGGGGCGCTGTTTCCCCACCTCTATCGCCCGCTGCGGACCGATGAGGTCACCGCCGAGCGGCCGCTGGCCCTCGACGCCGTTGGCGCGCCGATCATCGGCGAGCTCTCCGCATGAGCCTGCACGACATCGCCGCGCGCGCCCTGCATGGGCTCGATCCCGAGGACGCCCACGGCTGGGCGATCAAGGGCCTGAAGATGGGTCTGGGTCCGCGCCAGTCGGACGTGGACGACCCGATCCTGTCGCTGACCGTCGCCGGCCTGCCGCTGTCCAACTGCGTGGGTTTGGCTGCGGGCTTCGACAAGAACGCCGAGGTCCCGGCCGCGATGTCGAGGGCCGGCTTCGGCTTCGTCGAATGCGGCACGGTCACGCCCCTGGCCCAGGCCGGAAACCCGCGCCCGCGGCTCTTTCGCCTGACGCAGGACCAGGCGGTGATCAACCGCATGGGCTTCAATAACGAAGGCCTGGAGCCGTTCGCCGCCCGCCTGTCGACGCTGAAGGCGCAGCGGACGCGCGGTATCGTCGGGGCCAATATCGGGGCCAACAAGGACGCGACCGACCGCATCGCCGACTATGTCACCGGCCTGACCCGCCTGTGGGGTTTGTCGGACTATTTCACCGTCAACATCTCGTCGCCCAACACCCCAGGCCTGCGGGCTCTGCAGACCAAGGCGGCGCTCCAGGACCTGTTGGGCAAGCTGGCCGAGGCGCGCGGCCTGCTGAAGGCGGCAGGGACGGTGGACTATCCGATCTTCCTGAAGGTCGCGCCCGACCTGGAGGACGGCGAGGTCGAGGCCATTGTCGAGACGGTGAAGGCCAATGGCCTGAACGGAATCATCGTCAGCAACACCACCATCGCCCGCCCCGGCGGTCTGAGGTCGCCGCACGCCACCGAAAGCGGCGGCCTGTCGGGACAGCCCCTGCTGGCCGCCTCCAACGCCATGATCGCCCGCTTCCACGCCGTCAACAGCGGTCACCTGGCGCTGATCGGGGCCGGCGGAGTCGCCAGCGGCGCCGACGCCCTGGCCAAGATCAAGGCCGGGGCCTGCGCGATACAGCTCTATTCGGCCCTGGTCTATGGCGGCCCGGGACTGGTCAGCCGCATCAAGCGCGACCTGGCCGCCCGGCTCCGGGCCGAGGGCTTCGCCTCGGTCACCGACGCGATCGGGACTGCATGACCCCCGACGCCGCCCTGACGTGGCTACGTCGCTTCGGGCCCCTGGCGGCCCTTCTGGTCCTGCTGGCCCTTGCCCTGGGCACGGGCCTGGCGGGCAGGCTGTCGCTAGAGACCCTGCAGGCCCAAGGTACGGCGCTGCAGGCCTACGCCCACGCCAATCCGCTGAAGTGTGCGGCGATCTATATCCTCATCTATGTCGCCACCGTCTCGATCTCGCTTCCGGGCGCGCTGATCCTGTCGCTGACCGGCGGCTTTCTGTTCGGGCCGATCGGCGGCGGCTGCGTCGCGGTGACCGGCGCCACCGGCGGTTCGACCGTGGTCTATCTGGTCTGCCGCACGGCTTTCGGCGACTTCCTGCGCCGTAAGCCCGGGGCTCTGCTGGCGCGGGTCGAGGAAGGGTTCAAGGCCGACGCCTTCTCCTACCTGTTGACCCTGCGGCTGATCCCGGCCTTTCCGCTGCTGCTGGTCAATGTCGCCTCCGGGCTGATGAATATCCCCCTGCGCACCTATCTGCTGGCCTCGTTCCTGGGCATGATTCCCAGCTCGTTCGTCTATGCTGGGATCGGCGCGGGCCTGGGCCACTTCTTCGCGAGCGGCGAGCCGGTGACGATGCACAGCCTGTTCTCGCCGCGCATCTATCTGCCGATCGTGGCCATGGGCGCCCTGGCCTTGTTGCCGCCGCTCTGGCGCTATTGGCGTAACCGGCGCGTTGCCGAAGCCTCAGACGTGAAGTAACCCAGACAGATGGCCGAGCCGGTCACGTCGTCAGAGACCGAACCGCCCTCGTCAGGGGGAAAGCCAGGGCGTCGCTTCCCGTGGCCCGGCGGCCTGTCGGCGCGCCTGCTGCTGCTGACCGCCCTGTTCGTGGCGATCGCCGGCGCCTTCATCCTGCCACCGGCCCTGGCCGACTTCGAGAAGCAGTGGCTGCTGGATCGGGTCCGCGCCGCCGAGCTGGCCTCGACCATCGCCGACGCCGACCCCGAGCGCCGGATCACCGACAAGGTCTCCCAGCAATTGCTGGACCAGGCTGGTGTGGTGATCGTCGCCCTAGAGGTCGATGGCGCCCGCCGCCTGGTCTTGCCCACCGAGCCGCGCGGCCTCAAGATCAAGCCGCCCTATCTCGTGGACCTGCGCCGCCAGAACTCCGGCTCGTGGCTCGCCGCCCCGTTCTTCACCTTGAAGAGCGCGCCGGGCAGCATGGTGCGGGTGATGGCCGAGCCGCGTTTCCGCCAGGAAGCCGAGTTCGTCGAGATCGTGCTGCCCGACGGCCCGCTGAAGGCCCAGCTGATCGGCTATTTCGGCCGGCTGGCGGCGGTGACCCTGTTCGTCGCCTTGCTGGCGGGAGGGCTGATCTATCTATCGCTGAACTTCCTGCTGGTGCGCCCGATGCAGCGCATCACCCAGGCCATGGAGCGGTTTCGCGCCGACCCCGAGGACGCCCGCGCCCGCGTCGTGGTCTCGCGCCGCCGCGACGAGATCGGCCGCGCCGAGCGCGAGCTCGACCTGATGCAGACCGACCTGATCACCGCCCTGCAGGCCAAGGCCCGCCTGGCCGCCCTGGGCGAGGCGGTGGCCAAGATCAATCACGACCTGCGCAACATGCTGACCAGCGCCCAGATGGCGTCGGACCGCCTGGCCGCGCTCGGCGATCCCAAGGTCGCCCAGGCCTTGCCGCGTCTCGAACGCGCCCTCGACCGCGCCATCACCCTGGCCACCGATGTCATGGCCTATGGCAAGTCCAAGGAGCCCGCGCCGCTGGCCCGACCGCTGCCGCTCCGCGCCGCCCTCGACATGGCCGCCGAGGACTCGGGCCTGCTGCCGACCGGGGTGGCTCTGGAGACCGTCATCGAGACCCGCGAGCAGGTGCTGGCCGATCCCGATCAATTGCATCGCATCCTGACCAACCTGCTGCGCAACGCTCGCGAGGCCATCGAGGGTTCCCCCGATCGCGGGGGCAAGGGCAAGGTCTTTGTCGAATTGCGCCGCGTCGACGGCATGAGCGTGCTGCGCCTGTCGGACGATGGCCCTGGCGTGCCGGAAAGGGCTCGCAACAACCTCTTCCAGCCGTTCGTCGGCTCGGTGCGGCGGGGCGGCACGGGCCTGGGCCTGGCGATCGCTCGTGAGCTGGCCCAAGGCCATGGCGGCGATCTGGCGCTCGTCGAGACAGGACCGGGCGGCTCGGTGTTCGACCTGACCTTGGCAGGCGTGCTCGAGCCGGCGCCGGCCCCGGTGAAGCCCAAGGCGAACTCCAAACCCTAGAGCATTTTTCGAGCGAACCGGAACCACTTCGCTCGAAAAATGCTCTAGGCAAGCCTCGAAGAACGCAGAGCGCCCCTACAGCCCCCCCTACAGCCCCTTGGCCACGCCCTCGCGCCGAGGATCCGCCCCGCCTTCCAGCACGCCACCCGGCCGGACGATCACGCCATGCAGGCCGGAGGTCTCGTTCTGGCCGGTACGGATGGCCACGCCCCGCGCCTGCAGAGCCGCCGTCATCTCCGGCCCGAACTTCTCGACATCGGCCGAGAAGCTGTCGCCGCGCGCCACGATATTGGGCAGGTTGATCGCCTGCTGCATGGACAGGCCCCAGTCGAACACCCCGACCATGGCCTTGAGATTATAGGACAGGATCGCCGAGCCGCCTGGCGAGCCCAGGGCCGCCAGGAACTTGCCGTCCTTGTCGAGCACGATGACCGGAACCATCGACGAGCGCGGCCGCTTGCCGCCGGCCACGGCGTTGGCCCCGGGGGCGCCGTCGGGGTCTTTCGGGTCGAAGTTGAAGTCGGTCAGCTGGTTGTTGAGGAAGAAGCCGCCGACCATCCGGCCAGAGCCGAAGACGCTCTCGACCGTGGTGGTCATTGACACCACATTGCCCTGCGGATCCACGATGACCATGTGGGTCGTGCCGGCCGGCTCACGCGTCGAGTCCGCGCCCACGACCGGGGCTCCCCCGGGCAGGCCAAAGGTGGGCGCCGGACCCGCGCTCGTGCCGATCAGCTTCGCGCGCTCCGCCACATAGGCGGGGTCCAGCAGGCCTTCGACCGGGACCTTCACGAAGGACGGATCGCCGATATAGCGGTCGCGGTCGGCGTACATCACCCGTTCGGCCTCGGCCATCTGCGTCCAGGCTGTCGGATCGGTCGGCCCACGCGTGGCGATGTCGGTGTGTTCCAGCATCATCAAGGCCTGCAGCAGCGACGCGCCGCTCGACGACGGGTTGGGCACGCAGACCGTATAGACCTTCCACGGCCGGCACAGGGCGTCGGCCGAGCGCGGCCTGTAGGCCTTCAGATCGGCCAGTGTCATGCTCGACGACAGCTCGCCCTGATGCAGTCGATCGACGATCGCCTGGGCCAGCGGGCCGTCATAGAGCGCGCTGGGCCCCTTGGCGGCCAGGCTGCGCAGGGTGACGGCGTAGGCCGGGTTCTTCAGCGTGTCGCCGGCCTGGTAGCGCTGGCCATTCGGCTTGGTGAAATAGGTGATGACATCGGGCGCGACGTTCTCCGGAATGCGCGGGCTGTTGATCATCCCGGCCAGGCGTGGACTGACGGTAAAGCCGCCATCGGCCAGGGCCTCGGCGTCCTTGAACAGCGTGCCCCACGCCGCCTTGCCGTGCTCCTTCTGGGCCTGGGCCAGCATGGCCACAGCCCCCGGCACGCCCGTCGAGCGGCCGGAAAGCAGTGCGGTGACGAAGTCCAGCGGCTTGCCGTCCGGTCCCATGAAAAGCTGCGGCGTGGCCGCCCGCGGAGCCTTCTCACGACCGTCATAGGCGGTCACCTTGCCGGTCTTGGCGTCGTAGAACACCATGAACGATCCGCCGCCCAGGCCCGAGCTTTGCGGCTCGACCAGACCGAGCACCGATTGCACCGCCACCGCCGCATCCACGGCCGACCCGCCATCGCGCAGCACCCGCAGCCCCGCCGCGACCGCCAGCGGATTGGCGGCGGCGACCATGCCCCGCGGCGAATAGACGGGCGTCGCGGCGATCGGCGTCGCGGCCATCGCCGGTTCCGGCGTCACGGCCGCCAGGGGCGCGCAACCGGCGAGCAAGGCGAGAACCAGGGGAGCGATCAAGCGCATGGGCGGACTTCCGTCGAAAGGTCGGTAAGCGAACGGCGCCCCGCACCAGCGCGGATCCACGCGCGGCCAAGGTCGTCCAGGTCTTTCAAAAGGGGAGCGCGGCCTTGCGGGTCAAGCCCCCGCCCTGGTTCTCCACAAACTTCCCCCCATCTGCATGAAAACCCGCTTGCGCCCCACCGGTGAACGGGCTATCTCCCCCGCCTCGCCGAAAGGCAATGCGCGCCCGTAGCTCAGCTGGATAGAGCATCAGACTACGAATCTGAGGGTCGGACGTTCGAATCGTTCCGGGCGCGCCATTTTCTCCGAACAATCTCAATGGGTTGTGAGCTTCGCTGTCACGGAGCAGCGGCGGCGTTTGGCTGTAACAGCTGTAACGACGCTGGGGTTGCCGGTGGATTTTCTGACTTGGTTGGCACAAAGCGGCTCCAAAACAATGGCTTATCGGAATTCCGGTAGTCTAATACCAATCGCCCCTAGCGTGAACCTTTGGCCCATTGGCGGTGGCCGATGGATTTGATGCGGTCTGGCTCTGCCATCAATTTGTTCCAGGCCTCGCAGATGGCTTGGACGATGGCGTCGTCGTCGTCGAACACCCGGTTGGAGAGGAAGCGCTGTCGCAGGTGCTGCCAGACGTTCTCGGCGGGATTGAGCTCGGGTGAGCGTGGCGGCAGGGGCAACAGGGTGAGGTTGTCGGGCGGTCTGAGCTTTTGGGTGGTGTGCCATCCGGCCTGGTCGAGGACGACCACGCCATGGGCTCCCGCAGCGCCCAGTCCCGCAGCGTCTGCCGGTCCATGCCGGCCAACTCAGCCGCTTCGGCTCGACTGCGGCCTTCATAAACCGCCGCCAGCGCCAGCAGTCGCCGCGCCTGATCTGGATCCTTGGCCCGCGCCGCCAGACGACGGACCTGGGCGGCGTCATAATCGTCTCGAAGCTTGATCGCCGACATCCACAACCTCCCTTGCAACCACGAGAGTGAATCACTGTTCGGCCAGTCAGGGAGTCCTGTCGGAGTCAGAGCTAGGGGCTTTTGGTATTGGCCAACTGTCCGAATTTCCGGCGCCACCTCACAAGAGAGCTACTTCTGAACATGGCGGCTGATGATCGTCCTTACAAAAACACCGTCGCCGTCCTCGCCACGATGCACGGGAAAGAGCGCGCAATCGGCCCTGTGCTCGAACAGGAAATCGCAAGTCTCCCCTGCGAATGGTGCGGCGACCAGTCCCATGTCATTCGCGCAGAGGTGTTGACCCGCCAAGCCTGCGACTATCGACAAGAGCGTCCCGCGACGAGCGCCACGACCGCAGATCCTGGCCGCCGTGAGGGCTGCAGGCCGCTGCCGTCGTTTGGCCGATCAGGCGCAATCAGGGCGCGACAGGGATCATCACTTCGTTGCGCCGCAAGAACCAGGGGGTCCACGGGGGATCATACTGGGCCAGCGACGCCGGGCCGACAGCGCGGAGGTGGTGTGTTCCAGTAATCTTTTCGAGCTCGGAGGTTTTGGCGGCCACATCGTCCTTCCGCGCCAGGCCAGAGAATCGGAGAACCGCAAAGCGGGCGGGCGCAAGAACGCGCAGGTGCACCTTAGGGTCGTTAGGTTCGGGAAGCGTCGCTAAGGAATAGGCGCTCGGCATCGTGAAGCGCACGACCCATTCGTTTGCACTCTGGGTCTGGGTGACCGGCGCGGTCATGGCGATCTTCTCGCTCATCGACGACTGGGCCACCGGCGCCGTCATGGCGATGCTCTGGCGGCGTTTGTTGCCACCAAATATATAGCCGGCGAGCAGGCGAAAGCCTTTGCCGGCCGCTTCCTTCTGGTCCCCGCCGACGGTCACCTCAGCAACCACCAGGGCCGGATAGTCGCGGACTTCGAAAGCGCCCTCGCGGAGGACGCCCTTAAAGGGTGGTTCTTCGACGGCCATCGCAACGGTTCCGATGAGGGTGACGCCCAGTACTGCGCCCAATACTCTCCGTCTCATAATCATCCTACTCTCTTGCGACCCGTCAGCACGCCGCCGGCTCTTTGGTGGCGTGCTCCGGTGCGGTGTACGGCGGCCGATTGCGATTGAGTCGAAGGCCATGCGACAAGTTCTCGCGGGTGCAATTCAAGCCGCCAGAGCCCGCATCCGACGAGTTCTATTCGTGCTCCCCGTCGGGCCTACGTGCCGATTGAAATGCAAACAACGCTGGCTTCTTTTCTGCGGCTGTGTAGGTCGCAACAGTTATGGCCGCAGCTGCTATTAGAGCTATGTGTCCAATCATACTTACAGCGAAGAACGTATAGCTACCAATAGCAATAGAAAAGGCAGAAACCCACATCCAAGCCAGAATCTGCAGTATCATATGTCTAGTGGGCACGTCCGGGATATGACGCAGCGGGCTGACATTATGGTCGAATACGTAACTCCAAATGTGAACTACAAACTTTTTCATGAGACTTTTCCTTCTGATTGTTGCGGTCTTGCTTTTGCTGTTGAGAATATCTGTCTAATCGGCTCGGTTGCATCCCACTTGAGCGATCCTTCCATCTTCACAAGCCCGCCACGCCGTAACTGCGGGCCCGATGGCGGCTAGCGCTCGCAGCACCTGGACGCCGGGCTTCGGTCGTAGGCCGGCGCAGGCGCCGCCGGCCCAGATCTCTACGGTACTGGGCACGAGGGCGCGCAGTTCAGAGAGGCCAGCTACCGCCTGAGTCACCGGGATCATCGACGAGAACGACAGCGCCAGGATGTCGACCTCGTGCGCCCTGGCGGCAGCAGCAATTTCGGGGATCGGTGTCTGCACGCCCAAGGAAATGCCGAGGCAGCCTTCGAGCGTGAACATCGCCTCGGCCATCAGCAGGCCCAGAGCATGCGGTTCTTGCGGAAAGGTGCTGAATAAAACCCGCGGGCGACGGCGCGGCACGCCTGCGCCCTGGGCTGCATTGATGGCGCTGCGCAGGACGGTCGTGAACTGCTCGGTGAACAGGTGTTCCTGATGGATCTCAAGCTCGCCCCGCGACCACGCGACCCCGACCGCCTCTGCTAACCCAGGCCCGATTTCGGCTGCGAACGCGCCCAAGCCGGCCCGCATGACCATGGCGTTCAAAACCTCCCGCAGCCCGGCCGCGTCATAAGTCTCCAGAAGCTTCAGAACCTGCTGGCCCTCGCCCCCGACGAACTGTGCCGCCTGGGAGTCGATCTGCCGCAGCAGGGCGAAAAGGTCCTCGTCCGGGCGGCCGACCACTCTCCCGGGACGATGGCCCGCAGCCACCAAACGGCGGAGCAGGCGGAGGGTGGCCACCTGATCGGCTGGGTACAGCCGTTCGTCATTGTGGTCCCTCAACGGTTTGGGGAAACCGTAGCGTCGCTCCCAGACGCGCAGCGTGTCTTTGGGCAAGCCGCAGTCGCGCTCGACCGCCGCGATGCTCATCAGGCGCGAGTTGTCGGATACATCTACATTTGTCATGGACAACTATCAGTTATTTTCTGGACAATCAGGCTTCAAGGCGTATTTGTCCAGGACAAATACGCGGAGCCCGCCATGAACATGATCACCACCGCGCTGATGCCAGATGTGCAGTCCAGCGAGGATTCTCGAAACATCGTCATACAGCGGGTGGGCGTGAAATCGGTTACCTATCCGATGCTCATCGCCACGCACGACGGCGTCCAGCCTTCGGTTGCGGTCATCGACATGTACGTGTCCCTGCCGGCCCACGCCAAGGGAACCCACATGTCGCGGTTCCTGGAGGTGCTGGAGGATTTCAAGGCGCCCCTTTCCGCGGAAACCCTATCAAGCCTGATGGCGACCATGCTGACGCGCCTCGGCGCCGAGAGCGGCGTCATCGAGATGCGGATGCCCTACTTTGTCCGCAAGACCGCGCCCGTTTCGGGGATCAAGAGCTTGCTCGACCACCAGCTGACGCTCCGCGCCGAACATGCCAATGGCCAGCTGTCGATCACTCAGCAAATCCTGACCCCAGTCACCAGCCTCTGTCCGTGCTCGAAAGAGATCTCGCTCTACGGCGCCCACAACCAGCGCTCGCACATCACCATTGCCGCGACGCTGGCGCAGGGCGCCGTGTTGCCGTTGCAGGACCTCATCGATATCGCTGAGGCGAGCGCGTCCTGCCAGCTCTGGGGGCTTCTGAAGCGACCAGACGAAAAGTATGTGACCGAGCGCGCTTACGAGAACCCGAAGTTCGTGGAAGATCTCGTGCGCGATATCGCTGTGTCGCTGTCCGCCGATCCCCGCGTGGCCCGCTATGAGGTCTCCTCGGAAAACTTCGAGTCCATTCACAATCACTCAGCGTTCGCATGGCTGTCAGGCCCCCAGTAGCCGTCGCGGACGCGCGTTCGCTGACCGTCTGGTACGATGGCGACTGCCCGATCTGCAGGGCGGAGATCGGGCTGATGAGTCAGCTTGATCGCGCCTCGGCGATCGAGTTCGTCGATCTCAGCCTACCAAGTGCGTGTCCGAACGATCGCGTGGCGCGGTTGGCGCGGCTGCACGCCCAGCCTCGCGGCGGGCCGGTGGTCGCCGGGGCGGCGGCCTTCGTGGCCATGTGGAGTGTCCTGCCGGCCCTACGCCCGCTCGCCGTGCTGGCCTCGCCGCCGCCGGTCCTTTGGCTCCTGGAACGAGCCTACGGCCTCTTTCTGAGATTGCGCCCGGGATTGCAGACGATCTTGCGATGGGGCCTGGCGCGGCGGGCGAGGAAGCTATGACAGGGCGAACGGGACATACGCCGCGCGGCGTCCTGGCCTACGGCGTTCTGGGGATCATTCCCTTCTGGTCGCTGGCCGTCGCGAGCGTACTGGCGCCGAAATGGGTGGACGTCGCTGCGGCGATCGAAGCCGTCTATGCCGCCCTGATCCTTTCATTCCTGGGCGGGGCGCGATGGGGGCTGGCGGTGCGGGACGCCGCGCCCGATCCCATCGTCGTGGGGCTGGCCATGACGCCGACCCTGGCGGGGCTCGCGGCCCTGGTTTTCCTCCCTGACGCAGCCCGCCTTCAGTTGACCGTGCTAACCGCCGCCTTGGCCCTGAACTGGGCCTGGGACGTCAGCGCCAAGGGATTGCCGCCTTGGTACGCCCGGCTCAGGACCGGTCTCACGATCGGCGCCGTCGGCGGGCTGTGCGTCGGGGTCCTGCAGGTTCCGCAGTGACCAGCGAGGGGAACGGCGACATCGCGGTGGTGATCGGAGCAGGCGGCGGCATCGGTCGAGCCCTCCTCGAGGCGCTTCGGCGCGATGCGCGATACGGGCATGTGGTTGGCCTGTCACGTCAGCGCCCGTCGGATCTGATCGATGACGCGGATCAGACCTGGATCGAAGCCGATATACTGGAGGCGCCGAGCCTTTTGGCGGCAGCGCGGCGGGTGGCGGCCCTGGGGATGCCAACCCGCGTCATCGTGGCCACCGGCGCGCTGCACGGTCCAGGCTTTGGCCCGGAGAAGTCCCTTCGGACCCTGAACTCGGACACACTGGGTCGGCAGTTCCAGATCAACGCAATCGGCCCGGCGCTCGTCGCGCAGCATTTCCTGCCCTTGATGCCGCGTGACCGCGCCAGCGCATTTGCATCCTTGTCGGCGCGGGTGGGCAGCATCGCCGACAATGCGGCGGGCGGCTGGTACGGCTACCGGGCCTCGAAGGCCGCGCTCAACATGATCATCCGCACGGCTGCGATCGAGCACGCACGCACCCATCCGCTTGGTGTTTGCGTGGCGATCCATCCGGGTACGGTGGCGACGCCGCTCAGCCGGCCGTTCATCGGGCAGACCCCGCCGGCCCGGCTTTTCACGCCGCAGGTCGCGGCAGGCCACATCCTGCGTGTCCTTGACGGATTAAGCCCCGAGGCGACCGGTGGGTTCTACGCCTGGGACGGCGCGGCGATCCCTTGGTGAGTCACCTTCTTCACACCAGATCGGCCGCCCTGACGTGAATCTCGCCGTGCCCGCCGCGCAGCGAACGCCGCACGACCTCTGCTGACGCTCGTCGGAGGCAACGCGATCTTCGCGGCGGCCCCGTTCGCTGTCAAACCCCCGGCCCCCGAGCACTGAGGAGTTTGACAGGGAACGGGGCCCTAGTGACCTGGCCCCGCTGGTGGCCCGCCTGGACGAAATGGAGGCCGCTGACGCTGCGTTCCGCGAGGCGACGCAAGCCCGCCGGGCCCATTACCTTGAGCCTGCGGTGTTTGCGCAGAGATATGCCGCCCAGGCGCCTAGATCCCGGCGCCTGGAAAAGTCCCATAAGAACGACAGTTCCACTGTACAGGATAGGGACGCGCCTTCGCCGCGAAGTTCCTCCTTCGCGCGTCCGGCTACGCCTCCCGCGCACGGCAAACGCAACGGATCCTCGGGCCAACCCCACAGCAACGGAACGTCCAGCGCCATTTGCTCTCCGGAGGGAGCAAGCGGCTTGGGCGGCGCTCAACCTGCACCCTCTGCGGCGGCCGAAATGGTGCGCCAGGAGCTCTTATGAGGCTGCCGGTCAGCAACGACACGCTGCTGCGGGTAGTCCGCCGGCGCGGCTCTCCAGCGCCCACGCCGCCCACAGTGGTTGGCATCAACGACTGGGTCTGGCGACGCAACCATCGCTACGGGACGATCATCGGTGATCTGGAACGGAGGCGGCCCATCAGCCTGCTTCCAGACCGCGAGCCGCGCCAGGGCTCAGGCTTGGCTGAGCCAGCAACCGCAAATCGCCATCGTCGCTCGCGATCGGGGCGGCGCCTACGCTTTGGCGGCCGCCAAAGCGGTTCCGCATGCGGTCCAGGTCGCCGACCGCTGGCACTTGATGGAGAACGCCAGCCGCGCCTTCCTCGACGCGGTGCGCAAGTCGATGCGCCAGATCCGCAGCGCCATTGGCGCCATGACCATCAACCCAGCCCTACTCAGCGCCAGATGTACGGCCGGGGGAAGCTAGATCTCCTACAGGCCCGGCTGATTGGCCATGCCACCTGATCGCGTCACCAAATGTGCGTCAGAGCCTTTTTTCCACGCCGCTGCACAGTGAGAAGACGTTGAGGCTTGTTCGGGTCGGGCATGCTGTACCCCTACTGCTCGCCGCGTTTCTACTGGCGACTTATCTCCCGGCTTTCACGTCAAACGCCGAGGCCAACTCTTCGCTGAAGGCTTCTGCACAACGGCGGCCTGTCGCCTGTAGACGGTCAGGACCGAGAGGTCGGGCTCGCGCGGACATCCCAGATCAATTTTACGTCGTTGACGCGGGCAAAGGGGTCTCGAATCAGTGTTTTAACGGAAGGCCCTGGGCCAAAATGCTGAAGATCCAGCATCACCGCCGTGGTCCGGCGCGGTGGTGGTCGGCTCCGGTGGGACTAGGCGGCCCATGGCGATGTCTCCAGCGTGTCAGGGGATGGGACCGAACAGCTCGTCCAGCAGGTCGGCGAAGAAGGCGATCCGCGCCTCATGGAGGACTTTGGCCCCTGCGGGGTCTTCGTGGGCTACGACTTCCATCTCGGCGCCGAGGGGCCCAAGCTCATCGAGGTCAATACCAATGCCGGGGGGGGGCCTTCCTCAACGCCATGCTGGCGCGTGCGCAGAGGGCCTGCTGCCGCGAGGCGGACGACGCGATGCGTGGGCGCGTCCAGATGAATTCGACGCGATCGTCTGGAAGATGTTCCTGGCGGAGTGGCGGGCGCAAGGTCGCGTGGGACAGCCGCGAACAGTCGCCATCGTCGATGATCGGCTGCGGGAGCAATATCTGCTTCCCGAGTTTCTGCTGGCGCAACGCTTCTTCGAGCGCAACGGCCTCAAGGCCTGGGTGGTCAATCCGGAGCAACTGCGCTTCGTCGAGGGCCGATTGGAGTTCGAGGACCAGGCGGTCGATCTTGTCTACAATCGCCTGGTGGACTTCGCCCTGAGCGAAAGCGGCCATGAGCCGTTGCGAGAGGCCTATATGGCTGGCGCGGTTGTGCTCACGCCCAACCCTCGCAATCACGCGCTCCTGGCCGACAAGCGCAACCTGACCCTGCTCTGCGACCCGGGCGCGGCGAGCCGATGGGCGATCACATCCAGCCAGCGGCAGAGCCTGGCGGCCGTGCCCGCCACCGTCATGGTCACCGCGGATAATGCGGACCAGCTCTGGGCGGCGCGCAAGCGCTACTTCTTCAAGCCGGCGGCGGGCCATGGGGGCAAGGCGGTCTATCGTGGCGACAAGATCACCCGAGGCGTTTGGCAGGACATCCGGCAAGGCGGCTACATCGCCCAGGCGTTCGCCGCGCCCCGCGAACGGCGGACCAGGGTCGACGGCGAGATCCAGTCGCTGAAGCTGGACATGCGCCTCTACACCTATGCTGGTTCACCGCTTCTGATGGCCGCCCGCGTCTACCAGGGACAGACCACCAACTTCAGGACGCCGGGGGGCGGCTTCGCGCCGGTTTTCGTCATCTGAATGGGGAGCCGCAAGTTGTCTCCACGGCGATCGTCCTGAACACAAGCTGCGGCGCGTGGCGGGCCTTGGATGCGGGTCTAGGCGATTGAACGGCCTGGCTTGGCTTGGCTTGGCTTGGATCAAATCCCCATCTCTGCCGTTGCGGCAGATACCCCGCGAAGGCGTCTCGCCCAGTCTCCACTGCGCATATGGGCGCGCGTCGCCCGCTTTCCGCGACGCGGCGGGCGCCGTTCCGGTCTGTTTCGAGGCGGCCGCCGTGATCACCGTGCTGGTGCTCCTGGGGCAGGTCCTCGAACTGTGGGTCCGCGAACGAACCAGCGGGGCGATCAAGGCCCTGCTCAACTTGGCTCCCAAGACCGCGCGGCGCCTCCGCGAGGACGGGACCGACGAGGAGGTCACGCTCGACCTTGTCCTCGTAGCCGACCGGCTGCGGGTCCGACCAGGCGAGAGGGCGCCGGTGGACGGCGAGATCGTCGAAGGCCGCATGTCGATCGACGAGTCCCTGGTGACGGGCGAGTCCATGCCGGTCACCAAGCAGCCAGGGGGCAAGGTCATCGCCGGCTCGATCAACAAGACCGGCTCCTTCGTGATGCGGGCCGAGAAGGTGGGCGCCGACACCTTGCTCTCACGCATTGTGCAGATGGTCGCCGACGCGCAACGCAGCCGCGCTCCGATCCAGCGGATGGCCGATCAGGTCTCCGGCTGGTTCGTGCCCGCTGTCATCGCCGTGGCGGCCGGCCTCGCGGTAAGCCAAGCGACGCTTCGCGCAAGGTCTGTGTTTCGGAAGGGCTTACTGAGAAGAGGCAGCTCCGGCGATACGCCGGAGTGCTCCGCAAAACCAGAAACAAGCAGGATCGGGACTTCCGGAAGAGCGACCTTCACGGCGGCGGCCATTTCCACGCCCGTCATTCCGGGCATCAAATGGTCGGTGACAATCAGGCTGGGCCGAAGGCCGGCCTCGATCATGGCCAAGGCGGTTTCAGCCGAACTAGCCTCTTGGACGGCCCAGCCCATGTCCGTCAGCATCTCAGCTGTTATTGCCCGCACCGACTCTTCGTCATCCACCAGGAGAACTGTGCCCTTAGGGCCTTCGGTCAAAAACGATGTCTCAGGATCCCCTGTCGTCGGGCGAACCGCCTCTTCACTTTGCGGAAGCCAAAGCTCTACGGTGGTGCCGACGCCAAGGCCGCTTTGTATGGTCAGGCTCCCGCCCAATTGTTCCGCGAGGCCATGCACCATTGAGAGCCCAAGCCCGGTGCCCTTGCCGACGCCCTTCGTCGAGAAGAAGGGCTCGATGGCTCGTGCCAGAGTGGCCTGATCCATTCCCACGCCAGTATCGGCTATGGAGACGATGACATAGCGGCCAGGCTCGAGGTCGGCGCGGTCGCCGCGCTTGATGGTTGCGCTCCGGGCCATCAGCCGCAGCGTCCCATTGTCCTCCATCGCATCGCGCGCGTTGACAGCGAGATTCAACAGAGCCATTTCCAGCTGGTTGGCGTCGGCCAACGCTGGCGGCAGCCGGTCCTCTAGCTCGACCACCACCTTGATATGGGGGCCGATCGTGCTGGCGACCAAATCCGCCATGCCAGCCACCAATTCGCTCACATCAAGGGTTGTCGATTGCAGGGGCTGGCGCCGTGCGAAGGCGAGCAAGCGCTGCACCAGGGTCTTGGCGCGCTCGGCCGACTGGATCGCCATGGAAACCAAGCGCTGTTCGCGCTCGCCCCTGGCGCCCTTGCGTTCGAGCATGTCCAACGCCCCAAGGATCGGGGTGAGCAGGTTGTTGAAGTCGTGCGCCACGCCGCCAGTCAGCTGGCCCATGGCCTCCATCTTCTGGACCTGACGCAACTGGGTTTCGGCGAACCTCAGGCGCTTTTGCTCGCGAACGCGATCGGTCACATCGTAGGCAAATTGGTACGCCCCGATCTGCTCACCGGAGGCGTCGCGCAACACGTTGTACTTCATCTCATAGGACCTGCGGCCACGCGTGGCGTCGCCGAATTCCCCGACTTCCGTGAACTCTTCCCCTCCTAGGGCCCGCGCCCAGACCGAGCGGACCTCGGCCTGGTGGTCGGGCTGGGGCGCCAGGAGATCGAGCATCGAAAGGCCAGCCTTGGGTCGCACCCCATAAATCCGTTCGAACTCATCAGCGGCGGCCCGGTTGACGGCCATCCAGAGGAACTCCAAGTCAACAACCTGCACGAAGGCGTCTGTGCCCTCCACAATATCAGCCAGGAGCCTGCGTTCGGCGAGCGCGGCCGCGACGCGCTTTTCCAAGGTAATGGCCAAGTCTCTGAGTTCGGTTTCAGCCGCTCGCTGGGCCGTGATATCGGTGTGGACACCGACCCATTCAACAATGGAGCCGTCCGAGCCGAAGGTCGGGACCGCGCGAATCGAGAAGGTGCGCCAAGCGCCGTCGGCGCGGCGCAGTCTGTGCTCAAACAAGAACGGCTTGCGCTCGCGGACGGCCTCTTCCCACGCATCGACGGTAGGCTGAGCATCCTCCGGGTGCACGGCTGCGGCCCAACCATAGCCTTGGTATTCGTCTCGAGACTGTCCGGTGAGCCCCGCCCAGCCCGGCTGCTCTCCTACCATGCGTCCCTCGGGATCGTTGGTCCAAATCAGGCCTTCGACCGCCGCGACCGCGGCCTCGAACCGCCCATGGCTCGTCCTGAGGGCGGCTTCGGCGCCGACCCTTTGAATATGAGCCCACGAGCGCTGGGTGACTTCGCCGATCAGCGCCAGGTCGTCCTCGGTCCATGAGCGCGGGGCCGCGTCATGGATCGCCATCAAGGCTGTCAGCCGACCGTCCTTGACGAGGGGCATGCAGATTGTGGCGGCGATCCCAATCGCCTGGAAGGTCGCGGCCTCTTCGGGGGCAAGCTCGGCCAGATTATCCATGACGATCAGCGGCCGGCCAGCGCCAAGGTTGGCCACCGCCAGCTTCCCGAAGTCAGCAAGCCTGTAGTGGCCAACAATGGTCTGCGAACCTGGCGCCGCCCAATCGCCTCGGACCGTAAAGCCGTCCTGATCGGCGTCCATGTCAGCATAGGCGCAGTTCGAACCGCCCATATATTCGCCGACCATCCGCGTGGTGATGGCCAGGATCGCGTCGGCATTGTCGAGGGTTGAGAGGGCCCTGTTGAGGGTGTCGAGGAAGCGGAGGCGGGCTTCGCTTCGTCGCAGTTCGGGCGCGTCGTCCGTGACGTCGCGGCCAACGGTATAGAAGGTTTGGCTGCCGGACTGCGGATCGGGCACGGCGGACCATGAGAACGCCATGGCTTGGCCGTCCGACCTCAGCAGCCTGATGCGAAATTGATGGACGGGCTCCCCCTTTTGCAAGGCCCCAACGACCTGGGCCGCGAAGGGGAGGTCATCAGGATGGATGATTTCAGAAAACGGCCTCGCAAGGAGGTCTTCTTCAGACCTCCCGAGGTGGTGCGACCAGGCCGGGTTGATACGTCGCAAAAAGCCGTCGTATGTCGCCACCGCTAGGAGATCGCGGCTCATCTCAAAAAGCTGCTCGCGTTCTTCCTCAATGCTTGCCAATGGCTTTGGGTCCTCGTGGATTTGAGCAGGGGTCTCTGCCCAGACGCCCAAGAGCCCGGTGACGCCGCCACGTTCGCCGCGAACAGGCGTGATGTCGAAGTGCGCATCGACCCGGCCTCGCACGTCCAGGCCGAGGGTCGAGGCCGTGATAAGCGCTGGAGCGCCGGTGAACACGCGCTCGAATACGGGCTGCAACGGCGACCCTGCATAGGGCCAACGCTGTTCGTCCGCCAGACCTGGGGGGTCTGCTTCGGGTCCGACGAGGGCGTTAAACGCATCGTTGTAAAGCCAGATCCGGTCCTTGCCCCAGCCGACGAACATGGGCTGTTTCGAGTTTAGCATGAGCTCGACAAGAGCCTTCAAGACGGGTGGCCACTCCGCTGGTGCGCCAAGCGATGTGGACGTCCAGTCGAAAACACGCAGGCGCCGGCGCATATCACCCTCGCCGTCGAGGAAGGCCCGGTCTGGCTCCAGCACGGCGAGCTCCCGTTCGCTCATCTGGAAATCTTCCCCGGCGCAGGTCCAGCAAAATAGGCTCTGGCCAGGTTGAAAGCGATGCGGGACCGGGTCGTTCCACTGAGGGCGATGATCGGCCAGCTCCGTTGGGTCCGACACGCGTCGCCTGACATCATTGACAAGGCACACCTTGCGAGAGAGTGCGCGCTGCTCGCGAACGCCTTCACGGCTTGGCTCGGGTGTCCAGGACATCCCGAACACGGGCCGCCATCTGCTCAAACGTGAACGGCTTGCCGATCAATTCTACCCCGGCAACCGGGAAGCTGGACCCGTCGAGCCTGAAGAACAGCTCGCCCGAGACCTCGGCCGGCTTGCCGGTGCTCGCCCCGTGATAGCTGTTCAGGGCATTGCTTTCAGCATCGGCGCGCAAGGCGGCGATTGGCCGGCCGATATACTCGTCCGCAGTATATCCGAGCAGATCCAGTTCCGCCTGGTTCGCCCGCAGTACCAGGCCATCGCTCCCAACCAGATGAAGCCCGATCGAGCCGTTATCAAAGAAATCTTCGAGAGCAGCCGCAAATTCGTCGGTCGAACCCAATGTGGCGCGGTTGGGCTCAATAGCCATCGGGGGCCTCACACTGGACGCGTCGTGGCCGACGCAACAAGTTTCAGTTAGGTCCCCCGACCTTGCATGTTTTCTACTCCGGGCTCGCTGGGCAGGTCGAGCGTGAATTAGGGGATAGGTCGCGGGAGGGGGAGCTTGCACGTCGTGATCTCTCGCGCCTGGGTCCTGCGGCGCGTAGCGTCTTACCGGCGCCTGTCGCTCTTTCTGACGATGTGTGAGAGCGCCTCGACCGAATACGGCTTCTGCAACAGGGGAAAGCCCTTTTCCTTACTGTCGGATAGAGCCTCGCTATAACCGGAGGTCAGGATAATCGCCTTTTGCGGCTAATGCTCTAGCGGCGGTAGACACCAACGACGCAGTGACGCGCGAAGCGTTTGGCTGTTTTCCGAATGGCTCGGCGTCGTCGCAGGCGACCTGTCGCTGACAGCCGGCGCAAGGAGCGGCATCTACATCTTCAATCCGATGATCCTGAGTTGGGGCGAGCACTTCAACAAGCACCGCTGCCGTTCATGTTTCGAGGCGAAAGGTCGAATGGCGGGCTATGTGGCAGACATTCCGCTCTTCCTTGTCACTGAACGGAACTGCGGCCTGCTGGGTCTGTCGACCCTCTTTGAGGCCGGCGCTGGTGGTTGTAGATCGCTCTAAGCGTTCGCATCGCGCCGTTGGCGGTTGCAGGACCGTTCTCGACCGAAAGCTTGTCGCGGCCTTCCGGGGAAAGTGGAAAATCAGTCTCAATGTGGGTGCGCCAGAACATGCTACCCAACACGACGATTTTCAGCAAATCACATTTGGTGATACGGGGTTATCGTAGCCAAGCGTCAGGTGTTGTATATACTGGAAAGGCGCCAGTCTATTATACGAATCTGAGAGTCAGACGTTCGGATCGTTCCAGGCGCGCCATTTTATTCTTCACGATATTCCGATGTCGGTCCTCCTGGGGCCGTATTTGCCGCGCGAGCGATGGCGTCGCTTCGCCCCCGTCAGACGGTTAGCTTCCGCGCTTTCACCTTCACCCGCAGCACGCGGTGGTTGGAGGACATGTAGAGGTGGCCGTCGGCGGCCAGCTCGCAGTTGGAGATGACATCGTCGGCGCGGATGATCCCGAGGCGGCGCCCTGCGGACGTGAAGATCGAGATGCCGTCCTGGCCCGAGGCCCAGAGATTGCCGCGGCTATCGACCTTCAGGCCATCGCCGCCCGCTATGCCTGTGGCGGCGCGGTCGACGAAGGACCGGCGCCCGGTCGCGCCGCCCTTGGCGTCGAGGTCCCAGGCCACCCAACCCGATTTGCGGTCGCTGCCATAGAGCGTGCCCCCGTCGGGCGACAGGCCTATGCCATTCGGCTCGATCGTCTTGTCGATCAGGGTCAGGGCGTTGTCAGGACCCAGGCGGTAGACGCCCGAATAGTCGGTCTGGCGGTAGGGCGAGGCCCAGTCGCCGTTCAGGCCCCAAGGCGGGTCGGTGAAATAGATCGCGCCGTCGCGGGCCAGGACCAGGTCGTTGGGACTGTTGAGACGCTTGCCCTCGAAACTGGCGGCCAGGACAGTCTTCTTCTGGGTCTTCAAGTCGATGAACGAGACGCAGCGGTTGCCGCTGTCGCCGATCACCAAGCCGCCGCGCGCCAGGATCAGGCCGTTGGAGCCCGCCTCGCGCAGGCTGCCGGTCTCGGGTCCGGCATAGCCCGACGGCGACAGCCACACCGCGCCGCCGCCCTTGCCGCCCCCCTGGCCGCCCCCCTGGCCGCCCCTAGGGGGCGACCAGCGCAGGATCCGGTTGGCCGGCACATCGGAGATCAGCAGGAAGCCGTCCTTACCGCCGACCCAGACCGGGCCCTCGCTCCAGGTGAAGCCGTCCAGCACCTGCTCGACCGGCGCATCCGCGTCGATCAGGGCGTCCAGGGCGGGGTCCAGGCGTTCGACCTTGCCGACCACGGGATAGGTGGCGGCGTGGGCGAAGGCGGGCGTGGCGGCAAAACCGGTCAGGGCGAGACCAGCGAGCGCGCGACGGCGGCTCAGGGCGAGGGGCGGGTGCTGGGTCACGGATCGGTTCCTCCGGCGAACGCGCGTCGCCTTCAGACCCTGCATATCGAGGGAGGCGCGCGAATGTCCATCGTTGTCATCGCGTGATCGGGTTGGGCCGCGATCCGATCCTAGCTGAGCGTGCGCCACACCTGGCCGGCGTGCTCGTCGAGGCCCGGCGCCTTGGGGTCCGGACGTCCGGGTTCCTGGCGAAACAGCAGCGGCGTGCCGACCACGGCGTTTCCCGCCGCATCGCGCCAGATCATCCCGCGCGCCGCCACTGCGGGGTCGGCGAAAGCCTCCTTCAGGGTGCGGACCGGGGCGAAACAGATGTCGCGCCCTTCAAACCAAGCTTCCCATTCGGCCTGGGTCCTGGTGATGAAGGTCTCGCGAAAGAACACCCGCAGGGGCTCCTGGCCGGGACCGGGCGGCTGGCGGGCATGGTCCAAGAGGTCCGACCGCCCCAGCGCCTCGAGCAGGGTGGCGGCGAACTTCACCTCCGACCCTCCCAGCACGATCCAGCGGCCATCGCGGCATTCATACAGGTTGAACATCGCCGCCCCGCCCCAGGAGCGCTCGGCCTTGGGGACGTTGGCGCGGTCTTGGGCGAACACCGGGCCGGTGGCGTTGGGCGTCCAGGCCATCAGACTGTCGAGCATGGCGACGTCGAGATGGTCGCCCAGACCCGTCTGGGTCCGGCGATAGAGCGCCATCAACACGCCGGACAGGGCGGTCAGCGAGGCCAGGGCGTCGGCGGCCATCAGGCCGGGCATGGCGGGCTTGCCGTCCTGGCCCTCGTTCAGCGCCACGAGCCCGGCCAGGGCCTCGACGGCCAGGTCGTGGGCGGGCCGGTCGCGATAGGGGCCGGTCTGGCCAAAGGCGCTGATCGAGCAATAGACAATCCCCGGATTGACCGCCTTGACCGCCTCGTAGCCGACCCCCAGGCGATCGACCACGCCGGGCCGAAAGGCCTCGACCAGAACGTCGGCTTCCTTGGCCAGGGTCCAGAACGCGGCCTGGCCTTGAGCGGATTTCAGGTCCAGCTGCACCGAGCGCTTGCCGCGATGGGTGTTGCGAAACCACACGGTCTGGCCGTTTGTCGACAGGCCGATGTGCCGGCTGGGCTCGCCTTCGCCGACCGGCTCGATCTTGATCACGTCGGCCCCGTGGTCGGCCATCATCAGGGTCAGCATCGGACCGGGCAGGAAAAGGGAAAGGTCGAGCACCTTGACGCCGTCGAGCTTCATCGGTCGTCACCCCGCAGCAGACCGTTGTGCTCGCCCATGGCCGGGGCGCGGGCGGCGGGCATGCGCTGGCCATCGACCTTGATCGGGCAGGCCAGCATGTGCAGGCCCTGGGGCCTAGCCGGATGGTCGATGTGGTCGCGCATGGCCACCTCGGCCACGAAGGGGTTATCCAGGGCGTCAGCCAGGTCGGCGATCGGAGCGAACGGCACGCGGCCGCCCAGATAGGTCATCCAGTCGGCGCCCGTCCGCGTCTCCATGATCGCGTCGAGGATCGGGGTCAGGGCGTCGAGATGGGCGCGGCGCGCTGGCATGTCGAGGAAGCGCGGATCGGTCTTCAGGTCCGGCCGCTCGACCAGATCGCACCAGACCTCCCAGAACCGCTGCGTCTGGCACATCAACATGCCCCAGCCGTCCTGGGTCTTGACCCGCTGGGACGGGCTGATCGATGGATGGGCGCCGCGCGGCGGCCGTCCGACGACATGGCCCTCGTTCATCGCCCACACCGCCGGATAGGAGGTCTGGTGCAGGGCCACGTCGAACAGCGACACGTCGACGTCGCAGCCGATGCCGCTGGCCCGCGCCCCGAGGATGGCCGAAACGATCCCCAGGGCGAACACCGAGCCGGTCATGAAATCGACCATCGACAGGCCAAACCGCACCGGCGGTCCGTCCGGCTCGCCGGTCATCGTCATGAACCCGGCTTCGGCCTGCATCAGATAGTCGTAGCCCGGCCAGGCCTCGCGACTATTGCCCCGTCCGTAGGCGGACAGATGGGCGCAGACGATCGCGGGCTTGATCGTCTTCAGGCTGTCAAAGGTGATCTTCAGCTTGTCCGGCTGGTCGCCGCGCAGGTTGTTGACCACCGCGTCGGCGCCGGCCACCAGGCGCTCGAAGTCGGCGCGGCCCTCCGGCGTCTTGATCTCCAGCGCCACCGACTGCTTGCCGCGCGAGAAGGTCTGGAAGAACTGGCTGTCGCCGTCGCCCAGGAAGTAGGGACCCAGGCCCCGGCTGATGTCGCCGCCCAGGGACGGGGCCTCGATCTTGATCACCTGGGCGCCCAGCTCGCACAGCAGCTGGGTGCCATAGGGCCCGGCGGCGTACTGCTCGACCGCCACGATGCGCACGCCGTCCAGGGGTCTGTTCATGCGCTCCGCCTCTGCTTGAGGCGATGATGCGACGGCCCGCCGGTCGCGCCTAGGGCGACGTGAGGGAAGGCTGCTTGTTTCCGCGCGGCGATGGACGTAGCAAGCCGCTCGACAACGCCGCCGTCGGAGATCCCATGACCGTCGTCCTGCAGACCGCCCGCGCTCGCGTCGAGATACTGCCTGGCCTGGGCGGCGCCTTGGGGCGTTTCACCTGGGACGACCGCGACGTGACGCGACCCACGCCCGCCGGGACGACCGAGGTTCTGGACGCGGGGTGTTTCCCGCTCGTCCCCTATTGCAACCGCATTCCGAACGGCTGCTTCAGTTTCGCCGGCCATGAGGTGTCGCTGTCGCCGAACCTGGGGGACCATCCGCACGCCCTGCACGGTCAAGGTTGGCGCGCGCCCTGGACGGTGGAGTCTGCGAGTGATGTGGAAGCTGTCTTGGTCTTCGAACACGCCCTCGGTGAATGGCCTTGGGCCTATCGCGCCGAGCAGCGGTTCCATCTCGCTGACGACGGTTTGCGCATCGAGCTGTCGGTGACCAATACCGGCGACGCGGCGATGCCCGCCGGCTTGGGGTTCCATCCGTATTTTCCGGCCCCGGCCGGCGAGCGCTTGAGGGCGGGGGTCACCGGTGTGTGGATGATCGACGAAGACTGCCTGCCCACCACGCTCGTCGAGGGCGCTTGGCGCTCGGATTGGGCGGCCGGCGCCTTGACCGCCGTCGAAAGCCTGATCGACAACTGCTACACAGGCTGGAACGGCGTGGCGACGCTGACGGGTCCCGACGGCGCGACCACCACCGTCACAGCCTCGCCCGAATGCCGTTGGCTCCACGTCTATTCGCCGCCGGGCGCCGACTTCATCTGCGTCGAGCCGGTCGCCAACCGTCCTGACCCGTTCGGGGGCAAGGACAGTGGAATCAGGATCCTGGCGCCGGGCGAGACGATGTCGGTGTGGATGAAATTCGCCTCGGCATGAGCGGTCCTCGATCTCGCGGCACGCGGTCTCGAACATCTAGAGACTTCGTCAATCCACCATGGCTTCCAGGGCCGCGCGGTCGCGTAGCAGCACCTTGCGGGCCGCCGGCAGGGCGATAAGCCCGTCGTGCTGAAACTGGGTCAGGGTTCGCGAGACGGTCTCGATGGTGAGGCCCAGATAGTCGGCCATGTCCTGGCGAGTCATGGGCACATCGAGCAAGGCCTGGGCGCCCGTCCGTTCGGCGAGGTCCAGCAGCAGGGCGGCTACCCGTTCGCAAGCGGCGCGGCGGCCTAGCGTCAGCGCATGGTCCTGGCTGCGGCGCAGGCTGTCGGTGGTCAGTTCCAGGAGCCGGCGCGCGACGTCGCCGCGCTCGGCGGCCAGCGTGTCGAGAGCGGCGCGCGGCATGGCGCGCACCAGGGTTTCGGACAGGGTCTCGGCGCTGGCCCGATAGGTCGGGCCGCTCTCCAGTCCAAAGACGTCGCCAGGGAAGTGGAAGGCCTCGATCTGCCGGCGACCATCGCGCAGGATCCGACAGGTGCGCAAGGACCCCGAGATCAGCTGAAAGACCCGGTCGGCGGACTGGTCCTGGTGGAAGATCGTCTCGTCGCGCCCGTGGCTCAGATGCAGGCCGTCGAGGACAAGGGCCGGCGGTGGGCGGGCAGGCGATAGGGTGGGCGCGTGGATCACGGACAGCATGGCGATCTCCCGATAGCGCCGTCACTGTCTCGCGTCGCGGTCGGGCGGTACAGTCGTGACCGACGCCTAAGGGCGAATACCTAGGACGGCTTACCCCTGCCGCGCCGACAGCGTCATCCGCACCAGCGCGGCCAGGTTGTCGGCGTGCATCTTGGCCATCAGCTTGGCGCGATAGATCTCGACCGTTCGGGGGCTGATCCCCAGGTCGCGGGCGATCACCTTGTTGGGCTGCCCCTCGACCACGCCATCCAGCACCTGGCGCTCGCGTTCGGACAGGGTCTCCAGCCTCTGCAGGACCAGGGTCCTGTCGTCGGAGGCCGCAGTGGAGGCCGGCGTCGGTCCCGCGGCCAGCGCCCGGGTCAGGGCGTCGAGGATCCGCGCCTCGCCGAACGGCTTTTCGATGAAATCGATCACCCCTGCCCGCATGGCCTCCACCGCCAGGGGGATGTCGCCATGGCCGGTGATCATCAGGACGGGCACGCGCGAGCCGCGACTGTTCAGTTCACGGACCAGCTCCAGGCCGGTCATGTCGGGCATGCGCATGTCGGTGATCACGCAGCCGGCGCCATCGAGCGGCAGGGCGTCGAGCAGCGCCAGGGCGGAGGCGTGGCTGACCACGGCGAAGTCGGCGGCCTCCAGCAGGAAGGCCAGGGCCTCGCGGGCGCTCTCGTCGTCATCGACCAGGTGGATCACGGCTTCACTCATTGATCGGGCTTTCATCGTCGTGTCGTGCGTGGTCGTGCTGGGGCGGCAGGGTGAAATGAAACACCGTCCCGCCCTTGGGATTGGCGTCGGCCCAGATGCGCCCGCCGTGCGCCTCGATGATCGAGCGCGAGATCGACAGGCCTACCCCCATGCCCTCGGCCTTGGTGGTCATGAATGGCTGGAACAGGCGCTCGCGGAAATCGTCATTGATGCCCGAACCGGTGTCGGTGACGCTCACCTGGACGGAGTCGCTGTCGAGGCGCTGGCTTGCGATGGTCAGTTCTCGGCGCGGCGAGTCGGCCATGGCGTCGACGGCGTTGCGGATCAGATTGACCAGCACCTGCTGGATCTGGACTCGATCGGCATAGACCGCGTCGGCGGCGGGATCGAGCTTCAGGCGGGTGGTGACCAAGTGCTCGCGGGCGCCAATCAGGGCCAGGGCGGCGGCGTCCTCGACCACCTTCGACAGGCGTTCGGGCGCGCGCTCGCTGGCTCCGCGCCGCACGAATTCGCGCATCCGGTGGATGACGTCGCCGGCCCGCAGGGCCTGGGCCGAGGCCTTGTCGACCGCGTCGCGCACCTTGGCCTGATCCTCGGGCCGGCCCCGGTCGAGCAGGCGGCGCGAACCGGTCAGCAGGTTGGCGATCGCCGACAGCGGCTGGTTCAGTTCGTGCGCGAGGGTCGAGGCCATTTCGCCCATGGCGGTCAGTCGCGAGACATGAACGAGCTCGGTCTGCAGGTCGCGCAGCCTCGTCTCGGTCTGCTGGCGATCCGTCAGGTCGCGGATGAAGCCGGTATAGAAGGGGCTGGAGCCTCGGGTCTCGCCGACCGCCAGCTCCATCGGAAAGGTCGAGCCGTCCTTGCGCTGGCCGACCACGACGCGGCCCGTGCCGATGATCTTGGGTTCACGGCTGCGAGCATAGTTGGCGAGGTAGCCGTCGTGACCCTCCCGGTGCGGTCCAGGCATCAGGCTGCTGACATTGCGTCCTATGGCCTCGGCCGCGCTCCAGCCGAACAGGCGCTCGGCGGCCGGGCTGAACGAGGTCATCAGGCCGGCGGGGTCGATGACGATCACGGCGTCGGGCGCGCTGTCGAGGATCGACTGCAGATGATGGGTCATGGCCGCAGCGCGTCGACGGGCGGCATGGAACCAGCCGCCGCCGATCGACATGCCGACCCCGATCATCACGAACACCAGGCTGGACAGGGCCGTGGCCTGGTCATGCAGGCCGCGCGCCTTCAAGGCCCACACCGCCGCCGCCGCCAGCACGGTGGCGAACAGCCCTGGCGCCAGACCGCCGACTGCGGCGCTGATCAGCACCGCAGGCACGAACAGCAGGAAGGCCGACGACGCATTGAACGCCGGCGGCAGGGCCAACTGCACCAGGCAACAGGCCGCCACCGTGGCCAAGGCCGCCAGATAGGCCCGAGGCCGCAGGTCGCTGTGCAGCGTGCCGGCCGTAACCGTGGTCATCACGTGATAGCGATCTCCGCTCCGCAAGGTCGGCTACCCTATAGCGCGGGGCGAAGCGATTGGCAGTTGCTGATCGCACAGGGCGCGCGGCGCGGCGCGGTGGCTCACCAGGATCAGGCCCTGGCCGGTGCGTTTGAGCCGAGCGTCGAGGCGCGCGACGACCAGGGCCTCGGTCGCCGGGTCCAAGCCTTCGGTAGGCTCGTCGAGCAGCAGCCAGGGCGCGTCGCGCAGCAGGGCGCGGGCCAGGCTGAGGCGCCGCCGCTCGCCGCCGGAGAGCCGTTCGCCGTTCTCGCCGATCCAGGTGTCCAGGGTCAGGGGCATGTCGCGAACGCGAGCCTCAAGCCCGGCGTCGGTCAGGGCGTTCCACATCGCGGCTTCGGCGTGAGCGCCGGCGAGAGCCAGGTTGGCGCGGACGGTGCCCTCGATCAGGACGGCGTCCTGCGGGGCGTAGGCGAAGGTGGAGCGCGTTTGGGCGCTTGGTTCTTGGCCTGCGCATAATAGTAACATCCGCTCATCCCGGCGAATGCCGGGATGAGCGGATTTGGAAAAAGAGCGCAATCCAAGGAGCCGCTCAAGGATGGTGGTCTTGCCGCAGCCGGACGGACCAGTCAGGACCAGCCGGGCGCCGGGTTCAACCAGCAGGTCCCCGAAAGTCAGGCTCTTCCGCTCCGCTATGGCGCGGGCGCCCGCCTCGCTCGGCTCATGTTTCAGCACCGTGTCCAGCCGCACCGCCGCCGCATCCGCCCCGGCATCCTGCTCGAAGGCCTTGGTCACGCCGGACAAGCCTTCCAGCGCCATCGCCGCCGCCAGGCCCGCCATCGCCGCCAACGGCTGGGCGGCGCTTTGGGCGAAAACCAAGGTCAGCGCCACGGCGAGGCCGAGGATCAGGCCTTGCAGCACGACCAGCCAGCCCTGGGCGGCGACCGCCTTGCGCCTCAGGGTGTCGAGGTCGACGCCCAGCGCCTCGATCTCCGCCGCCGCGCGATCCTGGACGCCGTAGACCCGCAGCTCCGGCGCGGCGGCGACATAGGTGGCCAAGGCGTCCTTCAGCGCGCCGGTGGCTTGCTGGATCGCGGGTCCGGTGCGGACGCTCAGGCGGCGGGCCAGCCAACGGCTCGAGACCAGCGAGACCGCGACGCTCACCGCCGCGACCAGGGCCGAGGCCCAGCTTGCCCCGGCCGCCATCGCCACCCCGGACGCCACGGCCGCGCCGGCGCCCCAGGGCGCGGAGAGGCGGATGAAGCGGGTTTCCACGGCGTCGATGTCCTGCACCAGCCGCGCCGAGGCCTCGCCGCGCGACAGGGCCATCGCCTCGGCGGGCGGCGACGCGGCCAGGGCGGCGAACAGGGCCGGGCGGATGGCGGCCAGGGCCTTCAGCGCGGCGGCATGGCCGCTCAGGCGCTCCAGATAGCGAAAGGCGGTGCGCAGGATGGCCAGAAGGCGAATGCCGGCGCTGGGCAACAGCACGTTAAACGCCTGGGCCGCCGCGAGGCCTCCCAGGCCGGCGATCGCCGCGCCAGTCAGGAACCAGCCCGAGAGCCCCAGCAACAGCACCGTCGAGGCCCCGACGATCGTGGCCGAGGCGGCGGCCAGGCGCAGTCCGTCGGCGTGGCGCCGGCGCTGCTGGCGGATCAGCCGGGCGAGGGGACCGCTCACAGCCGCACGACGCGGCTAGCCAGCGCGGCCAGGGCTTCGGAGTGGGTGGCGATCAAGGTCGTGCGGCCCCGCGCGGCTTGGGCGATGATCGGCAGCAGGGACTGTTCCGACGCCGCGTCAAGATCAGCGGTCGGCTCGTCGAGCAGGAGGATGCCGGCGGGCTTGAGCATGGCGCGGGCCAGGCTCAGCCGGCGCCGTTCGCCCCCGGAGAGGCCGGCGCCGCGCTCGTCGAGCCGAGCGTCGAGGCCGCCTCGACCATCGAGCACCTGTGTCAGGCCGACCGCCCGCGCCGCGACTTCGAGCTCATCGCGGCGCGCGCCTGGATGGGCCAGGGCCAGGTTGTCCGCGAGGGTTCCTGGCAGGACCACCGGCGACTGCCCGGCCCAGGCCACGGCGGACGCGATCGAGCCCAGGTGCGACAGGCGCTGGTCGCCGATCAGCACCTCGCCGCTGCTGAGCGGGGCCAGGCCCAGCAGCAGGTTCAGCAGCGTGGTCTTGCCGCTGCCGCTGGGACCCAGCAGGGCGACGACCTCACCGGGGGCGATGGCGAGGTCGAAGCTGTCGAACACCGGGGTCTCACCGGCGGCGTAGGTCACGGTCACCGACTGAAAGCGGATCGCGGGCGGGGCGTCGAACACCATGACGGGCGGGCTTGGCGTCGGAGCGGGCAAGGCGGCCAAGGTCAGGGCGGCGGCTTCGGCGGCCTGGCGATCGTGATAGGCGGCGGCCAAGCGGCGCAGCGGGGCGTAGACCTCGGGCGCGAGGGCCAGGGCGAAGAAGGCCCGCTTGAGGTCCAACTGTTCGGGCGCCGGGAAGGGCAGCAGCCGCAACAGGTTGAACCCGCAATAGACCGCGACCAGGGCCACCGAAAGGGCGGCGAAGAACTCCAAGGCCCCCGACGACAGAAAGGCCATCCTGAGCACGCGGATGGTCCGCGCCGCCAGGTCCTCGGCCGCGCGCGACAAGTCTCGCGTCACCGCGCCCTCGGCCTGGAAGGCCAGCACCACCGGCAGGGCGCGGACCCGGTCCAGGCACAGACTGGACAGCCGCTCCAGGGCCAGAAACTGCCGGCGCGACTCCTCGCCCGCCGCCCCGCCGGCCAGGGCCATGACCAGGCCGAACGGAACCAGGGTGAACAGCAGGACGCCGGCCGCCACGGGCGAGGCCACGGCGACGGCGGCGATGATCAGCAGCGGCGCGACCGCCGAGGCCAATCGGGCCGGCACGAAGCGCGAGACGTGGCCGTCCAGCGCCTCCACGCCCTCGACCACGGCTGACAGCGCCTCGCCGCCGGTGCGGCGCGCGGCGCCGTGTCCAAGTATGGCGGCGACCGCCTGATGCCGGGCCGCCGCCTTGACGCCCGCCGCAGCCTCCGCGCCCGCCCGCGCCCCGCGACGCGCCAGCAAGCCGCGCGCCAAGGCCGCGACCGCGATTAACACCAGCCACGGAGCGGCGGCAGGGAGACCGCGCGGCAGGGCGTCGATTCCGAGTGCGAGGCCCCCGGCGAAGGCGATGGCGGCGGGAACGTCGGCCAGCAGCCACAGCGGCGCGGTCTTGCCCGCGCGCCCGCCGGCGGAACCGATCGCCTTCAGCCAGGGCCGCGCGACGGCGTCGAGGTCGGCGGTGAAGCGAGCGGACATGGACCGTAGTTAGGGGAAGGGAACGAAGGCGTCCTTGATCCTGATCAAAGCGCCCTGGCCTCTACGCGTCTAGAGGTGCGTGGTCATTGGGGTGATCGAACGCCCCTCGACAACCGGAGCGCCACATGGATCCCGCCGTCGTCGATCTCTCTCGCCTGCAGTTCGCCCTGACGGCGTTGTATCACTTTCTTTTTGTGCCCCTGACGCTGGGGCTGTCCTTCATGCTGGTCATCATGGAGAGCGTCTATGTGATGACCAAGCGGCCGATCTGGCGGACCACGACGCGGTTCTGGGGCACGTTGTTCGGCATCAATTTCGTGCTCGGCGTGGCCACTGGCCTGACCATGGAATTCCAGTTCGGCATGAACTGGTCGTACTATTCGCATTATGTGGGCGACATCTTCGGCGCGCCCCTGGCCATCGAGGGGCTGATGGCCTTTTTCCTCGAAGCCACCTTCGTAGGCCTGATGTTTTTCGGCTGGGACAAGCTGAAGCCCGTGACCCACCTGGGCGTGACCTTCCTGGTCGCCTTGGGCACCAACCTGTCGGCCCTCTGGATCCTGATCGCCAACGGTTGGATGCAGAACCCGGTCGGCGCGGCCTTCAATCCAGACACCATGCGCATGGAGGTCACCGACTTCAGGGCGGTGATCTTCAATCCCGTGGCTCAGGCCAAGTTCGTGCACACGGTCAGCGCCGGCTACACGATCGCAGCGGTCTTCGTGCTGGGCGTTTCCGCCTTCTACCTGCTGCAAGGCAAGTACAAGAGCGTCGCCAAGCGATCGCTGACCGTGGCCGCCGCCTTCGGCCTGGCCTCGTCTTTGTCGGTGGTCGTGCTTGGGGACGAGAGCGGCTACGCCCTGACCGACAACCAAAAAATGAAGCTCGCGGCGCTGGAAGCCATGTGGGAAACCGAGCCCGCCCCGGCCGGCCTCACCGCCTTCGGCATCCCTGACCTGAAGAACCGCGTCACCCATGCCGAGATCAAGATCCCCTATGTGCTGGGCCTGATCTCGACCCGCAGCCTGGACCGCCCGGTGGCCGGCATCTTCGAACTGGTCGCCCAGGCCGAGACCCGCATCGAAAGCGGCGTCATCGCCTATGACGCGCTGGAGAAGCTGAAGGTCACGCCCACCGACCTCGCCGCCAGGGGCGTGTTCGAGACCCATCGCCGCGATCTTGGCTACGCCCTGCTGCTCAAGCGCCATATCGCCGACCCGCGGCAGGCCGATCACGCCCTGATCGCCAGCACCGCCTGGGACACCGTGCCCAATGTGCCGGTGATGTTCTGGGCCTTCCGGATCATGGCGGGCACCGGCCTGCTGATGATCGCCCTGTTCGCCACCGCCTTTGTCTTGGTGAGCCTGCGCAAGCACGAGACCCGATGGTTCCTGCGCCTGGCGGTCATCGCCATCCCCCTGCCGTGGATCGCCACCGAGCTGGGCTGGGTGCTGGCCGAGGTCGGGCGTCAGCCCTGGGCGGTGGAAGGCGTGTTGCCCACCTTCCTGTCGCCCTCCAGCCTCAGCGTGCCGCAGATCCTGACCAGCATCGTCGTCTTCACCCTGCTCTATGGCGCCCTGGCGGTAGTCGAGGTCGGGTTGATCCTCAAGACCATCAAGAAGGGCCCGTTCGCCGAGCAGGAAGCCTTCCCATCAGGCCACGGCGCCCCCGCCGGCGAAGCCGTGGCCTAGGAGAACCAGATCATGGACCTTCCTCTCGACTATCCGACCCTGCGGGTCATCTGGTGGGCCCTGCTGGGCATATTGCTGATCGGCTTTGCTTTGACCGACGGCTTCGACATGGGTGTGGGCGCGCTGCTGCCCTTCGTCGCTCGGACCGACGAGGAGCGGCGCATGGTGATCAACACTGTCGGCGCCACCTGGGAAGGCAACCAGGTGTGGTTCATCACCGGCGGGGCCTCGATCTTCGCGGCCTGGCCGCTGGTCTACGGCGTCAGCTTCTCGGGCTTCTACCTGGCGATCTTTCTTGTGTTGGTGGCGATGATCCTGCGGCCGGTGAGCTTCAAATACCGGTCAAAGCGCGCGGATTCGCGTTGGCGGACCTTTTGGGACTGGGCGCTGTTCACCGGCAGCTTCGTGCCGGTCCTGGTGTTCGGTGTGGCGGTCGGCAATGTGCTGCAGGGCGCGCCGTTCAAGCTGGATGGCGACCTGCGTAGCACCTATTACGGCGCCTTCTTCGGCCTGTTCACCCCCTTCACCCTGGTCTGCGGCCTGCTGTCGGTCGCCATGCTGGTGCTGCACGGCGCGGCCTGGCTGGGGGTCAAGGCCGAAGCGGGCATGGTGCAGGATCGAGCTCGCCGGTTCGGGACCGGCGCGGCGATCGCCAGTCTGCTGCTGTTCCTGGTCGGGGGCCTGCTGGCCATGCGCCTGGGCTTCCGGATCGAGGGCGTGATCGACCCGGCCGCGCCGTCCCACCCGTTGCGGACCATGACGGTCGCGGCTCCGGGCGCCTGGTTCGACAACTACGGACGCCATCCCTGGATGCTGATCGCACCGATCCTCGGCTTCGCCGGCGCCTTGGCCGCCCTATTCGGGTTGTGGAAGCGGTCCACGCTGCTGGCGTTCGGCGGCTCGTCGGCCTCGGCGACGGGGATCATCGCCACGGTCGGGTTGTCGATGTTCCCGTTCATCCTGCCCAGCACCATCGACCCGCGCTCCAGCCTGACCGTGTGGAACGCATCGTCCAGTCACCTGACCCTGTTCATCATGCTGATCGTCGTCGTGGTGCTGCTGCCCGTCGTGCTGCTCTACACCGCCTGGGTCTACAAGGTGTTGTGGGGCCGGACGAGCACGGCCGCCCTGAAGACCGATCCGTCGCTCTACTGAGGAGATATAGCCATGTGGTATTTCACCTGGATCCTGGGCCTTGGCCTGGCTATCGCCTTCGGGGTGCTGAACGGCGTCTGGTACGAGTTCAACCTGACCGATGACGGGGACCTTGGGGTTTCCGAGCCGGATTAAAGTTTTCCAACCGCTCATCCCGGCGAATGCCGGGACCCAGATCCCAAGCGCCTGGACTGACTGGATAGGCTCGGCGTCTGTGGCGTCAGCGTCGGAGTCATTCCATCTGGGTCCCGGCATTCGCCGGGATGAGCGGCATTTTTGAGGCGTTCCGCGACAATTCGGCGCGTGGCGATGACCACCCCATTAACCGTTATTAAACGACGATCGCGCTCTTCTGGCCTCCGACGCGAAACCGGATTTCGGCCTTTCGCCGCAAGACCTTTTCGCCTCGGGGATGACCATGACCGACCAAGCCGAACCCGCCCTGGAGCTGATCTCGTTCTGCATCGGCGAGCAGGAGTTCTGCATTGACGTGAAGACGGTCCGCGAGATCCGCGGCTGGACCCCGGCCACCCCGATCCCGCACGCTCCGTCGTTCCTGAAGGGCGTCATCAACCTGCGCGGCGCGATCATGCCCGTTATCGACCTGCGCAACCGCCTGGGCTTGGGGGTGACCATCCCCGAGACCCGGCACGTCATCGTCGTCGTCGAATGCCAGGACCGCCTGGCAGGTATCTTGGTGGACGCCGTCAGCGAGACCTTCTCGGTGTCGCGCGACCACCTGCAGCCGACTCCGGACCTCGGCGCGGACGAGCTGCGCTTCATCCAGGCGATCATCTCGCTGGACAGCCGCCTGATCACCTATCTGAAGATGGACGACGTCTTCCCGGCCCAGGTCAGCCGAGCGGCTTAGACCTCGCTTCATCGCGAACGAAAAAGGGCGGACCGCGAGGTCCGCCCTTTTTGATTCCCAGGGATCGGTGGACTACTGCTCGCGCACGATCCGCGCCGCCGCAGCGTGGAAGCTCGCCTCGGCTTCCGCGGCGGCCGCCACCGCGTTGTGGCGGTCGGCCGAGACCAGCATCGGCGCGCGGCCGGTGGTTGGGACGGCGTAGCTCTGAGCGACCTTGCGGGAGTCCTGGGCGCGAAGAGCGGCGTTGGACGCGGTGGTCTCGTGCCAGTGGGCCAGCTGCTCAGCGGTCAGGGCGCCGTCGGCCGGCACGTCGCCGTGGTGCACCACTTCGCCAAAGCCGATGGCCACGAAGCCATGGATCACGCCGTAGTCCTCTTCGGACAGCAGGAAGGTGATCTGCCGCTCCTCGACCTGGCCGGTATAGTCGTCCATCTCCGGATCGAACTCGCGCAGCACCAGCACGTCGCCGACCGCGAACTCGCGGTCGTTGCGGCGAATCTCGAAGCGCTTCTTGCCCAAACGCAGGGCCGCGAAATATTGCGGCCAGGTCTTCAGTTCGTGACGGGTCATGGGGGACTTCTGCGGGTGTTCGGGAAATCGGAAGGCGTGGTCTCAGAGACCGGATCGGGCTGTCAGGTTAAGGCGGGAGCATGGGGTTGTGGACTCTAAAACGCCGTGTTCCCGGCGAAGGCCGGGGCCCAGATGGAATGGCGGTGGGGCTGACGCCAATAGCGCCCCGCGCTTCCGATAAACCACGCCGCTTGGGATCTGGGTCCCGGCCTTCGCCGGGAAAACGGACTTTTGAGGTCAGCCCAAACAGACCCGGGCGATCTCGGCGCGCAGTTCCGGCAGGCCGTCGCCCTTTTCGGACGAGGTGGCCAGCACCTTTGGGAAGGCGGCAGGCCGCTTGGCGATGGCCTTCTGGGTGGCGGTGACCACGGCCTCGACCTCGGCCGGCTTGATCTTGTCGGCCTTGGTCAGGACGATCTGGTAGGAGACCGCCGCCACGTCCAGGGCGTCCAAGGCCTCGGTGTCCACGGCCTTGAGGCCATGGCGCGCGTCGATCAGCAGATAGACCCGCTTCAGGTTCACCCGCCCACGCAGATAGGCGCGGCCCAGGTCCTGGAACTTGTCGGCCACGGTCTTGGACACCCGTGCGAAGCCATAGCCCGGAAGGTCGACCAGCCGCAGCTGCTCGGCCAGCACGAAGAAATTGACCTCGCGCGTGCGGCCAGGCGAGTTCGAGGCCCGGGCCAGGTGGTTCTGGTTGACCAAGCCGTTGATCAGGCTGGACTTGCCGACATTGGAGCGGCCGGCGAAGGCCACTTCCGGGAAGTCGGACGTGGGCATGCCGTCCATCTTCACCGCGCCCATCATGAACAGGCAAGGCTGGGCGAACAGCACGCGGGCTGTCTCGATTTCGTCGTCGGTGAAGGCGAGTTCGTCGATCATCAGGTCGCCTCGGCGGTGGTCTTGCCGCGCAGACGGTCGATCACCTTGTCGATCGGGTTCTCGACCTTGTAGCGGTGCATGATGATGTACTGCTGCAGGATGGTCAGCACGTTGCTCCAGCACCAGTAGATCACCAGGCCCACGGCGAAGCCCGACAGGGTGAAGGTGAAAATCAGCGGGAAGAACTGGAAAATCTTCTGCTGGATCGGGTCGCCGGCCGGCGGGTTCATCGAGGTGGTGAGCCACATGGTGATCCCGTAGAGGATCGGCCACAGGCCCAGGTGGGCGATCGAGGCGCCGAGGAAGGGCAGGGTGGAGGGGTCCCAGGGGATCAGGCCAAACAGGTTGAACAGCGTGGTCGGCTCGGGCGCCGACAGGTCCTTGATCCAACCGAAGAACGGCGCGTGCCGCATCTCGATGGTCACCGTCAGCACCTTGTACAGCGAATAGAAGATCGGGATCTGGATCAGCATGGGCACGCAGCCCATCATCGGGTTGATCTTCTCCTTGCCGTACAGCGCCATCATTTCCTGCTGCTGTTTGGCCGGATCTTCCTTGTGCTTGACCTTCAGTTTTTCGACCTCGGGGGCGATCTTCTTCATCTTCGCCATCGACTCGTAGCTCTTGTCGGCCAGCGGGAAGAGGATGAGCTTCAGGGTCACGGTCAGCAGCAGGATGGCGACGCCGAAGTTGCCGACCAGCTTGTAGAAGATCTCCAGGATATTGAAGATCGGCTTGGTGAAGAACGAGAACATGCCCCAGTCGACGGCCCAGTCGAAGCGCGGGATCTCGACCTTGGGCCGGTCCCAGAACTTCCACCAGACCACAGGCTTGCCGCCGTACTGATAGCGGGTGATCAGCGGCACGGTCTTGGCGCCGGCGAACAGGCGGGTGCTGTGGGTAATGGTCTGGCCGGGGTTCAGCGCCTGGGTGGCGCCCAGGAAGTTGGACTCATAGATGTCCACGCCGCGCGACTGGGTGACCCGGAACCGACCGCTGATCATCTCGGACTGGTCGGGGATCAGCGCCGACAGCCAGTATTTGTCGGTGATGCCGATCCAGCCACCCTTGGATTTCAGGTCGTTCTGATCGGGCTTGTCCTTCTTCCACTTGGGGTACTTGGCCTTGTCCTGCAGGATGTACTTGTCGTCGGTCACACCGCCGAGCACGCCGATGCCGCCTTCGTAGACGATCTGGGTCTTGCCCAGGGTGGCCGGGATGCCTTGGCGTTGCACCGAGGCGTAGGGCGCCAGGGCCACAGCCGCGCCGGCCTGGTTACGCACGCCGTCGGTGACGGTGAACATCGCATCGGCGTCGACCGAGATGAGGCGGGTGAACACCAGGCCCTGGCCGTTATCGTAGGTCAGGGTGACGGGCGTGTCGGGGCGCAGCACCTGGCCCGGCGCTGCGGTCCAGACGGTCTGGGCGGTGGGCAGGCCGGGGAGGTTGGAGCCTACCCAACCGAAGTCGGCGAACCAGGCGAACTCCATCCCCTCGGGGCGGAACAGCTCGACCGGGGCCGAGGTCTTGGAGAGCTCCTGGGTGTAGCGCTTCAGCCAGAGGTCGTCGATGCGCGCGCCCTTCAGGGCGATCGAGCCCGACAGGGCCGGGGTGTCGACGGCGATGCGCGGGCTCTGGGCCTTGGCGTCTTCGCGCGACAGCTTCACTGACTGCGGCGCGCCGTTGGGGCCGAGCGTCATGCCGGGTTGCAGCGCGACCTGGGCTTCGGCGATCTTCTTGGCCTGCAGGGCCGCCGCGGCCTTCTTCTGCTGCGGCTCCATGTAGAAGAAGTTGTAGCCAATCAGGATCGCGAACGCGCAGACGAGAAAGATCAGCGTGTTCTTGTTGTTGTCGTTCGGCTGCATGGATGACTTAACCAGAAACGGAGGAATCGGACGCGGTGGGGGCGTGCGGAGCGGGCTGCTGACCCGGGCCCGCGCGATCGAGGTCGGCGGCGAGGCTTATCAGCGCGGTTTTAACGTCGTCAAGCAAACGTCCCCAAGCCCGCTGGCCGGTGCCGCCGCGAGCAATGAACACATAGTCGCACGAAGGGCGACCATGAAGGGGAAGAAGTAGCCTGGCGGCCTCGCGCAGGCGTCTTTTGGCGCGATTTCGCTGAACCGAGCCGCCGATCTTCTTGGTGGCGGTGAATCCCACGCGGATTTGCGGATCGTCGTCGTGACGGGGGCGCATCTGCATGAACACCGCGCCACGCGCCAGGGCCGGGGCCTTGGCGGCCTTGAGGAACTCAGGGCGCTTCTTGAGGCGCTCGATCTTCACGGACGCCGGGGTCTGGGACGGAAGCTGGGCTTCGGTCATGAAAAAAGCCGCCCTTTCCGGTGCAGGCGCTGAGCCTGTTTCGAGGAAAGGGCGGCTTCTGTCATGGTCTTGATCCCGCCCACTCTTGCGAAGAAGGAGGGAGGAAGTCTGTTAGGCCGTCAGGCGCTTACGGCCCTTGGCGCGGCGACGCGCGACGATCTTTTGGCCGTTCTTGGTGGCCATACGCACGCGGTAGCCGTGACGGCGGGCTCGCACGAGCTTCGACGGCTGGAATGTCCGCTTCACGAGGTGGCTCCGATATTAGTTGGGCGCGGAAGCCGCTAGGCCCCCGCGAGTGAGGGGCGGTGGATAAGGGAAGGGGCGGGCGCTGTCAACATGAGTCCCGACTCTTAGGTCCGTGAGGCTCCGAGCCCGCGCGGCGCCGGTTCGCCTCCCTGCGCCAGGCTCCAAGACCGGTTGCGCGATAATTCATCCGAACCGATGATTGGGGCAGGGTTTGGGCGGCTGTCGGTCTGTCGGCGGATCAAACGGGCACGGGACAACAAGGCATGCATGTGGTTCAGGGCATCGGTGACGCTTCCGATCCGGCCCTGCCGGGCTCGATGCTCGACGCCTTGTCCTCCAATATCGCGATCCTGGACAGCGACGGCCGCATCGTCGCGGTGAACGAGGCCTGGGCCCATTTCGTCACGCTCAGTGATTTCGACCTGAAAAACCTTGGCCTGGGAGCGGATTACATGTCGCTCCCCAACGCCCTCCATGCGAGCGACAGCGCCGCCATCGACGAGGGTCTTCGGGCGTTGTGGGGCAACGAGCCGAGTCCCTTTCGGCTCGAATACGAAACCGGCGGCGCGGTGGGCCGGTATTGGGTCCGGCTTTCCGCCGTCAGGGTTGGCGAGGGCGAGAAGCCCTTGCTGATCGTGTCGCACGAAGACATCACCCCCCAGCGCCGCGCCCAGGCCGCCCTTGGCCGGGCGACGGCGGCGCTGCTGCATGCCGAGGACGACGAACGCCGCCGTATCGCCCGTGAACTGCACGACGGCACGGCCCAATACCTGACCGGCGCCAATCTGATGCTGGGCAACCAGAAGGTGGAAGGGCGCGCCGAGGAAATCCGCATGGAGGTGAAATCCCTGCTGACCAGCGCCTTGGATGAGATTCGCAGCCTGTCCTATGTGCTGCATCCGCCGGCCCTGGAGGAGCTGGGCCTGGGCCTGGCGTTGCGGCAACTGATCGACGGTTTCGCCCGGCGCACCAGCCTGTCGATGCGCATCGATATCGCCGACGATTTTCCCAAGATGAACGCGGCGACCGAGATCGCGCTTTATCGCGTCGCCCAGGAAGCCCTCGCGAACGTCCACCGGCACTCGGGCAGCTCTATGGCCACGATCAGCCTGCGCCTGGCCGGTGAGATGGTGCTTCTGTCGATCCGCGACTACGGCGTTGGCTTGGCCAGCGAGGATTCGCTGACCGGTGGCGTTGGCCTGGCCGGCATGCGCCTGCGCCTGGAATTCCTGAACGGCCACGTCACCCTGACCCAGGGCCTGCCCGGCGTCTTGGTCGAGGCCTGGGTGCCCTTCCTCGCCAAGAACGCGGCCGGGGCCTAGAGGTCAGGCCGGATCACGGCCTTGCCGATCACCTGGCGCTCGGCCAACAGGTTGAACGCCTCGCGCCAGCGCGCCAGCGGCAACTCCGCATGGACGTGCGGCGAGATCACGCCCTCATCGGCCATTCTCCAGATCGCCGCCTGGTTCTCCCGGCCCTTTTCCGGAAACCGCCGGCCATACTCGCCGGCCCTGACGCCCATCACCGAAAAGCCCTTGATCAGCGGCATGTTGACCGAGATTGTCGGAATCCGGCCGGCGGTGAAACCGATCACCAGCAACCGTCCGTCGAAGGCGATGCACCGCACGCTCTCGTCGAACACGTCGCCGCCCACCGGATCGTAGATCACGTCGGCGCCTCGCCCGCCGGTGATCGCCTTTACCTGGTCACGGAAACCGTCGGTGACATTGACGACAGCGTCGGGGGCGTAGAGTCGCTCGATCGCCGCCAGCTTGGTGTCGGACGCAGAGGCGGCGATCACCCGCGCGCCCAAGGCCTTGGCGAGGTCCACGGCCGCCAGGCCCACCCCGCCAGCCGCGCCGTGGACCAGCACCCACTCGCCGGGCTCAAGCCGCGCCCGGCGCACCAGCGCGACATAGGCGGTCAGATAGGCCGCGCCATAGGCCGCCGCCTCGCTGAACGACAGCCGCGCGGGCTTGGGCTTCAGGCTCTCGGCGCTCAACACCGCATAGTCGGCGAACCCGCCCAGCCGCGCCCCGCCGACCACGGCGTCGCCGATCTTCCAGCCCGTGGCGCCTTCGCCCAGCGCCGCCACCTCGCCGGCGAGGTCCAGGCCTGGGGTAAAGGGCAGCGGCGGTTTGAACTGGTATTCGCCGCGGGTCATCAGCAGGTCGGGGAAGTTGACGCTAGCGGCCTTCACCGCGACCAGCACCTCGCCTGGGCCGGGCGTTGGCGTGGGCACGTCGCGGATCGCGCAGCCGGCGAAGTCGGGGGCGAGGGTCTCGACGACGAGGGCGCGCATGGTGCTGTTCATGCGCCCCCCCAAATTTCGTTCATCCCGGCGAATGCCGGGACCGAGATCCCATGGCGTTTGGGTAATTGGAAAAGCGCTGAGATCATGGAATCCACTGTTGAGCTCTTCCATCTGGGTCACGCATTCGCCGGGATGAGCGGATATAAAAGACCTAGACCCGCGCCTCGAGCGCCGCCCGAACCAGCCGCGCGATCTCCCGGCACGCCGCGTCGGCCGCCGGCACGGCCCCGGTGAACGCCGTGAAGCCGTGGGCCAGGGCGTCGTAACAGCGGTAGGTCACCGGCACGCCGGCGGCGGCCAGGCGCTTGGCGTAGGCCTCGCCCTGATCGACCAGCGGGTCGAACCCGGCGGTGATCACCACGGCCGGCGCCAGGCCGGTCAGGTCCTCGGTCTTGTCCGGCGACAGGCGCGGATCGGCCGGATTGGCGTCTGGACCCATATAGTGGCCCATGAACCAGTCCATGATCGGCCGGCTGAGGGGATAGGCGTCGCCATAGGTGCTCATCGACGCTGTCTCGCTGGCCACATCCACGGCGGGATAGATCAACAGCTGCAGGGCCGGCTGGGCCTCGCCCGTTCGCTGCATTTCCTGGGCGATGATGGCCGCGAAGTTACCGCCCATGGAATCGCCGCCGATCACCGCCGTTCCCGGCGCCGCGCCAAAGCGAGCGGCGTTGTCGCGTGACCAGCGGTAGGCGGCCAGCACATCATCCAGTCCGGCCGGGAAGCGGTGGTCGGGCGCCAGGCGGTAGTCAACCGAGATCACCGCCGTGCGGCAGGTCCGCGCCAGAATCCCGCAGAAGGCGTCGCAGGTTTCCAGGTCGCCGATCACGCCTCCGCCAAAGTGGGCGAAGACGATCAGGGGCGCGCCGCTGTCCTGGTCGGCCGGGCGATAGGCGCGCAGGTTCAAGGGGGCTCCACCAGCCTCCCTCGACACGGGCCCATCGATTGAGAGGTTTTCGGTGCGCACGCCCGGCTCGGGCGGCCCGCTCATGGCGGCCAGGCCTCGGGCGCTGGCGGCCCGGGCCTCGTCGGGCGCCAGGCTGGTGATCGACGGCATCTTGGCCGCCGCGTGGCTGAGGAACTGGAAGCGCGGATCCAGGGTGCGCCCGCCACGATAGACCACACCGCCTCCGGACATCGCTCGCAGCACCGGGCTGGGCAGCGACATCAGGGCCTTGAGGATGAACTTCTGGACGGCGGGATCGGCCATTTGGGCTCTTTCTTATGGAAGGCGCGGCTTCAGGCGTGAGGCAGGGCGGGCAGGCCGCCGAGGATCATCTTGACGGCGAAATCGGCGGCGCCGGCCACGTCGATCGGGCGACGCTCCAGCATCTTGTCGCCGATCTCGCGGGCGATCGCGATACAGGCGGCGGCGAAGTAATCCAGATCGACCGCCGGGGCGTGGTCGTGCTCCAGAACCTTGGCCAGGGCGGCATGGACCTCGTCGAACACCGCGACGATTTCGGGCGTGGGGCGGGCATGGGGAAAGACCTCGCCGGCCGGCCGGTTGACCCGCCAGCTCTCGTGCTCGCCTTCCAGAAACTCAAAATAGGCCCGGACCGCGCCGCGCAGAAAGCCCTCGAAGTCGACGGCCCGTTCGGACTCGGCCCGCAGGATCGGCCGGAAGCGGCGCGCCCCGTCGTCGGCGAGGGCGTCGAACACTTCCTCCTTGGACTTGTAGTAATTGTAGAAGGTGCCCGAGGCCAAACCCGTGCGGCGGATGATGTCGCGCACGGTGGCGGCCTCGTAGCCGAGGTCGCCGAACACCGCGCGCGCGGCGTCGAGGATCGCCTGGCGGTTGGCGACCTTGGTGCGCTCGCGCTTCCCGGGCTTATGGTCCTCGAGAACCGGTCGGACGGGGAAATAGGCGATGTTCGACATCGGAACGCGACTCGTGACGAGGCCCAGCTGACGCCCCGTCATGATTTCAGCCTCATTCCGCCGCCAGGGGCAAGGCCTCGACGGCGCGCGCTGCGATTGAAAGCCTGTTGCCGGCCGCCTTCGCCCGCCTTTCACCCGCCGCGATCTCCTTTTTCAGGTCGGCGCAATAAACGCCGAAATCGACCTGTATGGTGTGACGGGCCGAGGCGTAATACTGGCCGGTGTGGCGCTCCTCGTCCTTGGCGGTGATGCGCTGCATGTCTGCGATCGCCGGGAGGGCGTAGCGGCCAGTGAGGTATTCGGCGACCAGCTTGGACTGCTGCTCGGCGAAATTCACCAGGGTCGGCAGGGCCTGGGCCAGGCCCATGTAGAAGAGATTGGGCGTCCCGGGCTTCATCATCCGCTTGAATAGCGGCAGGCGGTGATCGGCGTCCGGAACCAGGGCCGGCTCGGCCAGGAAGGGGAAGCTGATCTTGTAGCCGGTGGCGAAGACGATGACGTCGACTGCCTCGACCGTGTCGTCCGCGAAGCGGACGGTCTTCCCCTCCAGCGCCTTGATCGCCGGCTTGAAAGTGATGTCGCCGCAACCGGCCCGGGTCAGGAACTCGCCCGACACCGAGGGGTGGGCCTCCAGCGGTTCGTGGTCGGGCTTGGGCAGGCCGTAGTCTTCCATCTTGCCGACGTGCTTGCGGATCAGCGAGCGGGCCATCGACAGGCCCAGCTTGCGGGGCATCCAGGGCGGCATGGCCGACTTGTCCGACGGCTTGCCGTTCAGATATTTCGGAAACACCCAGACCCCGCGCCGCGCCGAGACGATCAGCTTGCCGGCGATGGGCCGCTGAGCCAGTTCGCTGGCGATATCCATGGCCGAATTGCCCATGCCGACCACCACGACGGTCTTGCCGCGCATATCGACCGGATCGAAGGGGTCGCTATAGGCATGGGCGTGGAAGGCGACGCCATCGAACGACCCTGGATATTCGGGAATCCGCGGGTCCCAGTGGTGGCCGTTGGCGACGATCAGCACGTCATAGAGCCGGGTCTCGCCGGTCGACAGGGTCACCGACCACAGGCCGTCGTCGGTTCGCGCGGCCTTCTGAACCTTGGTGTTGAAGGTGATGGTCTCGCGCAGGCCGAAATGGGCGACATAGTCCTTGAAGTACTGGAGGACCTGGCTGTGATGGGGGAAGTCGGGCCAGCCAGCCGGGACCGGGAAATCCTCGAAGGCCAGACGCCATTTCGAGGTGTCGATGTGCAGGCTCTCGTAGCAGGCCGACAGACCGTTGGGGTTCTTGAAGTACCAGTTGCCGCCGATGTCGTCGGAGGCCTCGAAACAGTCATAGGGGACGCCAGCGTCCTTCAGCCGCTTGGCGGTGGTGAAACCGCTACAGCCCGCGCCGATGATGCAGGCCTTTGGCAGCCCCTTCTGAGGCAGTGCTGGGCTCATGGCCCCCTCCCTGACTTATCGTTGTTCAGGAGAGCGTAACAGCGTTAGCCGGACCGTCAAATTGCCGCTGGGTTACTCAGCCGCCCGGGCGCGTGTAGGTGGCCGTACAGCGGCTCTTGCATTGGGCCCACTGGCCGCCGCAGCCGGGATCGTCGCCGGTCGCGCCGCAGAAATAATAGGCCTTGGCGCAGGCGGCCCGGCATTGGCCGGGATCGCGGCCCTGGCGGTTGGCGGCGAACGGCAGCAGCACGGGCAGGACGGGATTGGCCGTCTGGGTCGGTGTCGGTTGCGACGTCACGGCCCGCGGGACCACCGTGGTCGGCTTGGCCCGCACCTGGGCGCCGGCCGGCGTGGCCAAGGCGGCGATCATCAGCAGGCAGGCGAGGGCGCGGCGCATGAAGCCGTGTGTAGCGCGGACAGCTTTAGGTTTGATTAACCACGTTTCAGGCGTGAAGGGCTAAGGCTGCGACGTCGCCAGAAAGTCCGTCAGCCCGTCGGCCAGATGATCGAACATCGTCCGCATCCGCAGGGTGCCGCGCAGGTCCTCGTGCATCACGAGCCAGATGCCGAGCGAAAAGCCGATCAGGCCGGGGCAGACGGGAATCAGGTCGGGCTCCCGCCGCGCGATCCCGTGCTGGACGAAGCCCACGCCGAAGCCGGCGCGCACGGCGGCGAGCTGCGCCAGATCGCTGTCGGCCCGGAACGCGAAGCCGTTGCGACTCAGGGGCAACCGCTGGGCCAGGTCCCTCAGAAAGGGGTTGCCGCGATCGAAGCCGACCAGAGGGTGGTCCTGAAGCTGTTCCAGGGTGGTCGGCGCGCCTTCGGCCTCGACATAGCGGCGATGGGCGTAGAGGCCCAGATAGGTGTCGGCCAGGCGGCGGGCGACCAAGGCCTCTTGGGTGGGACGGACCATGCGCACGGCGATGTCGGCCGCGCCGCGCAGCATGTCCTGTTGTTGATTGTCGAGGGCCAGCTCGATGATCACGCCGGGGTGCAACGGGCGATAGGCGGCCAGGATCCGGGGCAGCACCTCGGCGCCGATGATCTCGCTGGCGGTGATGCGAACGACGCCGCGCGCGGTGTCACCCGCTCCCGAAGCGGCGCGGGCCATGGCGCTGGCGGCCCCGGCCATGGCCTGGGCGTGCGGGGCCAGCTCAAGGGCGGCGTCGGTGGGCTTGAGGCCCTGCGGCGAGCGGGTGAACAGGGCCAGGCCCAAGGCGCGCTCAAGTTCAGCGACTTGTCGGCCCAGGGTCGGCTGGGTCAGACCCAAGGTTCGAGCGGCGGCCGACAGGCTGCCCTCGGTCAGCACGGCCAGGAAGGCGCGATAGAGACTCCAGTCGGGATCGTTCATGCATTCTTGCATAGCAGATCAACGAGGTTCGCCAATTCATGTTTATCTTATTGAGGCGCAGTTTGGGCTCATCAGATTTCACGGGAGACCGACATGACCTCGACTTCACAACCCATCGCCCTGGTGATCGGCGCGACCGGCGGCATCGGCGGCGAAGCGGCCAGCGCCCTGGTTCGCCACGGCTGGACCGTCCGCGGCCTCACCCGTCGCGACCAGCCCGCCAAGGCTGGTATCGCCTGGATCGCAGGTGACGCCATGGTCGCCGCCGACGTGGCCCGCGCGGCCCAGGGCGTTTCGCTGATCGTCCACGCCGCCAACCCGCCCGGCTACAAGGACTGGGACAAGCTGGTCCTGCCGATGCTCGACAACACCATCGCCGCGGCCAAGGCCAACGGCGCGCGGATCCTGCTGCCGGGCACGGTCTATAATTTCGGCCTCGACGCCTTCCCGCTGATCGACGAGACCGCGCCGCAGGCACCCGCCACGCGCAAGGGCAAGATCCGGGTCGAGATGGAGCGGCGGCTGAAGGCGGCGTCGGCGGATGGCGCGCCGGTGCTGATCGTCCGGGCCGGTGACTTCTTCGGCCCGCACGCCGGCAACAACTATTTCGGCCAGGCGGTGGTCAAGCCGGGCGCGCCGCCGACCTCGGTGACCGAACCGTCGGCCAAGGGCGTCAGCCACGCCTGGGCCTATCTGCCGGACCTGGCCGAAACCATGGCGCGCGTGCTGGATCGCGCCGACCGGTTGGGGTCGTTCGAGGTGTTTCACTTCAGCGGCCACCAGTTGGCCTGGGGTGAGGTGGGGGCGTCGATCCGTCGGGTGTTGGGCCAGCCCAAGCTGCCGATCAAGGCCTTCCCCTGGTGGATGATCGTGGCCCTCTCGCCCGTGGTGCCGGTCTTCAGCGAGATGGCCGAGATGCGCTACCTGTGGCGCGAGCCCATGGCGCTTATCGACGGCAAGCTGCGGGCGTTTCTGGGCGAGGTCCCGCACACGCCGCTCGACGTCGCGGTGGCGGTGAGTCTGAGGGGGCTGGGGTGTCTGGAGAGCCATCCCGTCGCGGGAGCGCCCGAGGCCGGCCGTGTCGCGACGCAAAGCTGAGGTTTACGGCGCCACGGATTGTCAAAGGCATAGCCACGATCGGGGACATGCATCTGTGCATGTCCCCAGCCGCTTAAAGGGCTTCCGAGGCGCAGCCCCTATTTCAGCTTCTCGATCAGCGCCATGGCGGCGGCCGGATTGCGCACCTTCGCCCCGGCGATGAAGTAGGCGTAGACGTCGCCGCGCTTGGCCCAGGCCTGGGCTCGCTTGGCGATGGCGTCCAGATCGTCCGAGGTCATACCGGTGGGCTCGCTCTCGCGGCTCGACATCAGGCGGGCATAGGTGAAGTCGGCGGTCGGCTGGTCGATGCAGGGCCAAGTCGGCTCCTCGTCGTCTTCGGCATAGACGATGGCCGCGCCGTACTGGGCGGCCAGGTCGTAGAATTCCTGGGTGGCGAAGGTGGGGCTGCGGACCTCCAGGGCGTGGCGCGCCGGCCGGCCGCCGATTTCCTTGGGCAGCAGCTTCAGGAAGCCTTCGAAATCGACCGGGTCGAACTTCTTGGTGGCCATGAACTGCCAGTTGATGGCGCCCAGCTTGGCGCCCAGCGCCTCCAGCCCCTGGCTGAGGAATTTCTCCAGCGAGTCGTTGTTCTCCGACAGCACCTTGCGGTTGGTGCAGTAGCGGCTGGCCTTGACCGAGAACACGAAGTCGCCGGGCGTCTCGGCATGCCACTTCTGCCAGCTGTTGGGCTTGAAGGTGGAATAGTAGGTGCCGTTGATCTCGATGCTGGTGACGTGGCGGCTAGCGTATTTCAGCTCGTCCTTCTGCTTCAGATCATCGGGATAGAAGGGGCCGCCCCGCCAGGGCTCGTAGGTCCAGCCGCCGATGCCGGCGCGAATGGTTCCGGGCATGAGTGTTCTCTTCCTGTTCTGGCGGGCGCCGTAGGTCAGAGGTTTGAATTTGAGCAAGAGGAAACCGGATCACTGGCCCCCACCTGACGGCTTCGCCGTCTGTCAGCGGCGAGGGGGCGGAGCCCTGCGCTTAAGCTCTTCCCCCTCTGGGGTAAGACGATCGCGAAGCGATCCGTAGGGGGCAGGTGATCAACATTCCACCCGATTGACCGACAACCCCACCGCCAAGCCCCCCAGCGACGTCTCCTTGTAAATCTCGCTCATGTCCTCGCCGGTGCGCTTCATCGTGGCGATCACCTTGTCGAGCGACACCGAGTGCTGACCATCGCCCAGCAGCGCCAGCCGCGCGGCGTCGATGGCCTTGATGGCGCCCATGGCGTTGCGCTCGATGCAGGGGATCTGGACCAGGCCACCGATCGGGTCGCAGGTGAGGCCGAGGTTGTGCTCCATGCCGATCTCGGCGGCGTTCTCGATCTGCTCATTGGTGCCGCCGAGCGCCGCGCACAGCCCGCCGGCCGCCATCGAGCAGGCCACGCCGACTTCGCCCTGGCAGCCGACCTCGGCCCCGCTGATCGAGGCGTTGCGCTTGTAGAGCGCGCCGATCGCCGCCGCCGTCAGCAGGAACACCCGCACCTGCTGCGGCGTGCCCTGGTGGAAGCGGTGGTAGAAGCGCAGCACCGCCGGGATCAAGCCGGCCGCGCCATTGGTCGGGGCGGTGACCACCCGGCCGCCGGCCGCGTTCTCCTCGTTGACCGCCATGGCCCACAGGTTGACATAGTCCATCGCCGCCAATGGATCACTGAATTGGGGGTCGCTGCTCTGGCGCTCCATGCGGCCCTGGATGGTCTGATGGATCTGGAGGGCTCGCCGCTTGACGTTCAGCCCTCCGGGCAGGACGCCGCTCTCGCGCATGCCCCGATCGATACAGGCCTCCATGGCCTCGAAGATGCGGTCGAGCCCAGCGGCCAGCGCGTCCTCGTCCATCCGGACAAGCTCGTTGGCGCCCATGACCCCGGCGATGCTCAGGCCGGCGTCGGCGGCGCGTTGCAGCAGGTCGGCGCCGCTCTCGAACGGGAAGGGGACTTCTGGCCCTTCCTCTGGCGGGGTGTTGCGGCCCATCTCGCTCTCGTCGCGCACGAAGCCGCCGCCGATCGAGAAATAGGTGCGCTCCGCCAGCGTGACGCCAGCGGCGTCGAAGGCTGTGAAGGCCAGCCCGTTGGGGTGCTGCGGCAGGCGTTCGTGGCCGGCCCAGACGATGTCGCGTTCGGCGTCGAAGCCGATGCCGACCTCGCCGCCCAACATGATCCACTGGTTGGCGGCGGCCTCGACCAGCGCCGCCTCGTCGGCGTCGGGGTCGAGTTGGGCGGGCACGAAGCCCATCAGGCCCAAGACCACCGCCCGGTCGGTGGCGTGGCCGCGACCGGTGAGGGCCAGGGAGGCGTAGAGGCGGATTTTGACCCGCGCCGTTGTCGCCAGTTGGCCGGCGTCACGCAGACGGCCGACAAACAGGCCGGCGGCCGTCATCGGCCCCATGGTGTGGCTGCTCGACGGGCCGACGCCGAGCTTGAATAGGTCGAAGACGGAGGCTGTCATGGTGTGGTTTCACAAAACGCGTTTGCGTCCGCGAATTACGATCGGGGACATGGGCATGTCCCCGTCCGCGTCCCGAACGGCAGAAGTCTACTTCCGATCCGCCTTGGTCGTGTCCCGCAGCGCCTTGAACTCCGAGCCCGCCTGCCATTCCGGCCAGACCCTCGAATTAGCCAGGTCCGCGCCCACTTCATAGAACAGCCCGATGTCCTGGGCCTGGCCGGTCAGGTCCCAGTCGGCTCGCCATTCGTCGGCGGGCTGGTGGTAGCGGTTGGTGGTGTAGTCTTCCTCGCCCTTCTGGCCGGCTTCCTTGCCGCCCACGACCAGATCCTCGCCCGAGCCAACCGAGATGGCCGGCACGCCGCGCTTGGCGAACGGGAAGTGGTCCGAGCGATAGAAATGGCCGGCCTGGGGCGAAGGGTCGGGCGTGAAATAGCGGCCATGGGCCTTGGCCTTGGCGACCAGCAGGTCCTGCAAATCCACCTTGCCGTCGCCCGAGGTGGTGATGTCCTTGGCCGGGCCGGTGGCCGACAGGGCGTCGATGTTCAGGTCGCCCACGGTCTTGGACAGCGGATAGAGCGGGTTGGCGGCGTAATATTCCGAACCCAGCAGGCCGCGCTCCTCGGCGGTGACGGCCAGGAACAGGATCGAGCGCTGCGGGGCCGGCTGGCTCTTGAAGGCGCGGGCGGTTTCCAGGATGGCGGCGACGCCGTCGGCGTTGTCGATCGCGCCATTATAGATCTTGTCGCCGCGCGCGTCGGGCGCGCCAACGCCCAGATGGTCCCAGTGGGCGCTGTAGATCACCGTCTCGTCGGGACGGGCGGAGCCCTTGATGCGGCCGGCGATGTTCTTCGACACGATCACCGAGTGATCGACGGCGTAGGCGGCCGAGAAGGTCGCGCCTTTCAGCTCGACCGGCTTGAAGCCGCGGCTCTGGGCTTGCTTTTTCAGGGCCTCGAAGTCGAGATGGGCGGCCTTGAACAGCTCGACCGCCGCGTCGCGCTGGATCCAGGCCTCCAGGTTGGGGTGGCTCTTGGCCGGCTCCTTGCGGACGATATCAAACATCGTCGCGCCGTTGGAGTTCTTGACCGTGGCCCAGCCATAGGCGGCCGGGGCGGTTTCGTGGACCACCAGCACGCCGGCCGCGCCCTGGCGGGCGGCCTCCTCGTACTTGTAGGTCCAGCGGCCGTAATAGGTCATGGCCTTGCCGCCGAAGTCACCCCCGTCCTTGGTGTTTGGGCCGGTCTCGAAGTCGGGGTCGTTGATCAGCACCACCAGGACCTTGCCCTTCAGGTCCAGGCCCTTGAAGTCGTCCCAGTCACGCTCTGGCGCCTTGACGCCATAGCCAACGAAGACCAGCGGAGCGTCCTTGATGGCGACGCTGTCGACATTGGTCATGGCCGCGCGGATGGCGATCTGCTCGTTCCGGGCCAGGGGCACGGCCTTGCCGCCGATCGTGAAGTGGGCGTCGACAGGGCCGTTGATGTCGAACTTGCCCAGCGGCACGTCCTGGGTCCAGGCGCGGGTCCCGTCCTTCTGCGGATCGCCGGCCGGCTCCAGGCCGATGGCCTTCATCTGCTCGACGATATAGCCGACCGCCTTGGTCTCGCCGGCCGTGGCGGGGCCCCGGCCCTCGAACGCGTCGGACGACAGGACCTTGATGTGGGCCGACAGCTTTGCGGGGTCAATCTTGGGCGTATCGGCCGCCCCTTGCGCAAAACAAGGATGCGCCAGCATGGGAGCTACGATCAGGGCGGTCGCGAGCAGCAGGCGTTTCATCGGGCCTCTCTTTTGGAGCAGATCTTTGTCTTTGGGGCAGGACCCTAGCTGGCTTCTCCTCACCCGCAAAGCGGGGGAGAAAAAGTCAGAGCTCCCCGCCCAACACCCGCGCGAACAGCGCCGGATCGACGTTTCCGCCCGAACAGACGATGGCCGCCGTCTGGTCCTTCAGGTCGATCTTCCCCGTCAGAGCGGCGGCGAGGGCCACAGAGCCGCCCGGTTCGACCACCAGTTTTAGCACCGAGAAGGCGTAGCGCATGGCTTCGGCCACCTCGGCGTCGGTGACGGCGACGATACCCGACAGATTCTGGCGATTGATCGGCCAGGTCAGCTCGCCGGGGATCAGAGTCTGCAGCGCGTCGCAGATCGAGCGGGCGCCCGTTTCGATGGTCTCGCGCCGCCCGGAGGCCAGGGAGCGGCGGGTCTCGTCGAAGCCGACCGGCTCGGCGCCCCAGACCTCTGTCGCCGGCGACAGCGCCTTGACCGCCGTGGAAAGGCCGGCGACCAGCCCGCCGCCGCCGACGGGCGAGAGCACCCGGTCCAGCTCGAGCCCGAGCGCGCGAGCCTGTTCGACGATCTCCAGCCCCACCGTGCCCTGGCCGGCGATGATGTGCGGGTCATCATAGGACGGCACGACCACGCAGCCGCGCTCGGCGGCGATCTGGTCGGCGATGGCGACGCGGTCCTCGGTGAAACGGTCGTAGAAACGGATCTCGGCCCCGAAGCCGCGCGTGCCCTCGACCTTCACGCTGGGCGAGTCGGACGGCATGACGATCAGGGCCGGACAGCCGATGATCCGGGCCGCCAGGGCGACGCCCTGGGCGTGGTTGCCCGATGAGAAGGCCACCACCCCGCGCTGGCGCTCGTCGTCGCTTAGCCGCGACAGGCGGTTATAGGCGCCGCGGAATTTGAACGCCCCGGCCCGCTGCAGGGTCTCGGGCTTGATGAGCACTCGCCCGCCCAGGCGTTCGTTAAGCGCGGGGCTCTCGACTAGCGGCGTGCGCACCGCCAGGCCGACCAGGCGGGCGGCGGCGGATTCGATGTCGGAAAAGGCGATGGCGAGGGCGTCGGTCATGCACGAGGGTCTAACGCCGCCTCAGCGCGATCGAAACCCTTTGCGAGCCGCGCCGTTCAAGCCATAAGAGAAAAACACACGACTTTGCTGGGGAGCATTCCGTGAAGAAAGCCCTGTTCGCCATGGCAGCCTGCATCGCCATGGCCGTCGCCGGGCCCGCCCTGGCTGGTGAAGCCTTTGTCGGCGTCTACAAGCACGACGTGACGTTCCTGGGTGAGGCTGTCGGCCTGGGCGCCGCCGGGCGCGAGGACGGCGTCGATGTCCATCTTGGCTATCGCACCAACCGCATCGAGAGCCTGCGTTGGCTGGGCAAGCCGCAGGTTCACGCCTTCGTCTCGATCAACAGCGAGAACACCTCCAACTTCGTCGCCACCGGCTTCGACTGGCCGATCGAGCTGGGCGCGCCGGGCGGCTTCTATCTGCGGCCTGGTTTTGGCCTGGCCTATACCGACGGCGCGGCTGGCCTGCCGCCGGTCAACCAACCGGGCATCTCCCAGGCCGAGATCGATCGCCGCCTGGTGCTCTACAACACCCGCATCGACTTCGGCTCCAAGGTGCTGTTCGAGCCGGAACTGGCGCTGGGCTACCGGTTCAACGACCGGGTGTCGGCCGAACTGTCCTATACGCACCTGTCGAACGGCCAGATCTTCCACCAGGGCAAGAACCAAGGGCTTGACGACGTGGGTGTGCGGCTGGTTTACGCCTTCTGACGTGGCGGGGTTCGGTGATCCGGGCCCTACGGTCGCCCAGGCTTGGGCCGCCCACAATTGAATTCAACGTCCGCGGTCGAGTCCTGTCGAAGGGTCGCGTGACGTCACCGGGCAGGTGACAAGGCATATCTAGACCATGGCCAATGTGACCGTAGTCGGCGCCCAGTGGGGCGACGAGGGCAAGGGCAAGATCGTTGACTGGCTCAGCAACCGGGCCGACGTCGTCGTCCGCTTCCAGGGCGGCCACAACGCTGGCCATACCCTGGTGGTCGATGGCAAGGTCTACAAGCTGGCCCTGCTGCCCTCGGGCGTCGTGCAGGGCAAGCTCTCGGTCATCGGCAATGGCGTGGTGGTCGATCCCTGGCACCTGCTGAGCGAGATCGACAAGATCGCCGAGCAGGGCGTGGTGATCACCCCCGACCTGCTGGTCCTGGCCGACAACGCCTGCCTGATCCTGCCGCTGCACAAGGACCTGGACCAGGCCCGCGAGGCCGCCTCGACCCAGAAGATCGGCACCACCGGCCGCGGCATCGGCCCGGCCTATGAGGACAAGGTCGGCCGCCGCGCCATCCGCGTCGCCGACCTGGCCGATCCCGAAGCCCTGAAGCCGAAGATCGAGCGCCTGCTCGCCCACCACGGCGCCCTGCGTCGAGGCCTGGGCCTGCCCGAGGCCGATGGCGACGAACTGTTCGACGCCCTGCTGGCCGTCGCCCCGCGCGTGCTGGCCTACGCCCAGCCGGCTTGGCGCCTGCTGGACAAGGCCCACAAGGACGGCCGCCGGATCCTGTTCGAAGGCGCTCAAGGCGCCTTGCTCGACGTCGACCACGGCACCTATCCGTTCGTCACCTCGTCCAACACCGTGGCGGGCCAGGCCTCGGCCGGGTCGGGCATGGGGCCCTCGGCGACAGGCTATGTGCTGGGCATCGTGAAGGCCTACACCACCCGAGTCGGCGAAGGCCCGTTCGCCGCCGAACTTGACGACGAGGTGGGCAAGCACCTGTCGACCGTCGGCCGTGAGGTCGGCGTCAATACCGGCCGGGCCCGGCGCTGCGGCTGGTTCGACGCCGTTCTGGTGCGCCAGTCGGTGGCCATCAACGGCATCCATGGCGTGGCGCTGACGAAGCTCGACGTTCTGGACGGCCTGAAGACCCTGAAGATCTGCGTCGGCTACAGGATCGGCGACAAGGTCTTCGACTACCTGCCAGCTGGCATGCGCGACCAGAAGGCCGCCCAGCCGATCTACGAGGAGATGGACGGCTGGAGCGAAAGCACCGCCGGCGCTCGCTCGTTCAAGGACCTCAACGCCAACGCCGTCAAGTACGTGCGCCGGGTCGAGGAACTGATCGGCGCGCCCGTCGCCCTGCTGTCCACCAGCCCCGAGCGCGACGACACCATCCTGATGCGCGATCCCTTCCAAGGCTAGGCGCTACAAGGGGTTTCCACGGCACAGTTAGCGTTTGCTTAGCAGGCGATGGTTTATGACGGCGGCTCCTTAGGGAGTTCGCCGTCCGTGGCCGCAGCGCGTCGCCTGATGAAATCCGCCAACAAGACGGATCGCTTGACGCGCAGCCTGCGTGCGCTTGAGCGCACCGCGTCGACCAGCCGCGTGCTCAATCTGCTGGCCATAGACGCCCGGAGCGGACACCGGTCCGAACATGGCGAAGCGCCGATGTTCCGCAACCGGGTGCTCAACACGGCCCTGGTGATCAAGCACCGCCTGCGCACCGACGACATCTTCCTGTTCGACGAGATCAAGCCGACCGCCACCAAGATCATCATCCCGTTCGAACGCAGCGACCTGGGCCTGGGCGGCCAATCCTTCTTCGTCGGGCAACGCGGCTGGATCGACCTGCTGCGCGAGGCCTGTAACGAGCACAGCGACATGGCCCGTGACTTGGCCATGCTGCGGATGATCGACCAATTACCGTCGCTCGATCCGTTCCTGTTGCGCGAGCACCTGCGTCGCAACGGCTTGCTGGTGGCGCCCTGCTACTTCGCCCTGTCAGGCGGCGACATGGAGCAGATGCAAACCTTCGTCTCGGTGCAGATCTCGCAGCTGATCAACCTGGCCTTCCAGGAAGCTGGCCGCATCGTCCCGGGCGCCTACGCCGCGCGCCTGGTCGAGGCCTTGCTGTCCACCGACGTCGATGAACGCCTGGAGCCGCTGCGCGAGACCCTGGTCATGGACGGCGACAGTTTCAAGGAGGGCGTCTTCAGCTGGAAGGGCTTCCTTTACTACAAGTGGATGCTGTCCCGCCTTTGGCCGGAGCTGAACACCGTGGGCGGCGAAATCGCCCGGCTGACGGTGACCGGAAATCGGGACGCCGACACGGGTCGCTATATCGAGGACACCCGCACGCGTCTGCGGCATGGCATCGTTTCCGAGCGCAAGGCGATCATGCGCGCGCTCGACGTCTATGACCGCGCCTTCGAGGACCTGATCGACAACGGCAAGCCCAAGGCGTTCCGCGAGTTTCTGTTGCGCGCGCCGGACATGTTCCTGAGCCTGGGTGAAAAGGTCGGGGTCATCGCCCACATCGCCAGCTTCTGGCGCTATCGCTTCCCTCTTGGCCAGCCCTTGGTCTGTGACGTAAACGAAGCGGTTGATATTCTGCAAGACTTCGACTCCGGCCTCAGCACCAGTATCGGGTTCTGAAGCCGGTTCATTTGCCGAGCCGCCCGCCATAGACAATCGGTCGCGGAAACGCGGCATCAAGTGGTTTTTTACAGTCACCGTCATAATGTGGCGGCCGGTCATAGTGGGAGCGTCAGGGTCTCGTGTTCGACGGCAATATCCGCACATTGCAACGTGTCGCTTCGAAGATGCAGCGTGTGCTGGTCGTCGATCCGAACACCCCTGCCGTTCGCCTGCTCGCCGACCAACTGCGCCACGTGGGCAATATCCAGGTCTTCCACGCCACCTCGATCGAGGCTGGTTGGGCGATGACTCGCACCACCGACCCGCTGCTGATCTTCGTAGAGCACGCGTCCAGCGGCTGCGACGGTCAGGCCTTGGCCCGCAAGATTCGTCGCAGCGACCTGGCCTGCCGCGAAAACCCGATCATCATGTGCACGTCCGAAGCGACGGCCGAGGCGATCTTCGGGGCGCGCGACGCCGGCATCCACGAATTCATGCGCAAGCCGTTCACGATCAAGGATCTGGAGCGGCGACTCGAGGCGGTGACGCTGAAGCCCCGTGACTGGGTCGAGGCCGTGCAATATGTCGGACCCGATCGTCGGCGCTTCAACTCGGCCGAATACAAGGGGCCGCGCAAGCGCAAGGCCGATGCGGCCGGCACGCCGGCCTCACGTCTGTCCCAGGCCCTGCGGATCATCAAGTCGGCCGCCACGGCGCTGGACACCGATCCCAACCAGGCCCGCCGGGCCCTGGCCGCCCAAGCCGTCGAGCTGAAGAAGGTCGGGACGCTGGTCGGCGAGCCGCGCCTGATCGCCGCCGCCGAGGCGCTGGAGGCCTGCACCGCCGGCCCGACGGCCGAGACCCTGGGCCGCAAGGAACTGATCCAGCGCATCGACTCGCTGATGGGCTTCATGACCGAAGATGGCGGAGGCGGCCGCGCCGCCTAGCGATCTGGGCTAGAGCGCCTTTGGTTCAGATTGAATCGGCATCCAAATATTCCGTCTCCCCGGCGAAGGGCTGGGCCCAGGTGAAACCCACGAGAGGCTCTGGTTGAATCTCGGGCGCGGCCGGGAAGCGCCAGACACCGACGTCTTCCTCGGCCACATAGAGCTGGCCGGTGCGATCGTCGGCCACCCAGCCTTCGGACTGTGTGGCCTGGTTCCCAGGCCTGAACCGACCGCGACTCCGACGCAGCAAGCTCAACGACGAGCCGTGGCGCACCAGTGTCGGGGCAGAAAACCACCTCGGCGAGAACGAACGCTATGGCCGCTCGGTGCGGGCGGGCGTCCGTGGCCTTACCTGGCCAGCCAGCGCCGAAGGCCCGCATTGACCGCCTCGGGCGCCTCCATGGGCGTCATGTGCCCGGCGTTGGGGATGACCAGCAAATGCGAGCAGCCGATCGCATGGGCCATCTCGTGCTGGCCGCCCAGCGGGGTGATGGCGTCATGCTCGCCGCAGATGATGATCAGCGGGCAGCTCAGGGCCTTGAACGCGGCCTCCCCGTCCTCGCGCGGCATGGCGTTCTGGCGCAGGAACACCTCGCGGCCCAGCCGCTGGGTCATGGCGTGGATGCGGCCGGTCAGGATCTTGTCACCGAGGCGCGAAGCATCGACATAGCTTGCCATCAGCCGGTCGGCGATGCCGAGAAAGGCTCCGGCCCGGCCGGCGGCCGCGTTGACGGCGCGGCGCTGGGCGGCCCGTTCCGGCGTGTCGACGCGGATGGCGGTGTCGATCAGCGCCAGGCGCGTGATGCGCCGCGGCGCGATCCTGGCGATCTCCTGAGCGACATAGCCGCCCATCGAGAAGCCAGCCAGGGCGAAGGTCGGTTCGGCTTCGGCCAGAACCTGCCGCGCCAGTTCGCGAAGGCTCTCGCCCTGCGTCAGGTCAGCAACTTGGCACCGCGCCACGTCGGCCAGGCCACTGACCTGGCCGCGCCAGAGCTCGGCGTCATTCAGCAGGCCGGGCAGCAGGATCAGTTGAGGGCGAGGATCGGTCATTAAAAAACGCCCCGGACCTTGCGATCCGGGGCGCTCCAGTCTGTGCGGCCTAGGCGGTTAGGCTTCAACCATGTTCTTGGCGACAGCGCCTTGGCGCATCGACTTCTGAAGCTTCTCGAACGCCCGGACCTCAATCTGGCGGACCCGTTCGCGGCTGACGCCGTATTGGGTGGCCAGCTCTTCCAGGGTGGTCGGGTCGTCCTTCAGGCGCCGCTCGGTGAGGATGTGGCGCTCCCGGTCGGTGAGTTCGACCATGGCCTCCTCAAGCAGGCCCATCCGCATGGACTTTTCCTGATTCTCGGCCACGGTGGTCTCTTGCGAGACCTGGTTATCGTCGGCCAGCCAATCCTGCCACTCGCTCTCGCTGTCCGAACGCAGTGGGGCGTTGAGCGAGGCGTCGGGACCTGACAGGCGGCGGTTCATCGAAATGACCTCGCTGTCCAGCACGCCCAGCTTGGTGGCGATGTAGCTGACCTGTTCGGGGCGCAGGTCGCCGTCTTGGAAGGCGGCGATCTGGCTCTTGGCCTTGCGCAGGTTGAAGAACAGCTTCTTCTGAGCGGCGGTCGTGCCCATCTTCACCAGCGACCACGAGCGCAGGATATATTCCTGTATCGAGGCGCGGATCCACCACATGGCGTAGGTGGCCAGGCGGAAGCCCTTGTCGGGCTCGAACTTCTTGACGGCCTGCATCAGGCCGACATTGCCCTCGGAGATCACCTCGCCGATCGGCAGGCCGTAGCCGCGATAGCCCATGGCGATCTTGGCCACGAGGCGCAGGTGGCTGGTGACCATCTTGTGAGCGGCGGCGCTGTCCTGATGCTCTTTCCAACGCTGGGCGAGCATGAACTCCTCGTCCTTGGGCAGCATGGGGAATTTTCGGATTTCGGTGAGATAACGCGACAGGCCGCCGTCCGGCGACATCACCGATAGTGATCTTACGGCCATGGATACTATCCCCTTATTGTGCGGATCCGCCCGCGGAACGCGCGCCATCATCCCCTCCACGGAGGGTCAGATAGGAACGCGTTCCGGCGAAGGTAAGGTCCGATGACGCATTTGTAATGTCCGACACCCGGACTCGGGTATTGGCGCTTCTGGGGTGAGAATGAACGTTCATTCTCAAAATTTCAAGTGAGAAATCCTTGGAGCGCACTACGGAAAGCTCTCCCCGGACGCCGGATTGCCGACCAAGGCTTGCTAGCGCGCGACGTGCGCCGCTAATGGCCAGGCTTGATCATCGATGGAGACACCTGAATGACGCGGTTCATTATCCGGGCCCTGATCGCCGCCCTGGGCCTCTGGTTGGCGTCGGAAATCGTGCCCGGCATCGCCGTGCCGGGCGGGTGGACGACCCTGCTGATCGCCGCCCTGTTGCTGGGTGTCGTCAACGCCGTGGTGCGGCCGGTGATCTTCGTGCTGACCCTGCCCCTGACCGTGGTGACACTGGGGCTGTTCCTGTTGGTGGTGAACGCCGCGATGCTCGGCTTGGTCGGCTGGCTGCTGAAGGGTTTCGTCGTCGATGGCCTGTGGGCCGGGATCCTGGGCTCGGTCGTGATCGGCGTCGTCAGCTGGCTGGGCCACCTGCTGATCGGGGATGGACGCGAGCGGGCCTAAACCAGCGCGCTCGCCGCCAGGTCGCGCCAGCCCCGCGCTTCCTTGCGGACCGAGGGCGGGGAACATCGATGATTCCAAGCTCCACTGGAGGTCTTGTCGGGTCGCGAGCTTTCCGTCAATCCGCCGCGCGGGGGTCTAGTCGCCTTGGCGCGCGGCTTTCTTGGGGTCTGCCTTGGGCGCTGGCGCCAGGCGCATGACCTCGGCCTGGTAGCGCTCATCGTCGCCGGCCGCCGCGAAGGGCAGGGCGTCGGTGATGGCGTCCAGCATCGGATTCAGCCACTGGTGTTCGACCTTGTGGAAGTCGCCCAGCACATAGTGCATCACCGCGTCCTTGTGGCCGGGATGGCCCACGCCGATGCGGCCGCGGCGGAAGGTGTCGCCCACCTGGCTGGTGATCGAGCGGACGCCGTTATTGCCCGCCGCCCCGCCGCCAGCCTTCATCCGAAACCGGCCCGGCGCCATGTCGATCTCGTCGTGGAAGACGATCACATCGGTCGGGGCCAGCTTGAAGAACTTCATCGCCTCGCCCAAGGCGCGGCCACTCTCGTTGTAGAAGGTCTTGGGCTTGAGCAGCAGCAGCTTGACCGGGCCAGCTGGCGTGCCAACCTGACCCTCGCAGGCCAGTCCCTGGAAGCGCGAGCGCCACGGCGCCGTGCCCCATTTGCGGGCGATGGCGTCGATGGCCATGAACCCGACATTGTGCCGGTTCTTCTCGAATTTCGGTTCGGGATTGCCGAGACCGGCGAGGATCAGCATCGCGTAAGACCTAGACTGGACGTCGGAACGAAAAACGGGCGGGCCCTGAAAGCCCGCCCGTTCTCACGTATCAGATCGGAGACCCGACCAAAGCGGTTAGGCTTCGGTGGTGGTGTCGCCTTCGCCCGATTGCGACGCGGCCGAGGCCTTCAGGGTGGCGATCACGAAGTCGCGGTCCTGGGCGGGGCGCACGCCATCCGGCAGCTTGACTTCCGAGATGCGGATGGTGTCGCCGATGTCGTGGTCGGCCAGGTCGATGACCAGTTCTTCCGGAATCTGGTCGGCCGGGCAGGCCAGCTCGACGGTGTGGCGGATGATTTCCAGCGAGCCGCCCTTTTTCAGGCCGACCGAGGTTTCGTGGTTCTTGAAATGCACAGGCACTTGGATCTTGACCAGTTGGTGCTCGCTGACCCGGAACAGGTCGAAGTGCACCGGCTCGTCGGTGACCGGGTGGAACTGGATCGCCTTGGCGATGACCGACTGCTTCTCGTCGCCATATTGCAGGGTCACCAGGTGGCCCAGCAGCTTGCCGGTGTAGAGCGCCTTGCGGAATTCGTTCGACTTCACCGCGACGTTCACGGGTGCGGTCGTGCCGCCGTACAGGATGCCCGGAATCTTGCCGGCGCGGCGGGTTTCGCGCGAACCACCGGTGCCGGCGCGATCGCGAAGTTCGACGTTGAGAATGATGTCGGCCATGTCGTGTCTTTCTGGAGAGCCGGATGCTCTCGGAGGCAAAGCCGCCGCACAGAACTGAATTGTCCCGCCCGGTCGACGTTTTTGAGGTCGCGCTCAGTACACAAAACGGCGGCCCGTGGCAACGGCCCCAAGTCCTTATCCCTTGCGGGAGAAGGTGGCTTCGCGGAGCGAGGTCGGATGAGGGGTCTCTCAAACGCCAAATGAAAAAGGGCCGCACGGTCTTGACCGGTGCGACCCCTCATCCGTCGGCCTTCGGCCGCCATCTTCTCCCGCAACGGGAGGAGGGAAAACTAGCTCTTCTTCTTGGCCGTGGCAGCCTTCTTGGCGACGGGCTTTTTCTTGGTCACCGCCGGCTCGGGTTTGGGCGGGGGCGGCGGCTCATAAGGCATGGCCGCGCCCGAGGCCTTGATCATGCAGGCGCCGGTGTCGATCAAGATGTGCTGGCCCAGGCAGAAAACGTCCTCGTAATGGGGCTTGGCCACAGCCAGGCACTGGTAGAGGTTCAGCTTGGACATGTTCAGGCACATGGCGGTGGTGGGCTCGACCATGATCGCGTCGATGGTGGCCAGGTTGTTGTCACCGGCCGCGCCGAGCGCCGCCAGGGCGGCGATGGACATGCCGCGAATGACCAGCGGCGAATAGGGCGGCGGCGCGGCGCGCGGGGTGATGACCAGCGGAACGGCGCCGTTCGAGGCTTGCTGCAGCACGGCCACGTCGGCGCTGTCGGCCAGGCCCGGTGTCGCCGACATGCTCTTGGCGTAGGCCAGGCGACCGTCGCGGTCGAGCACCGGCAGGCTCGACCACTTGTCGTGCTGGACGGAGTAGGCCGCCTGCTTCACGGCCTTGCCGGCTTGGTAAACCTTCAAGCCGTCGTTGCCGAGGGTGTCGATGATCAGGCCGGCGGCGGTGTCGCTGCCCTTGAAGCCCACGGCGTAGGCGGGGTCCGCCACCAGTTGGTTGATGACGTTCTGGCGCTGGGCCGGATCGGCGGCGAAGACCCGCACCGAGGCCACAAAGGTCGGGTCCTGCAGGGCCAGGACAGCGGCATAGGCTGTGGCGCCCGACAGGAATCGCTTGGGCTCATAGGCGACAGCGACCTTCAGAGACGACTGGATCTGTTCGCCGTTGGCGAAGGCCGGGCTGATGGCTGCGGCGCGCTCCATGTAGCCGCGGAAGGCGCTGGCGCGTTCGACGACGCTGGCCGACAGGGTGATCGGCGGCGGCGCGGGCGGCGCCAGGACCACGGGTGGGGGCGGCGGCGGGCTGCTGCAACTGGCAAGGACCGTGGCGACGACCACGGCCATGGCCGTCAGGGCGGCGCGCGTACGCGTGGTGGAAAGCATCCCGAGAAAATCCCCAATGAGACAGAGCGCTCGCCCATACCATTGGCCAGCGGACGACATTGTGACAGTCGTCCCGTTAACCACGTCTTGACAAGCGTGGCCGTCGAAAACGCCTTGGAGCGATTAGTCGAAAAGCTTGGAGACGGACTCTTCGTTGGCGATCCGGCGGATGGCCTCGCCGATCAAAGGCGCGCACGAGACATAGCGGATCTTGGAGCAGGCCTTGACGGTGTCGGAAGCCTCGATCGAGTCGGTGACCACCAGTTCGGTCAAGACCGAATTGGCGACCCGCTCGGCGGCCGCGCCCGACAGCACCCCGTGGGTCACATAGGCGCTGACCGATGTGGCGCCCTGGGCGATCAGGGCGGCTGCGGCGTTGCACAGCGTGCCGGCCGAATCGACGATGTCGTCGAACAGGATGCAGCGACGGCCGGCGACGTCGCCGATGATGTTCATCACTTCGCTCTCGCCCGGCGCCGAGCGGCGTTTGTCGACGATGGCCAGGTCGGCGTCGTTCAAGCGCTTGGCCAGGGCCCGGGCCCGCACCACGCCGCCGACGTCGGGCGAGACGACCATCAGGTCGTCCTTGATCGTGTAGCGTTGGTGGATGTCGTCGGCGAGCAGCCGCGAGGGCAGCAGGTTGTCGGTCGGGATGTCGAAGAAGCCCTGGATCTGACCGGCGTGCAGATCCATGGTCAGCACCCGGTCGGCGCCCGAACGGGTGATCAGATTGGCCACCAGCTTGGCCGAGATTGGCGTGCGGCCGCCGGTCTTCCGATCCTGACGGGCATAGCCGAAGTACGGGAGCACCGCCGTGATCCGCTTGCCCGACGCCCGCTTCAAGGCGTCGATGCAGATCAGCAGCTCCATCAGGTTGTCGTTGGCGGGATAGCTGGTCGACTGGATGACGAAGACGTCCTCGCCCCGCACGTTCTCGTCGATGGTGACGAAGACCTCGAGGTCGGCGAACCGGCGCACCTGGGCGCGGGTCAGCGGCATGTCGAGATATTCCGCGATGGCCTGGGCCAGGGTGCGGTTCGAGTTGCCGGACAGCAGCTTCATGGTTTGGTCTCGGAGAGGGGCGTCGCCGTTGCCGGGGCTTCTAGCAGTCCCGGGCGATGGAACAAGCTTAACTCGCGATTGATCGGGGTTATTCGACTCGGTCACGCTTCGAGTGTGATCGCTGACAGAAGCCGTCCGTAGTCGGACTCCCCGTTCAGGAAGGCCCGGCGGTTGGAAAAGAACAGGTCCGGCTCGGCGCGGGTGTCGCGGTTAACCCACTCGCTCTGGCCGACTCCGGCTGTCTCCAGGCGATCGAGCACGAAGGCCGGCAGGTCGAACATCCGCTTGTCGTCCGCCCCGCCGGGTGAGAAGAATCGGCCCGAGCCGGGGCTGTCGGCCTCGAAACGGTGCAGGAACTCGAGGCCGACCTCGTAGGATTTGGGGCCGATGCAAGGGCCGACGGCCGCCACCATGCGGGCGGGTTCGCCGCCCAGCGTGACCATCCTGTCGACGGCCGCCTGGACGATCCCGTCCAGCGCTCCGCGCCAGCCAGCGTGGACGGCGGCGACGATGCGCGCCACGGGATCGACGATCAGCACCGGGGCGCAGTCGGCCGCCAGCGCGCCGCAGACCACGCCGGGGGTCTTGGTCACCACCGCGTCGCCCTCCGGACGCACATCGCCCCACGAGCCGTCGGCGACGATGGCGATGGTCGAGTGGATCTGGAAGCAGGTATTGAGATCTTCCGGCGCGGCCCCGAACCAGGCGGCGGCCCTGGCGCGGTTCTCGGCGACGTCCTCCGGCTCGTCCTCGCTGCCGCGCCCCACGTTGAGACTGGAGTAAAGGCCCGTCGAGACCCCGCCCTGCCGCGTGAAGAAGGCGTGCCGGACGCCGGCGACGGCGGCCAGCAGCGGGGACTGGACTGTGGGAAGGTCGTGCATGGATCAAGCGTCCTCGAAGAGGGGAGGGGCCAGGCCGGGCGCATGGATGCAGACGACCTTGAACAGCGCCCCCATCTGATCTGGTCCGGTGAGGCGATCAAGCTGTCTTGCGACCACGTCTGCCTGATAGGGCCGCGCCTGGGACAGCGCCTGGGCGCGCGCTTCGACGCCGAGGCCGCGCAGGAAGTCGCCCTGGGTCACGATCGCGCCGGTCCTGGCGCCGGCGTCGCGGGCGGCCTCCAGCACGGCGGGGAAGTCGACCCAGACGGTCAGGTCAGCCTGGCCGGGCTCGGCGAGCGGCGAGACCTTGGCGTGGGCCTTGAGCGCCTGGAGCGTGTCGCCAACCCCGGGCGCGTCGCGGCCGTAGTCGATCAGCAGGGCGGCGCCGCCATCTTGAGCGATGCGATGGCCCAGTTCAGAGCCCAGGGCGGCCTGGGCGGGCGAGGACTCGACGACGGCGCCGGCGGGATAGCCCCCTTCCCCCATGGGGGGAGGACCTAGGGCTTTCAGCCCGAACGCCAGCCCGCCCGCCTCATCCAGCCCCACCATCCGCTCGGCCCAGCCGCCGTCCGTGCGCACGAACTGCCGGGTCGGGAGGCAGTCCAGCACCTCGTTGGCGATCAGCAGGATCGGCGCGCCAGCCGGCACCGCCTCCAGCCGATCGGCCCAGCGTGGCGTCAAGGCCGCGCCCTCCAACCGCGACGCCTGCAACGTCCGCAAGGGCGGCGACACCTCGACCAGCCACAGGTCGGCGGCCTCGAGGAAGTCCGGCAGCAGCCTGGCGGCGCGCAGCACGTCGCTGATCAGCGCGCCGTCGCCGGGTCCCATCTCGACCAGACGCACCGGCGAAGGGCGCCCCATGCGGGTCCAGGTTTCCAGCAGCCACAGGCCGATCAACTCGCCGAACATCTGGCTGACGCCCGGCGCGGTTAGAAAGTCGCCCCCCGCCCCTAACGCCGGCCGGGTGGCGTAATAGCCTTCGCGCGGGTCGTGCAGGCAGCGGGTGAAATATTCGGCGACGCTGATCGGGCCGTCCTGGGCGATCTGCGCCCGCAGGCGATCAAGCAGGCTCATGGTCTTCCGCGAGCGGGGCGGGCACGGGCTCGCGCAGCGCGCGCCACAACAACCAGGCGCCGACCGCCAGCATCGGGATCGACAGCATCATCCCCATGGTCAGGCCGAACGGGAAATCGGGCATGCCGTGGTCGGGATTGCGCACCCCTTCCAGCGCGACGCGGAAGAGGCCGTAGCCGATCAGGAAGGTCGCCACCAACGCGCCCCGGCGTTGCAACCACTTCAGCTTGTAGACCGCGAAACCGAGGATCAGGAACAGCACCACGCCCTCCAGGCCCGCCTCGTAAAGCTGGCTTGGATGACGCGGATACGTGCCAGCAGGACAAATGTGATCGCTATTGGCCGCCTTGATCGTGGCATTACAAAAGATGACGCCGAACGGATGGTCGGTGATCCGGCCCCACAACTCGCCATTGATGAAATTGGCGCAGCGGCCGAAGAACAGGCCGATCGTGGCGACGGGCGCGACCAGGTCGCCCAGTTTCAGCATGTCGATCTTCTGCTGGCGCGCGAACAGCACGATCGCCACGCAGACGCCCACGAAGCCGCCGTGGAAAGACATGCCACCTTCCCAGATCTTGAACGCGTCCAATGGATGGGCGGCCAGGTTGGCGCGTTGGTCGCCATTCAGCAGCATGTAGAACAGGATGTAGCCGATGCGGCCGCCCAGGATGATGCCCAGGGTGATCCACAGCACCAGATCGTCGATCTGCACCGAGGTGGCGGTCGGCCGGTGACCGCCCCACAGCTTGGCGTCGCGCGCCAGCTTGATCGCGTACTGCCAGCCGAGAAGAATGCCAGCCACATAGGCCAGGGCGTACCAGCGGATGGCCAGCGGCCCCCATTGCAGCGCCCAAGGGCCGATGTGAACGATCGGGTCGATGTCGGGAAAGATCACGCCGAACGGCTCCTGGCGGACAGATGGTCGCACCCTTACCGCGTTCCCTCTTCGCTTTCATCCCTCGTTTCCCATATAAGCGCCGACGAGCCCGCCGCGCCCTGGAACTTCGATGCACAGCCAAAACCCCTTCCTCGATGAATTCGCCAAGCTGACCCAGGCCGCCATGGGCATCGCCCAGACCGCCGGCGAGGAAGCCAAGACCGCGATGCGCGCCCAGGCCGACCGTCTGGCCGCCGAGTTCGACCTGATCCGGCGCGACGATTTCGAGGCCCTGAAGGCCGAGGTCGCGGCGTTGCGCGCGGACGTCGCGGGCCTGAAGGCCAAGGCGGCGCTCGCCAAGACCGCCGCGCCAAAAAGCGACGATACGGCCCTCTAGGCGAGTTTCGTTTCCCTTTCGACGTGAAGGCGGTTGTGACGCCGCCCGCGAAGCAGCTTAGAGTCCCTTGAGTGGGTGATTTGAATGGGTCCCGCGACCCGTCTCTCCCCGGGGGCCAAAGGTTCTTATGGACACCCAACCCGACGACGACGACGTTCTGCTGGCGATGGACCCTCTCGAGGTCGTCGAACATGTGCTGGCCGCCGAGAACCTGACGTTCGACCGCACCGACGACGGCGACCTGGCCTTCGCCTTGACCGGCGACTGGAAGGACTACGAGCTGTGGTTCGCCTGGCGGCCCGAGGCCGACTGCCTGCAGCTGTGCCTGTCGCTCGACCTGCGCGCCGTCAAGGCCAAGCGCCCCGCCGCCTACGAGCTGTTGTCGATGATCAACCAGCGCGTCTGGCTGGGTCATTTTGAGGTCTGGACTGAGGACGGCGAGGTGGTGTTCCGCCATGCCCTGGCCCTCCCGGCCGGCGAGCGCCCGACCATGGCCCAGGCCGCCTCGATGATCGACGCCGCGGTCGAAGCCGCCGACCGCTTCTACCCGGCCTTCGACTTCCTGCTGCACAGCGCCAAGACTCCCGACGAGGCCATGGCCGCCTGCATGTTCGAGACGATGGGCCAGGCTTAGGATTCTCCTTCTCCCGCAAGGGAGAGAAGGAAGAGGTAGACGCCCCATGACCCCCATCCTCCTCCTCGGCGCCGGACGCATGGGCGGGGCCCTGATCGAGGGCTGGACCAAGGTCGGCGCATTCGCCGCCGCCGACCTGATCATCCGCGATCCCAACGCCGACCCCGCAGCGTTTCCGGGCGCGAGCGTCAATCCGCCGCTTGAGGCCCTGGCCACAGCCAAGACCGTGCTGCTGGCGGTCAAGCCGCAGATCTGGCGGGAGGCGGTGGTCGAGGTCGTCCCGCACCTCGCGCCAGACGCCATCATCGTCTCGATCGCCGCCGGGGTCGCCGCAGCCGACATTTCCAAGATTTTCGGGGGCCGCGCCGTGGCCCGGGTGATGCCGACCACCGCCGTCGCCATCGGCCTGGGCACGGCCAGCATCTTCGCCGACACGGTCGAGGCAAGGTCGCGCGCTCAAGCCCTGCTCGACCCAGTGGCGACGGTGGTCGATCTGGACGACGAAGACCTGATGCACGCCGCGACCGCCGTCTCGGGATCGGCCCCGGCCTATCTCTACGCCTTCATCGAGGCCTTGGAGGCGGCGGGCGCGGGTCTGGGGCTTGACCCCGCCGCCTCGGCGAAGCTGGCCCGGGCCACCATCGTCGGCGCCGCCGCCCTGCTGGGTCAAGGCGGCGAAGAGCCGGCCGAACTGCGCAAGCAGGTCACCTCGCCGGGCGGCACGACCGCCGCCGCCTTGGCCGTGCTGATGGGGAAGGGCGGCTTTGGGGACCTGCTGCCGACGGCGCTGGCGGCGGCCGTGGCGCGGTCAAAGGAACTGGGCGGCTAAACCTCTCCCAACGGGAGAGGGTTCTTGCTTCGCGCGCTCCGACCCGCCATTTGATCGTTCATGACCGCCGCCGAAGACATCCTCGATCGCGCCGCCGCCGCAGCCCTGTCCCTGGCCGCCGACCGGCCGTGGACGCAGATCAGCTTGCGCGACATCGCCGTGAAGGCCGAAGTCCCGTTCGCGGAGCTCTATGCCCGGGCCGATGGCAAGGCCGCCGTGCTAGCCCATTTGTCGACCCGCTTCGACCGCGCCGCGGTGGCCACGGCCTCGGCCCAGGTCGCCACGACCCACGACCGCCTGTTCGACGCCGCGATGGCGCGGATCGAGGCCATGGAGCCGCACCGCGCCGCCCTGATCGCCATCAGCCGGTCCGAGCGCCTCGTGGTTTCGGCCCTGCGCTTCCCCAAGACCGCCCGCGCCATCCTCGAAGCGGCCGGCGTCGACGCCACGCCCGCGCGGCTGACGGCGATGACGGCGGTCTGGGTCCGCGCCCTGCAGGTCTGGCGCGATGACGAAGGCGCGCTGAACCGCACGATGGCCGAGCTGGACAAGCGCCTGAAGCAGATGACCTCGGGCCTGGAAAAGGTCGGGGCGGGGGTCTAGGGCGCTCACCTCGACTCACCCACGAAAAAGCCCGCCGGGATCGCTCCCGGCGGGCTTCGTCGTTTAGACCTGAGACGAGCCTAGCCCTTGGTGGCGTTGGTCGGCAGCTTGCAGCCGCCGCCCACGCCCTTGGCCTGCAGGCAGGACATCAGTTCCTTGGGCTTGTCCGAACCGACCTTAAGCGGATAGGCGATAACCCAACCCGGCAGGCCGTCGGAGCAGGCGACCTCGACATAGCCGTCGGTCGCCGTCTGGCCGATGATCCGCGAACCGGAGACCGTGCAACTGCTCTTGCCCAGCGACTTCAAGTTGGCCGTCAGGCGCGGATAGACCGCGTCGGCCTTGGTGAAGCTGCAGCGGTAGCCGTTGATCTCAGAGGCTACGCAGTCATAGACGGTGTTGTTGGTCGTCGTGAAAATGCCAATGCCGCCGTCGGGACGGTTGGCGCACTTCATTTCAACGATCTCGGTGCGGGGATCGCTGCTGGGGAGCATGCCGTACTTCTCGACCTTGCAGTCGAAGCCGGCCTTGGCGGACAACTTGGTGTAGAGGCCGGCCTGCTCGGTCTGGGCCGCGAGGCTGTCGGTCAGGGTGCACCCGCCGCCAACGAAGCTGGCTTGGGCGCAGTCGATGGCCTTGACCAAGGCGCCGCCGACAGCAGCCTGCTGCAGCATGTAGCCCTTGCCGTCCTGGCAGGCGACTTCGAAATAGTTGTCGGTCTTGGTGCTGAGGACGTAGCGCTTGTCCTTGACCGCGCAATTCTTGCCCGAGGCGCCGGCCAGGGTGTCGACGGCGGCCAGCTGCGTGGCCTTGTCGGTCAGCTTGCAGCTGACATTGCCGCCTTCCTCGTACAGCAAGCAGCTGTTGGCGATGACCTCCTGATCGACATTGACCGGGTTCGCCGTCTGAAGAACGTATCCCGCGCCACCCTTACAGGCGACCTCGAAATAGGCGTTCTTGGCGGTGCCGCCGATGGCGCGGGCGTTCTGGATGTCGCAGGCGGCGCCAGCCTTTTGCAGGTAGGTCGTCAGGCCCGCCTTGGGGTTGGCGTTGCCCGGCAGGATACAGGCCAGGGCGCTGGGCTTGCCGTCGGCGGCCGGATTGGCGGTTTCCAGGCAGCTGTAGGCCGCCGGCTTCTCGTCCTTCTTGGCGAGGATGGCGAAGCCCAGGCCTTGTTGGCACGCGACTTCGTAATAGTCGGTGCTGGTCTTTTTGTCGTTGCCGATGAGGCGCGCATCCGAGACGGTGCACGAAACGCCGGCGGCCTGGATCAGGGCGGGCGTCGCCTTCATGCCCGCTTCGCGGGACTTGGCGTCAACGGCTGCCGGCTTTTCTTTTTCCTTCGCCGCGGAGAGCACGGTGACGGGAACGAGCGCGGCGAGCGCGAGGGCGGCCGTCAAGCCGATCGCGATGGGCCTCATGGGATAGGTCTCCTGGGGTAAATTCCTCGCGGCGGACTTAAGGCCCGCTTGCATCGAGGGTCAAGATGTCGTCCGACGGGGGCGCAATCATGACGGTGGCCCCGGGGCGGGGCGTGCCGTGGCCGGAGGACGCAGGATGCGCGACGGAATCGAAGAGGGGGTCGCCGAAGAGGCGGCCGAGCCGCGCCGGCCCCGGCTGGTCTACCCGTTCGAGCAGGCCCCAGAGACCGGAACAGGCCAGGCGGTCGAGGTCGCGCCTGGGGTTCTCTGGCTGCGCCAGCCGCTGGGCGGCTCGCTGGGCTTCATCAACGTCTGGGCGATTCGCGACGGCGCGGGCTGGGCGGTGGTCGATACCGGCCTGCAGACCAAGGAGACCTCCCAGGCCTGGCGGGCGGCGTTCGCCCAGGCCCTGGGTGGCGATCCGATCACCCGGGTGATCGTCACCCATCTTCACCCCGATCATGTCGGGTTGGCCGGCTGGATCGCCCGCAAGTTCGACGTGCGCCTGTGGATGACCCGGCTGGAATATTTCCAATGTCGGATGCTGGTGGCCGACACCGGCCGCGAGGCGCCTGTGGACGGGGTCCGATTCTTCCAAGCCGCGGGCTGGAACGAGGACGGGATCGAGACCTACAAGGCGCGGTTCGGCGGATTCGGCAAGGCGATCCACCAACTGCCCGACAGCTATCGGCGGATGGTCGATGGCGAGGTGTTCGCGATCGGCGATCACGACTGGCGGGTGGTGACGGGCCAGGGCCATTCGCCCGAACACGCCTGCCTGTGGTGCGAGGCGCTGGGCGTACTGATCTCCGGCGACCAAGTGCTGCCGAGGATATCGTCCAATGTCTCGGTGTTCCCCACCGAGCCCGACGCCGACCCGCTGACCGACTGGCTGACCTCGTTGGCCAAGGTCAAGGCGACGGTGCCGGACGACGTGCTGGTGTTGCCGGCTCACAACGACCCGTTCCGGGGCCTGCACGCCCGCATCGACCACCTGATCAACGGCCACGAACGAGGGCTGGGGCGTCTGCGGGGCAAACTTCAGGAGCCCAAGCGCGCGGTCGATGTGTTCGGCGCCCTGTTCGCCCGCCCGATCGGCCCGGACCTTCTGGGCATGGCGACGGGCGAAGCCCTAGCCCATCTGAACTGCCTGATCGGCCGGGGTCTGGCGGTTCGTGAGCCGGACGCGGACGGGGTTGCCTGGTATCGGGCCGTGGACTGAGCCGTCTTTTCATTCGGAGCTGTCGCCATCCGCATTGTTCTCGCCACCGCCGGGTCGCTCGGCGACCTGCATCCCTTCCTGGCGCTGGGCCGGGCCCTGCAAGTGGCCGGGTTCCAGGCCGAGGTCGCCACCTCGGCCGAATACCGCGCCAAGGTCGAGGCCGAAGGGCTGGTCTTCCACGAGGTGGGTCCCAGCCTGGAGCGCTTGGGCGCGGACCTCGGCATGGATCTTACCCAGCTCACCCACGCCATCGCCGCCTCGGACGCCTTTCTGTTCGAGAAGATCATGACGCCCTACCTGGAGAGCGCTACCAGGCAGTTGATCGCTGCGGCCCAGGGCGCTTGCGCCCTTGTCTGCGGAAGCTTCGCGGCCGGGGTGGCGGTGACCGCCGACTATCTGGGCATCCCTTTCGTCTCGGTGGCGCTGCAGCCGACCGTGGTGTTCTCGGCCTATGACCCGCCGCTGTTGCCCAAGGCGCCGTGGCTGGGACCGGCGACCGGCGGCCTTCGCTTGTGGCTCAATCGCGCGACGATCGCGATCGGCCGGGCGACGACCGATCACTGGACGCGGCCGGTCAATGGCTTGCGGCGGGCCTTGGGCTTGCCGCCGAGTCGGGACAACCTGTTGTTCGACGCCGGTCGTGGGGCGGCCCTCTCGCTGGGGCTCTATTCGCCTCTGCTGAGTCCGCGTCAGCCCGACGCGCCCGAAAATTTCGACGTGGTCGGATACGCCGCCTATGACAGCGACCTCGGCGGTCCGACGACCTTGCCGCCGGATCTGGAGACCTTCCTGGCGGCCGGACCCGCGCCGCTGGTCTTCACCCTTGGTAGCGCGGCGGTGAACATTCCGGGGGACTTCTACCGTGAGAGCATGAAGGTCGCACGGCGCATGGGGCGACGCGCCGTGCTGCTGGTCGGACCCGATGGCGATCCGTCCGTCGCCGACGGGGCGGAGGACGCCGTCGCCTTCGCCTACGCGCCCTATTCCCTGCTCTTTCCCCGCGCTGCCGCCATCGTGCATCAGGGCGGGGTCGGCACTATTCAGCAGGCGTTGCGCGCTGGCCGGCCGCAACTGGTCGTGCCGCATCTGGGCGACCAGTTCGACAATGGGGCGCGGATCGCGCGGTTGGGCGTTGGGGCGACCCTGGCGCGTGACGCCTACCGTTCCAAGGCGGCGGCGGCCCTGATCGACGGGCTTTTGGGCGACCCCGACCTGATCGCGAGGACCGTCCGTCTCGGCGAAATAGCGTCCCGAGAAGATGGCGCCGCTGAAGCCGCTAGCCGGGTCGCGGCGCTATGGGCCGCCCGCTCCGGCAGCGAACACGAAACAATCGTTTGATATTTCGTGCACGAACTATAATCTCCACGTCATGACCACGCCTCCCGACCGCCGCCTGGTGTTCCTGCTGAATGTCGCGCACCGCCGCGTGCAGCGCTATGTCGAGGCCAAGATGGCCGCCCAGGGGGGGCTGACGGCGGCCCAGTCCGGAGCGCTCTTTGTGCTCGGGCAGAAAGACGGCGCCCTGATCGGCGAGGCCGCCGAGGCCCTGGACCTTGCGCCCTCGGCCATGACCGGCCTGATCGACCGCATGGCGCGCGCCGAGCTGGTCGAGCGGCGGCCCGACCCCAAGGACGGCCGCGCCCTGCGCCTCTACCTGACCGCCAAGGGCCATGTGGCGCGCGCGGACGCCAAGGCCGGCGTCGAGGGGCTGAGCTCTCACCTCACCGAGGGCTTCACGGACGACGAGATCGCCGTGGTGTCCCGCTGGCTGGTCAGCCTGCAAACCAAGTTCCCCAAAGGAGATGCCGCATGACCGATCTGGTGAAGGTCGAGATCGACGCCGGCGTGATGACCCTCACCCTGGCCCGTCCGGACAAGAAGAACGCGCTGAGCAACGCCATGTACGGCGTGCTGGCCGACAGCTTGGAGCGCGCCGAGGCCGACCCGGCGATCCGGGTGGTGGTGTTCCAGGGCGACGGCGACAGCTTCAGCTCGGGCAACGACCTGAAGGACTTCACCGCCCAGGCCACCGGGACCTTCACCGGCGAGCGCCATGTGATGCGGTTCCTGAAGAACCTGGCCAAGGCCACCCGGCCACTGGTCGCCGCCGTCCAGGGCCAGGCGGTCGGCGTGGGCACGACCATGTTGCTGCATTGTGACCTGGTTTTCGTCAGCCCCGACGCCCGGCTGACCGTGCCGTTCGTCAACCTGGCCCTGGCGCCCGAAGCCGCCTCCAGCCTGCTGCTGCCGGCCCGCATCGGCCACGCTCGCGCCTTTGCCATGTTCGCCCTTGGCGAGGCGGTGGATGGCGCGACCGCCGTGGCCTGGGGCATCGCCAATGCCTGCGTGCCACTGGAGGATCTGCGGACCCGCGCCCGCACCGCCGCTGACCAACTGGCCAAGCGTCCGCTCGGCGCCCTGACCGTCACCAAGTCGCTGATGCGCGACGCCGAGGCGATCTCGGCCCTGATGGACAGGGAGGGCGAACTGTTTGCTCAGCGTCTGCAGACCGCCGAGGCCCGCGAGGCCTTCATGGCCTTCGCCGAGCGCCGCGCGCCGGACTTCAGCAAGGTTGGCTGAGGTGGCCCTGGCCCTGGTCCTGTCGACGGCGCTGCTGGCCTTGGCGGGAATCCACCTCTACTGGGGCTTGGGCGGTCGCTGGCCGGGCCATGACGAGGCTTCGATGGTCGAGCACGTGGTGGGCCGCACACGCGGCATGCGCTCGCCCGGCCTGCTGGCCTCCGTCGCTGTCGCCCTGGCCTTGGCGGCCGGCGGCGTGCTGGTCGCCGCGACCTTGACCTCGACCGTCTGGGACCCGCAGTTAGAGGCCGCGCGCTGGGTTATGTTTGTGGTCTTCGCCGGACGCGGTCTGGCGACCTATGTCCCGCCGGTCTTCCGCTATGCCGAGGGCACGCCGTTCGCGACGCTCAACCGCCGCGCCTATGGGCCGCTGTGCCTGGCGATCGCCTTGGGAATTCTTGTGTTGCAGCTGTAGCGTCCACTCCAATGACAAAAATCAAGGGAGCGAACATCATGGTCGACCGCATCAAATCGCCCTTCGGGGCCTTCACCGACGCCCGCGACGTCGTCGCCGGCCACGACCTGACCGGCAAGGTCGCCATCGTCACCGGCGGGGCCACCGGCATCGGCGTCGAGACGGCCAAGGCCTTGGCCGCGGCCGGCGCCGAGGTTGTGATCGCCGTCCGCAAGCCGGATCTGGCCGAGGCCGCCGTCGCCGAGATCAACGCCGTGGCCAAGGGCGCGCAAGCGTCGTGGTCGATGCTAGATCTCTCCAGCTTCAAGTCGATCCGCGCCTTCGTCGAGCGCTGGGGCGACCGGTCGTTGAACCTGCTGATCAACAACGCCGGCGTCATGGCCTGCCCGCTCGCCTATACCGAGGACGGGCTCGAGATGCAGATCGGCACCAACCACTTTGGCCACTTCCTGCTGTCGGTGCTGCTGGCTCCCAACCTGGTGGCCGGCGCCAAGGCCCCCTCTCAAGGAAATGGCGGCAAGACCTCGCGGCTGGTGTCCCTGTCGTCGATCGGCCACCGCCGTGCCCCGATGAATTTCGAGGATCCGCATTTCCGGTCTCACCCCTACGAGAAGTGGGAAAGCTACGGCCAGGCCAAGACGGCCAACGCCCTGTTCGCCGTGGGCTTCAATCAGCGCTTCAAGGATCAGGGCGTGTTCGCCAACGCCGTGATGCCTGGCGGCATCATGACCCCGCTGCAGCGCCATCTGCCGATCGAGGAGCAGCGGGCGATGGGCTGGATCGACGAAAACGGCAAGGTTCGCGACGGTTTCAAGACGCCCGCCCAAGGCGCGTCGACCAGTGTCTGGGCGGCGGTTGGCGACGAACTCGAGGGCGTCGGCGGGCTCTATCTCGAGGACTTGGCCCAGGCCAAGCCGTGGACGAAGGAGGCCGGCTGGTCTGGCGTCATGTCCTACGCCCTGGACCCGGAGCAGGCCGACAGGCTGTGGGCCCTGTCAGTGGAAACCACGGGGGCGGGATGACCGTCGCGGTGTTTCGGCATAGAACCGGACCGTCCTTGAGGAGACGACGATGAGCTTGAACGGCAAGACCCTCTTCATCACCGGCGCCTCGCGCGGCATCGGCCTGGCCATCGCCCTGCGCGCCGCCCGCGACGGCGCCAATATCGTCATCGCCGCCAAGACGGCGGAGGCCCATCCGAAGCTGCCGGGCACCATCTACACCGCCGCCGCGCAGATCGAGGCGGCCGGCGGCCAGGCGCTGCCGCTGGTGGTTGATGTGCGAGAGGAGGCCAGCGTCCAGGCGGCCGTCGACAAGGCGGTCGAGAGCTTCGGCGGTATCGACATCTGCGTGAACAACGCCTCGGCGATCTCGCTCACGGGCACGCTGTCGACCGACATGAAGCGCTACGACCTGATGCACCAGATCAACGGGCGCGGAACGTTCCTGACCTCGAAACTGTGTCTGCCGCACCTGAAGAAGGCGGCCAATCCGCACGTGCTGGCCCTGTCGCCGCCGCTGGACATCAAGCCCCGCTGGTTCGCCCCCCACGTCGCCTACTCCATGGCCAAGTACAATATGAGCCTGTGCATGATGGGCATGGCCGAGGAGTTCCGGGCCGACGGCGTGGCCTTCAACGGCCTGTGGCCGCGCACCGCCATCGCCACCGCCGCCATCCAGTTCGCCTTGACCGGGGAGGAAGGCCTCAAGCACTGCCGCACCGTCGAGATCATGGCCGACGCGGCCCACGCGATGTTCCTGAAGCCGTCGCGAGCGTTCACCGGCCAGTTCGTGATCGACGACACGTTCCTATACGGCGAGGGCGTGCGCGACTTCGATCAGTACCGCGTGGATCCGACCGCCACCCTGATGCCGGACTTCTTCGTGCCGGAGGATAGCCTTCCGCCGCCGGGGGTGGTGATAGGGTAAGGGTCTTGCAATTGGGGACAGGCGCATGCGCCTGTCCCCAGCCCTGGATCAGGGCTTCCGAGCCTTCCGCGCCGCCGCCACCGCGATCGAGCGCCGCGCCCACTCGACCATCAGGTCTGGCTCATCCAACGCTTCGGCGGGCGCCGACCAGTAAGCCATGGAGCTCACGCCGAAGGGCGCGAACTGCGTGCTGCCGGCGGCCGCGAAATCGGGGCCCAGCGTCTCGTCGCCCTTGAAATAGAGGGTGTCGTCGTCGATCAGGGCGAAGAACAGGCCTTGGGCATAGAGGCCGACTCCGCCGAACATCTTTCGCGAGGTCAGCGGCCCGACCGGGGCCAGCTGTTCGAGTACCAAATCCAGATAGTCCGAAGAGACCGCCATGCCCGTATCCATTCGTCCCGCCGTCGAGGCCGACAGCGCCTTGATCCTGCGGTTCATCCGCGATCTCGCCGCCTATGAGAAGCTGCTCGACGATGTGCGGACCACGCAGGACGATATCACGGTGGCGCTGTTTGGCGAAAACCCCAAGGCCTTCTGCGACATCGCCGAGATTGACGGCGCGCCGGTGGGCTTTGCCTTGTGGTTCTACAACTTCTCGACCTTCGTCGGCCGGCACGGAATCTATCTGGAAGACCTGTTCGTGCTGCCCGAAGCGCGGGGCAGCGGGGCGGGCAAGGCATTGTTGGCGGGGCTGGCGCGGCGCTGCCTGGACGAGAAGCTCGGCCGACTGGAATGGGCCGTGCTCGACTGGAACGCCCCGTCGATCGCTTTCTATGACAGCCTGGGCGCGGCCGCGATGAACGAGTGGATCGTGCGACGGATGACGGGCGAGGCGTTGGCGAGGTTGGCTGCGGCCTAGGCGAGGAACGGGGACAGGCACATGTGCCTGTCCCCGTTCCTCGCACAGCCTAATCCAGCCGGTCCGCCTTGCGCAGTTCCGGGAACATCTTGGCCCACGCGCCCGTGACGATCAGGGCCCCGACGCCGCCGAACACCGCCGCGCCGACCGGGCCCAGGAACCGCGCCGCGACGCCGCTCTCGAACTCGCCCAGTTCGTTGGAGGCGCTGATGAACAGGCCCGAGACGGCGGCGACCCTGCCGCGCATCGGATCTGGGGTGACCAGTTGCACCAGGGTCTGGCGGATATAGACCGAGACCATGTCGGCCGCGCCCAGCACCGTCAGGGCGCCGACCGACAGCCAGACATATTTCGATAGCCCGAAGACCACGGTCGCGGCGCCGAACACCGCCACGGCGCCAAACATCAGCAGGCCCGCTCGGCGGCGGATCGTGTGGCTGGCCAGGATCACCGCCACCAGCGTCGCGCCCACGGCGGGGGCGGCGCGCAGCACGCCAAAGCCCTCGGCCCCCACATGCAGCACATCACGGGCGAACACCGGCAGCAGGGCCGTGGCCCCGCCGAGCAATACCGCGAACAAATCCAGCGAGATCGAGCCGAAGACGATCTTGTTGCGCCAGGTATAGACCAGGCCTTCCTTGATCAGCGCCCAGCGCGAGCCCGGCTGGGTCACGGGCTTGGTCTTGGCCTTGATGCCCAGCAGCAGCAGGCCGCCCAGCAGGAACAGCACGACCGAAGCCCCGAACGCCGTGGCCGCCGAGATGGCGCATAGCAGGCCGCCCAAGGCCGGGCCAATGATCGAGGCGCTCTGCCAGGACAACGAGTTCCAGGCGATGGCGCGCGGCAACAGCGGGCGCGGCACCAGCATCGGCCCCATGGCGCTGGACGCCGGGGACAAGAAGGCGCGGCCGGCGCCGAACAGCACGGCGATGGCGAAGATCGGCCACAGCGTCGTGTGTCCCGACCAGGCCAGGAAGCCCAGGGCTGCGGCGCAGACGATGTCGACGCCGATGGCCGCAGTCATGATCATCTTGCGATCATGGCGGTCGGCGGTCTCTCCGGCGGTCAGCGCTAGAAAGAACAGCGGGATGAACTGGGCCAGGCCTACCATGCCCAGCAAGAAGGCCCCCTGGCCCTCATTGTGTCCGGTCTCGCGGGCCAGGGTGTAGACCTGCCAGCCGATTGTCACCCCCTGGATCTGCACCGCGAGGGTGGCGGTGAACCGCGCGCCCCAGAAGAACACGAAGTCGCTCTGCTTGAGCAGCGCGCGCATCGAGGTTTCCGGCGCCTCGAGGGCGGACGGGATGGAATCTGCGTCGGGGGGGAGGTCGGTCATCGGGGGCGGACCATGTCCTCAGGCCCGCGTCGCCGCAATCGCGTTTCTCTTATGCGGCCGTTGAATTATTTGACCCAGCGCGCCCTAGGCCGTATTTCGCGCCCTCCTGATGGAGGGGCGCGTCATGCGACGCCAGCGAAGAACCCGCGCCGCGCGGACCGGAGTCCGCGTCTGAGCCCCCCGGATGCGACCGTCTCGGCCGCGTCACGATCCGGGGCTATGCCCCTTTTCGTGTTCTGGATCGTTTAGCGCCCATGTCGTCTTCCGCCGTCGCGCCTTCGTCGCCCTATCCCAGCCTTCTCAACGAGCTGCCCGAGCACGCCCGCGCCGTCGAGGTGCTGGTCGATCGCGCCTTCGGACCCGGCCGCTTCGCCAAGTCGTCGGAGCGCCTACGCGAGGGCAATCGCAAGCTGGACGACTGTTCCTTCGTGGCCTTGGACGAAGGTCGGGTGATCGGCAGCGTGCGCCTCTGGCCGGTCATGGTGGGCGACAAGCCCGTCGCCTTCCTCGGCCCGCTGGCGGTGGACGCCACCGCGCGCAGCCACGGCCTGGGTCAGGCCCTCGTCGAAGCCGCCTGCGCCGCCGCCGCGCGAGCCGGCTGGCGCGCGGTGCTGCTGGTCGGCGACGCCCCCTATTTCGCGCGGATCGGCTTTTCGGCAGGACCGGCGGCGAGGGTGACCATGCCGGGGCCGGCCGATCAGCGCCGGGTGCTGGTGAAGGCCTTGGTCGAGGGCGGAGATTCGGGCTTGGTGGGACCTATCCGCGTCGCTTGAGTTACGGCTGGCGACAGGCGCATGCGCCTGTCGCCATATCGTGCGCTCGTGCTTGAGTGTGGGCGCCGCATGCCCTACCTGAAGCCCATGACTGTCGATCCCACCCCCTCTGGCCTCGCAGGCGTCACCGCCGCCGCCCAGGCGGCGAAGGGGCGCGCGGGCGAGCGCGGCCTGCCGCCTGTGCATCTGTGGCATCCTGAGCATTGCGGCGAGATCGACATCCGCATCCGCAAGGACGGCGTCTGGTTTCACGAGGGGTCGCCGATCGGCCGCGAGGCTCTGGTGCGGCTGTTCTCGACCGTGCTGCGGCTGGATCCCGACGGCTATCACTTGGTCACCCCTGTCGAGAAGCTGAAGATCCAGGTCGAGGACGCGCCGTTCATGGCCACGCGGGTCGATGCTGAAAACGGCGTGCTGCGCTTCGAGACCAATGTCGGTGACCTGGTCGAGGCCGGCCCCGACAACGCCATCCGCGTCGAGACCGATACGGCCACTGGCGAGCCGCGGCCCTATGTCCACGTGCGGCGCGGCCTGGAGGCTCTGATCGCGCGGCCTGTGTTCTATGAGCTGGTCGAACTGGCTGCGGAGCGCGACACGCCGGAGGGGCCGCGCCTGGGTGTGACCTCAAACGGCGCCTGGTTCCCAATGGCCCCGGCCGGGGCGCACCGAGGATGACCCTGTCCAGGGACGCGCGGCGCGCCTGGATCGCCAGCAAGTTGGACCCGATCGACGGCTACGATCCCAGCCTCGACGCCGCGCGTTCGGACTACGATCTCAATCCCGGCATGCGGCCCGACAATCCCCACGCCCTGCGCCCCGCCGCCGTGCTGGTGGGGCTGGTCGAGCGTGAGGCGGGGATGACCGTCCTGCTGACCCGCCGGTCCGATACTCTGCGAAGCCACACCGGCCAGATCGCCTTTCCCGGGGGCCGTTGCGATCCAGGCGAGACGCCGTGGGAGACCGCCCTGCGCGAGGCCCAGGAAGAGGTGAACCTAGACCCGTCCTGCGTTACCCTGGCGGGTCTGCTGCACGGCTACCGCACGGTGACGGGCTTCCACGTCACGCCGGTGGTCGGCTTCATCGATCCCGCCGCCACCTTCGTCGCCAGTCCCGACGAGGTGGCCGATGTGTTCGAGACGCCGTTCGCCTTCCTGATGGACTCTCAGAACCATCAACGTCAGCATCGCGACCTGCCGGACGGCGAGCGCCGATTCTTCTATGCGATGCCGTGGAATGAGCGTTTCATCTGGGGAGCGACCGCCGGCATGCTGCGCGCGCTCTACGAGCGGCTGCATGGCGAAGACCCCGTCGGCTGAGCGGGTGCTCTTGGTGCGGCATCGATCAACAGCTTGATCGATGTCCGGGGCTTGCCGGTTTGAAATAATCGTTTGAAATGCCGGACCCCGCTGGGCGGGGGCGTTTTGTGCACCTGGGGAAGTGGCGTGAGTACAGAATCGATAGGCGTGCCGCCGTGGATGGCGCTGCCGGAGACCCAGGCGGTGATCGCGGCGCTGGAGGCTCGCGGCTTTCCCGGCTGCGCGCGTTTCGTTGGCGGCTGCGTGCGCAACACCTTGATGGGCAAGCCCATCGACGACATCGACATCGCCACCACCCTGACCCCGGACCTGGTGATCGAGGCCCTGCAGGAGGCCGGCCTGAAGGTCATCCCCACCGGCGTCGACCATGGCACGGTAACGGCGATTTCCAAGGGTCGGCCCTATGAGATCACCACCCTGCGCCGCGATGTCTCGACCGACGGCCGCAGGGCGGTCGTGTCTTTCACCCAGGACTGGGACCAAGACGCCGAGCGCCGCGATTTCCGCTTCAACGCCCTCTATGCCGACCTGAACGGCCGGCTCTATGATCCGACCGGCGAGGGCGTGAACGACGCGCTCGAAGGGCGGGTGGTGTTCGTGGGCGACCCGATGACCCGGATCCGCGAGGACTATCTGCGCATCTTGCGGTTCTTCCGCTTCCACGCCTGGTATGGCAAGGGCGACGCCGACCAGAAGGCCCTGGCCGCCTGCAAGGCGCTGAAGGGCATGGTCGAGGGCCGCGCCGCCGAGCGCACCCAGAAGGAGCTGCTGAAGCTGCTGGCGGCCGAAGATCCGCGCTCGGCCCTGCGACTGATGGCGGCGACCAGCGTGCTGTCGTCGATCCTGCCTTTCGTGAAGTCGCTGGCCCGTTTCGAGGGGCTGATGACCATCGAGACCGAGCAACTGTTCGAGAACGACCCCGAGCTGCGCCTGGCCGCCCTGATTCCCGACGACCCCAAGATCGCCGCCCAGATGGCCGAGCGGCTGCGGCTGTCCAACAGCCTGAAGGAGCGGCTGATCGAGGCGGTCGGCACGTCTCCGCGCATCGTCTCTTGGATGGGCCCGCGCGAGACGCGTCGGGCGGTCTATGCCCTGGGCGTCAAGACCTTCAGCGACCGGGTCAAGCTGGCCTGGGCCGGGGCCGGCCGCACCGCCACCACGCCGCAATGGCGCGGCCTGTTGGCGTTGGGCGAGACCTGGACGCCGCCGGCCTTTCCGCTGACCGGCGAGGAGATCCTGAAGTCTGGTGTGCCCAAGGGCCCGATGGTCGGTGAGGTGATGCGCGAGGTCGAAATCTGGTGGATCGACCAGGACTTCATCGAGGACAAGTTTTCGGCCATCGAGCGGCTGAAGGCCGTCGCGCAGGGGATGGTGTTTTAGAGACCTTACGTCCTTCACGGTTGTATATCGACTGAAGCGTCCTGGAGACTCGCCCATGAAGATCGGCCTGCTCGAAACCGGCGAACCGCCCGAGGCGCTGCAGCCTGAGTTCGGGCGCTATGGCGGCATGTTCCAGGACCTGCTGGGTCCTGGCCACGACTACGTCACCTATGATGTCCAGGCCGGTGAACTGCCGGCCGATCCGGATGAGTGCGACGCCTATATCGTCACCGGTTCAGCGGCCGGGGTCTATGACGATCTGCCCTGGATCGCGCCGCTGAAGGCTTTCCTGATCAAGGCCCAGGCCCGGCCGCTGGTCGGGGTGTGTTTCGGCCACCAGATCATGGCCGAGGCGTTCGGCGGCAGGGTCGTGAAGTCGGACAAGGGCTGGGGCGTCGGCCTGCACGCCTACGAGGTGACCGAGGCCTTGCCCTGGATGGACTTGGAACAAGACCCGGCCCGCGTCGCCGTGTCGGCGTCGCATCAGGATCAGGTGGTCGAGATCCCGCCGACGGCCCGTGTCGTGGCTGGCAGCGCCTTCACCCCGGCCGGGATTTTGGTCTATGAGGATCGTCCCGCTATCTCGATGCAGTTTCACCCAGAGTTCGACCCCGCCTATGCCATCGCCCTGATCGAGGCCCGTCGCGGCAGCCGCTATACCGACGCCGAGGCCGACGCGGCGATCGCGTCCCTGCAAGGCTATAACGACCGCGCGCGGATGGCCGACTGGATCGAATCTTTCCTGTCGCAGGCAACCTAAGCCTTAGCTTGACCGTTCCCGATGAAACGGGGGAGATCAGATCATGCGCGCCGTCACAGCCCTGCTTGTTGTTGGTTGCGCCCTGACCGGCGGCGCCCTGCTCTCCACGGTGTGGGCCGCCGCGCCCGCTACGCCGACGCCGCTCCCGGCCGAGACCCTGAAGAGCCCCGCCGAGTTCGTGTCGATCCAGGATCCCGCCGCCCGTTCGGTCGCCCTGTTCACCGAGGCCGGCAAGGTGATCAACAGCCCGCGCTGCATGAACTGCCACCCGGTCCAGCGCGCCCCAACCCAGGGCGATGACCGGCATCCGCACAATCCGCCCATGGTCGCCGGTCAGGCGGGCCACGGCCCGGTCGGCATGCCCTGCAGCGCATGCCACGGTCCCGCCAACGTTCCGACCTGGGGCCAGGACGTCAAGTCGATCCCCGGCGATCCGAAATGGGCCCTGGCGCCGGTCGAGATGGCCTGGCAGGGCAAGTCGCTCGGCGCGATCTGCGCCCAGATCAGGGACCCGTCGCGCAATGGCGGCCGGGGCTTGGCGCAACTGCACGACCACATGGCCAACGACCACCTGGTCGGCTGGGCCTGGAACCCAGGCGCGGGCCGGGTTCCGGCGCCGGGCACGCAGGCGAGGTTCGGCGAACTGGTGCAGGCCTGGATCGGTACCGGGGCGAAGTGCCCGGCGGCGTGACCTGACCCCTCTCCCGCAAAGGGAGAAGGACCCTGTCACGGCCACTTCACCTCGGGCGGCATGGAGCTGAGGATCGACTCCACATTGCCGCCGGTCTTTAGTCCGAACATCGTGCCGCGGTCGTAGAGCAGGTTGAACTCGACATAGCGGCCGCGCTGCACCAGTTGCTGCTCGCGCTCCTGCGCCGTCCAGGCCTCGCCCATCCGGCGGCGGACCAGCTCAGGATAGATCCCCAGGAACGCCTTGCCGACGTCCTGGGTGAAGGCGAAGTCCTTGGACCAGTCGCCGCTGTCGTGGTGGTCGTAGAAGATGCCGCCGATCCCGCGCGGTTCGTTGCGGTGGGGCAGAAAGAAGTATTCGTCGCACCAGGCCTTGTACTTGGCGTGCCAGGTCGGGTCGTGGGCGTCGCAGGCGCGCTGATAGGCGGCGTGGAAGTCGATGGCGTCGGGGAAGTCCTGTTGCCGCTGGTAGTCGAGCAGGGGCGTCAGGTCGCCGCCGCCGCCGAACCAGCTTTTGCTGGTGGCGATGAAGCGGGTGTTCATGTGGACGGCCGGCACGCGCGGGCTGCGCATGTGGGCGATCAGGCTGACGCCGGTGGCGAAGAAGCGCGGGTCCTCCTCGGCGCCGGGCATGTTTTTCGCCATTTCCGGGGTGAAAACGCCGTGCACTGTAGAGACATGCACCCCGACCTTCTCGAACAGGCGCCCGTGCATCATCGACATCACCCCACCGCCGCCGGCCTCGCGGTCCCACGGCTTGCGGACGAAGCGGCCGGCGTCGCCGGGATAGAACCCGGCGGGGGCCTCGTCCTCGAGCCGCTCGAACGCGGCGCAGATCTGGTCGCGCAGGCTTTCGAACCAGGCGCGGGCGGTGGCTTTCTTGCGGTCGAGGTCGAGCGTGTCGGTCATGGCGGCGGCTTAAGGGTTTCCGCCGGCCCGCGCAAATCCGGCGGCCCGCGTAAGGGCTTGTGCCTAGCCGGCCGCTAGAGAATTTTTCGAGCGAAGTGGTTCCGGTTCGCGTGAAGAAAAATGCGTCAAAACAAAAGATCAGAGCTCACGGCCTGACGCAGTCAGGTCGGGAAATGCCCTAGTCCCCCGCGAACCCGCCGGTCTGCCGCAGCGCCTCGCCCAGGGCCATGGCCGCCGCCGTCGCCAGGTTCATCGACCGGGCCTCGGGCCGCAAGGGAATCGTCAGCCGCGCGAAGGCCGCGTCATGCACCTCCGGCGGCGCGCCGTGGCTCTCATTGCCAAACAACAGGGTATCGCCTGCCTGAAAGGTGAACTTGTGGAAGGGCGCGGTCGCCTTCGTCGTGAACAGCAGCAGCCGGCCCTTGCGACGTTCCGACGCAGCCATGAAGGCCGCCCACGATGCGTGACGCATCATGTGGGTCAGCGGACCATAGTCGAGGGCCGCGCGCCTCAAGCTCTTGTCGTCCAACGGGAAACTGCACGGTTCGATGACGTCCAGGCCCACGCCGAGGCAGGCGCCCAATCTGATCGCCGCGCCGACGTTCTGAGGAATGCCGGGTTGAAAAAGCGCGAGCCGCATTCTAAGCGAACCACCATAGAGCTAGCAGTGACATTTGCGGCGAATCGAAAGGGCTTGCGGACTTCGTCCGCGCGTCCGATAGGACGATCCGCTTTTGCCATTTGTGGCGAAGACCCGCTCGCGGGTCTAGATAGTACGCGCCGACAGGCGTTTCTCCAGGCCGGGCCGTTTTGGCGGCGCGGCGGCATCGAAGGGTGACTTGGGTGGCCGACACCGCCGTGGGCGCAAAGACTGATCCGGCGCATGGGGAAGACCCCAGCCGCCGGGATTTCATTTACATCGCGACGATCGCGGTCGCCGCCGGCGGCGCGGCCTCGCTCGCCATACCGTTCATCGACCAGATGAACCCGTCGGCCGACACCCTGGCCCTGGCTTCGATCGAATTCGATCTGAGCAAGGTCGCGGTCGGTCAGCAGGTGACGGTGAAGTGGCGGGGCAAGCCCCTGTTCGTCCGTAACCGCACGGCGGCCGAGATCGCCGCGGCGGTCAAGGACGACCAAGCGTCGTTGAAGGACCCCCAGACCGACGCCGACCGGGTCAAGCCCGGCAAGGCCAACTGGCTGGTCCTGATCGGCAGCTGCACCCATCTGGGTTGCGTTCCGACCTTCGGCGGCGGCGCTTACGGCGGCTGGTTCTGCCCGTGCCACGGCTCGGTGTACGACACATCGGGTCGCATCCGTCAGGGTCCTGCTCCGAAGAACCTCGCGGTTCCGGACTACACCTTCCTATCCGACACCAAGGTCAAGATCGGCTAAGAGACGATGAGCGGACATTCGACCTACGAACCCAAGACCGGTATCGAGCGCTGGCTCGACGCCCGTCTGCCGATCGTGCGCCTGGGCTACGACAGCTTCGTCGACTACCCAACGCCGCGAAACCTCAACTACTGGTACACGTTCGGCGGCATTCTCTCGCTGTGCCTGGCGTCCCAGTTGATCAGCGGCATCATCCTGGCGATGCACTACAACCCCGGCGCGGACCACGCCTTCGCCTCCGTCGAGCACATCATGCGCGACGTGAACTACGGCTGGCTGATCCGCTACATGCACGCCAACGGGGCGTCGATGTTCTTCATCGCCGTCTATATCCACATGCTGCGCGGCCTCTATTACGGGTCGTACAAAGCCCCCCGCGAAGTGCTGTGGATCCTGGGCTGCGTGATCTATCTGCTGATGATGGCCACGGCCTTCATGGGCTACGTGCTGCCCTGGGGCCAGATGAGCTTCCACGGCGCCGTCGTGATCACCAACCTGTTCGGCGCCCTGCCGCTGGTCGGTCCGGCGATCACCACCTGGCTGTGGGGCGGTTTCGCCGTCGACAGCCCGACCCTGAACCGCTTCTTCTCGCTGCACTACCTGCTGCCCTTCATGATCGCCGGCGTGGTGATCCTGCACGTCTGGGCCTTGCACGTGGTGGGCCAGAACAACCCGACCGGCGTCGATCCCAAGTCGAAGGCCGATGTCCTGCCCTTCACGCCGTACGCGACGGTGAAGGACGGCTTCGCGATGAGCCTGTTCCTGCTCCTCTTCGCCTTCTTCGTCTTCTACATGCCCAACGCCCTGGGACACGCCGACAACTACATCCCGGCCAACCCGCTGGTGACGCCCGCCCACATCGTTCCGGAATGGTATTTCCTGCCGTTCTACGCGATCCTGCGCGCCGTTCCCGACAAGCTGTTCGGCGTGCTGGCCATGTTCGGCGCCATCGCCTGTCTGTTCGCCCTGCCCTGGCTGGACACCTCCAAGGTGCGCTCGATGCGCTACCGGCCGACCGCCAGGATCCACTTCTTCATCTTCGTGGTGGCGTGCTGCATCCTGGGCCTCTGCGGCGCCAAGCTGCCGTCGGAGCCGGTCATCCCGGGCCTGACGACATTCAACCTGGTGGACGCCGACCTGAACAGCTTTGTCTGGCTGTCGCGTCTGGCGGCGTCCTATTATTTCGCTTTCTTCCTGGCGATCCTCCCCCTGCTCGGCTTGTTCGAAAAGACCTTGCCGGTGCCGGATTCCATCGCCTCCCCCGCCCTGTCGCATCCGGCCACTATTCCGGCCGCAGCGACCGCCGCGCCTGAAATGAAGGGCTGACTTCGATGCTGCGCAAACTTTCCGTCATCGCAGCGGTCGCGGGTCTCCTGACGGCCGGCCTCGCGGGCCCCGCCCTGGCCAGCGGTCACGCGCTGCCGGCCAAGGAGGTCAAGTGGTCCTTCGACGGCCCGCTGGGCAAGTTCGACCAGGCCCAGCTGCAACGCGGCTACAAGGTGTATCGCGAGGTCTGCTCGGCCTGCCACGCGATGAGCCTGGTCAGCTTCCGTAACCTCGGCGACAAGGGTGGCCCGTTCTACGACGAGAAATACTCGGCCAAACACGGCAAGACCTCGAACGACAACCCCAAGGTCAAGGCGATCGCCAAGGAGTACGAGGTCGCCGACATCGACTCCGAGACCGGCGATGCCATCAAGCGTCCAGCCACCCCGGCCGACCACTTCGTCTCGCCCTTCGCCAACGAGGCCGCGGCCCGCGCCAGCAACGGCGGCGCGCTGCCGCCGGACATGTCGCTGCTGGCCAAGGCTCGTGAAGAAGGCCCCAACCACATCTATTCGATCCTGACCGGCTATGCGGCGCCGCCGGCCGGCCTGAAGATCGGCGACAACCAGCACTACAACAAGTACATGGCGGGCGACCTGACCTCCTATTGGTCGGGCAGCCACGAGCATGTGCCGCCGGGCGGCTTCATCGCCATGGCCCCGCCGCTGAAGGCCAACCAGGTCACCTTCGACGATGGCACGCCGGCCACCCTCGACCAGGAAGCCAAGGACGTCTCGGCCTTCTTGATGTGGGCCGCCGAGCCAAAGCTGGACGAGCGCAAGCAGACCGGCTTTGCCGTGATGATCTATCTGCTGCTGTTCTCGGGCCTGCTCTATGCCAGCTACCGTAAGGTCTGGAAGAACGAGTCGCACTGATCGCGACCAAGGCTTTCGAGGAATTCAGGGCCCGGCGGAAACGCCGGGCCCTTTTTCTTGGATGGTCTGGGGCGCGGCAAGCGCCGGGTTAAGCCAAAGGCGCGACGCCTTGGGATCGAAGATCAGGCGATAGGCCGACAGCACCGTCGCGCCGATGGCGCCGACCACGCCATCGGGAAGCTCGCCCGCCACCACGGCTGGAACGTTCTGGCGCAGCACGCCGTCCAGCGACAGTCCGCGCAGCGTCCCCGCAGGCTTCTGCCGGGGCGCGTCGGCCGCGCCTCGGGCCCGCACGCCGCCGGCCGAGGCGGTGTCCAGGGCGAACGGGCCAGAGACGCCGCGCAGGCCGTCGGAGGCCGCCGCCAGCACCGTCGGGGTCCCGCCGACCATCGTCACCTTCAAGCCGCGGCCGGAGGGGCGCGGCGGGGCGTCGCGCGACCGCAGCTCCAACCGGCACGGGGCGAAGTCCAGGATCATCAGGTAACGGTCAAGAACGTCGGCCCCGATGACACCGGTGATCGGGGTGGAAAAGCCGACGCTGCGGTAGTCGAGGTCGCGCACTGTCACAGCCGTCGCTGCGGTACGCTGGCCAGCGACGCTCACCGGAAGGCTCAGGGCGGTGTCGGAAAAGCCCGCCGTCTGGGCGGCGGTCTCGTGCAGCAGGGTGCGGGGCGCCGACAGGTCGATGACGAAATCGCCGCTGACCCCGCCGATCGCGGCGGGGGCGACCACGGCGCCGTTTTCGAACCAACAGGCCGTTGTCCCGGCGACGGCGCGACCGCTGCTCGCCGCCAACAGACTCAGGACCAGCACGGGGATCGGGTGGCGCATGACCCGATCCTAGCCAAGCTTTTGTCGTCCGGCGACAGGTGACGTCTCGGCTTCCCTAATGTGACTATGGACATAGAAAGCTCTGTGATGCAGAGTTATCTGCAAGTTCGTCATTCCAAGCCTAGGAGGCCATCGTGCGTCTGTTTTCCGCCCTGATACCGATCGTGATCCTGACGACCTGCGCCGGTGTCGGCCAAGCCCAGACCCCGCCCGATCCCGCCGCTCGGATCGCCGAGCAAAAGGCCGCCATGAAGGCCCTGGCCTGGATGGACGGCGTCTGGCGCGGTCCGGCGGTCGCCACCGGCGCGGGCGGTCGCAAGATCGAGCTCACCCAGACCGAACGCAGCGGTCCGTTGCTGGACGGCGTGTTGCACGTGGTCGAGGGCCGTGGCTACAACGCCGACGGCACGACCGGCTTCAACGCGTTCGGCGTGATCTCCTATGATCCCGCCAAGGGCTACAGCATGCGCTCCTACGCCATGGGCCAGGCCGGCGACTTCCCCATGACCCTGACGCCGACTGGCGCAGTCTGGACTATCCCTGCCGGGCCGGCGACCCTGCGCTATACGATCACCGCCCAGAACGGCGTCTGGCACGAGGTTGGTGAACGCGTGGTCGAGGGCCAGCCGCCGACGCCGTTCTTCGAGATGACCCTGAAGCGTATCGGCGACAGCGCATGGCCATCAGCCGGGGCGATCGCGCCGAGCTAGGCCTCGCCTTTCGCCCCACCGACCCGCTGGAACAGCTGCAACGTCCGGAGCATGGCCAGCTTGGCGCTGTCGGCATGGTGGCCGCTCGGGGCGACGAAGGCGTGACCGGCGTCGTACAGCCAGACCGGCAGGTCGGGATGGGCGGCCTCGATCGAAGCGACGTCGGCCAGCGGGATCAGCGCGTCGGTCTTGCCGAAATGCAGGATGGTTGGGACCCTCGGCGTCTCCTCGACATAGGCGACAATGTCGCCGCCGTAGAAGCACGCGACCGCTTTCAGCCCCTGGCAGCGGCTGGCCGCGAGCCAGGCGGTCGTGCCGCCGTAGCAGAAGCCCAGGGCGAAGACCGGGCCAGCCGCTGAGAGAGCGTCGATCGCCGCCTGCACGCGAGGCAGGGTCGCAGCGCCCCAACCGCTGGCCTCGCCCATCGCCATGCGGGCCTCGAGAGCTTGTGGGTCAAGATCGGCGACGGGGAAGGGGATTTCGGGGCCGTCGAGCAGGCAAGGCGCGATGACCTCATAGCCCTGGTCGGCCAGGCCGTCGGACAGCTCGCGGATATGAGGCGTGACACCCCAGATGACGTGCAGGATCACCAACCCCCCGCGCCGCGCGTCGCCGGGCGGAGCGTGATAGGCGGCGAAGGGCTCTCCGCTGGCCGTCACCAGGCTGATGCGCCCGCCGGCCATGCTCAGGCCGCGCCGTGGGCCTGGAAGAGGGCCAGGGTTCGCGCCCGGGCCATCTGGGCGTCGTCGAGGTCGGCGTCGGGTCGGCCGTCGTTGTTGAAGCCGTGGCCGCTGTTCTCGTAGATGTAGATGGGCACGTCGGGATGGGCGTCTTCAACCGCCGCCTTGACGGCGTCGGCGGGGATATGGCCGTCCTTGCGGCCCAGGTGGACGATCACCGGGCAAGTCAGGGGTAGGGCGGCGTTGGCCGCGACCATGCTGCCGTAATAGCTCGACCCCGCCGCCAGACCGGTCAGCTTGCTCGCCGCCAGCCAGACCAGCGAGCCACCCAGGCAATAGCCGACCGCGAAGACCGGGCCGCGCGGGGCCAGGTCGTCGATACAGGCCTGGATGTCCGACAGCATCTTCTCCAGGCCGATGGACTGGACGTGGCCGATCCCGATCGGGAAGGCCGCCGGCTCATGCTCGGCAACGTAACCGGGTTCCGCGCGGTCGAAGATCGACGGCGCGAGCACTTCGAAGCCCAGCTGGGCCCAGCGCGCCACGTCGGCCAGCACATATTCGTCCAAGCCGAAGATCTCCTGGATCACTACGATCCCGCCCTTGCGCGGCCCCTGCGGCGCGGCCTGGGCGGCGGTGAAGGCGAAGCCGTCGAGAGCTGAGGTGAAGGTGAAGGTGACGGTGTCGGTCATGGGACGCTCAAGCGAAGGGTTGATACGGAAACGGCCGGATGTGAGCCCGGCCGCTGGTGGTTCTAGACGTTGAACCTAAAGTGCATCACGTCGCCGTCCTTGACGATGTAGTCCTTGCCCTCGGCCTTCATCTTGCCGGCCTCCTTGGCGCCGTTTTCGCCGCCCAAGGCGACGAAGTCCTCGTAGGCGATGGTCTCGGCGCGAATGTAGCCCTTCTCGAAGTCGGTGTGGATGACGCCGGCCGCCTGGGGGCCGGTATCGCCCACATGGATGGTCCAGGCGCGGGCTTCCTTGGGGCCGACCGTGAAATAGGTCTGCAGGTCCAGCAGGGTGTAGGCCTCGCGGATCAGCCGGTTCAGGCCGGGTTCTTCCAGGCCCAGGGTCTCCAGGAACTCGGCGCGTTCATCGGCGTCGAGCAGGGCGATCTCGCTTTCGATCTGGGCCGAGATCACCACCGACTTGGCGTTGTCCTGGGCGGCGCGGGTGGCCACCAGGTCGGAATAGCCATTGCCCTTGTCGGCGCTACCTTCATCGACATTGCAGACATAGAGGGCCGGCAGGGCGGTCAGCAGTTGCAGCATGTGCCAGGCCTTCTGGTCGTCCTCGTCGATCGTGGCGGCGCGAGCCGGCCGGCCGGCCCGCAGCAGGTCCAGGGCGATGGTCGCCAGGCGCAGGGTGTTGGCGCTTTCCTTGTCGGCGCCGACCTTGGCGCGCTTCTCCAGGGCGGGAACGCGCTTTTCCAGGCTCTCCAGGTCGGCCAGCATCAGCTCCATCTCGACGATCTCGAGATCGCTGAGCGGGTCGATGCGGCCCTCCACATGGACAATGTCGCCGTCCTCGAAGCAGCGGGCGACGAAGGCCACGGCGTCGCAGTCGCGGATGTTGGCCAGGAACTGGTTGCCGAGGCCTTCGCCCTTGCTGGCGCCGCGCACCAGGCCGGCGATATCGACGAAGGTGATCCGGGCCGGGATGATCTCCTTGGAGCCGGCGATCTTGGCCAAGGCGTCCAGGCGCGGCTCCGGCACCGCCACTTCGCCGGTGTTGGGCTCGATCGTGCAGAACGGATAGTTGGCGGCCTGGGCCTGGGCGGTTTGCGTCAAGGCGTTGAACAGGGTGGACTTGCCGACATTGGGCAGGCCGACGATGGCGACTTTAAGGGCCATGGATCTCTCGTGAATTTCGTTGGCGCGCGCTTAGCACGGATCGGCGGGGAAGTCCCCTTCGGTGCGTGAGGCTTCATCCACTTGGCCCCGCGAAGCGGTCAGGTCGGGGCAAGGGGTGTCTCTTGCTGGTCCACGACGCGCCCAGTTCGAGGTGGGCTAGCGCGCCGGTCTCGAACACAAGGCTTGCGAGTGTTACTCTGTATGTCGGCGGGCGTGTGATGATTTGGCGCCGGCGGAAGAAGACGCCGCAGAGGTAGCTTGAGCGTCTTAAAAAGTTCTGTCAAAATTCCGACATAATAAAGCGTCGAGCAAATTATTTGGTCGAAACATGACGCGGGCCGATTTTAGTGATTAGATACTTTTCACCGCTTCACCGCCATTCCGGGCGAGCGACCCGGCCCGGGTATCCGATGAGTCAGGGCCTAGCTTCCACCTACACCTATGTCGCCTCCAGTCTCGATGGGCGGGCGTCTTTCCTTGACCTGAAGGTCATGGCAGACTCCCACGAGATGACCCGCCACGCCCAACGGCTGCTGGCCGATCATCGCAGCTGCGACAAGGTCGAGGTCTGGGCTGACAGCGTCTGCGTGGCCGTGGTAGCGCGCCAGCCGGATGACGCGACCGCGCCATCCGGCTGGCGCTCTCAACCCAGAGCATTTTTCGAGCGGAGTGGTTCCGGTTCGCGTGAAGAAAAATGCGTCAAAACAGAAGATTAGAGCTCACGGGCTGACGCAGTCAGGTCGGGAAATGCTCTAGGCCTTGTCGACGACGTGGGTGGTCGGGCGGTCGTCGCCGGCCGACAGCTCCTCGTGCCACCGCCCCTTGGCGTCCTCGTAGACGATGCCCGTATCGTTCTCGTCGGTGAGTTGTTGTTCACTGGCCACGCGTTGGGCGGTTTTCAGGGCCGCCTCGTGGGTCGGGAAGGTCTCGGAGAACACGTCGCCCAACTTGTAGGCCCAGCCGCCGTCGTGTTCGACGATGGTGTAGGTGATGTCGGTCATGGGCGGACTCCGTGGTCTGGGGCGGGATTAGGGGCAGGGGAACGGCGGGGAGGAGAGCACGGTTCCGGGACGGCGTCTTGCGACGGGTTCCGAACCTTCACCGTTGCACCGCGTTTAGAAAGCTACAGCCTAGCTCTGGAGTTCCCATGATCCCTGTTCCCGCGCGCGCCGCCCTGCTGCTGACCGGCCTGCTCGCCGTGGCGGCCTGTTCGCCGAAGACCGAGCCAACGACCGCCCGGTCCGCGCCCGAGGCGACCCGCGGGGTCGGGGCCGAGGTGCTGGTCTATCAATGCGACAACGGCCAGACGTTGCGGGCCAGCTATCCCGACCGCGACACGGCCCTGGTCGAATATCAGGGCCGCTCGCGCATCCTGAAGAGCGCCCGCGCGGCCAGTGGCGCGCGCTATGTCGGCGACAGCCTGCAGTGGTGGACGCAAGGGTTGGCGCGCGGCGCCGTGGCGCCCCTGGCGATGGGCGAGGACCTGGCCTCGGCGGTCAGTGTCAACTGCGCGGTCGTTTCGCCGCCGGCCGTCACCGCTCCGTCGGCCCAGCCGCCTTTGGCGGTGACGGAGCCGGCGCCGATCGCCGCCGTGACCCCGCCCTCGCCGGTTCCGGTGGTGACGCACGCGCCTACGCCGCTCGCAGAGTCGCTGATCCAGCCGTCGCGTGACCTGGGCGGCGTGCTGCCGCTCAAGCACGGGATCTTCGTGGCGTCCGGCGCCTCGTGCGGTTCACCGCCCAACGCCGCTCTGCGCCGCTATGACGGTGTGGGCCTCAGCGGGGCTCATACGCGCGCCTGCCGGGCCAAGGTGCTGTCCCATCGCGGCAAGGCCTATGAGGTGGATCAGTCGTGTCTCGACGCCGGCTCAGGCCCCGCCAAGCGCACGAGCGAACGCCAGACGATCGTGATCGAGAACAACCTGAACTTCGTCCTGCGCCGCAAGGCCGGCGAGCAGCGCTTCAAATACTGCGCGGCCTCGCTGCTGCCGGCTGGGGTGAAGTAAAATCCTTCTCCCCTTGCGGGAGAAGGTGGCGGCCAAGGGCCGACGGATGAGGGGCCTCTCGAACGGAACCGCCGCGACCGGCCTTTCGGCTGATCGCGGCGGTTCTGGTCTTCAACCCCTCATCCGACCCGCTGCGCGGGCCACCTTCTCCCGCAAGGGGAGAAGAAGATCACGCCACCTTCACCCGCGCCGCGCTCTCCGGGAGGTCCGTCCCGAACGCCCGCTGGAAGAACTCGGCCACGGTCGGGCGCTCCAGCTCATCGCACTTGTTGAGGAAGGTCAGGCGGAACGCCAGGCCGATGTCGCGGTCGAAGATGTCGGCGTTCTGGGCCCAGGTGATGACGGTGCGGGGGCTCATGACCGTGCTGATGTCGCCGTTCATGAAGGCGTTGCGGGTCATGTCGGCGACGCGGACCATGGCGGCCAGGGTGCGCTTGCCGTCCGGATTGTCATAGGACGGGTTCTTGGCCAGAACGATGTCGGCCTCGACGTCGTGGTCGAGATAGTTGAGCGTCGTGACGATGCTCCAGCGGTCCATCTGGCCCTGGTTGATCTGCTGGGTGCCGTGATAGAGCCCCGTGGTGTCGCCCAGACCGATAGTGTTGGTCGTGGCAAACAGCCGGAAATAGGGGTTGGCGCGGATGACCCGGTTCTGGTCGAGCAGGGTCAGCTTGCCGCCGGCCTCCAGCACGCGCTGGATGACGAACATCACATCCGGGCGACCAGCGTCATATTCGTCGAACACCAAGGCGATCGGGCGCTGCAAGGCCCAGGGCAGAATTCCCTCGCGGAACTCGGTGATCTGCTTGCCTTCCTTCAGGACGATGGCGTCCTTGCCGACCAGATCGATGCGCGAGACGTGGCTGTCGAGATTGACCCGCACCAGCGGCCAGTTCAGCCGGGCGGCGATCTGCTCGATGTGGGTGCTCTTGCCGGTGCCGTGATAGCCCTGGACCATCACCCGGCGATCATGGGCGAAGCCCGCGCAGACGGCCTTGGTCGTCTGAGGATCGAACCGGTAGGCGGCGTCGATCTCCGGGACGTGGCTGTCCTTGTGGCTGAAGTACGGAACCTTCATGTCGCTGTCGACGCCGAACGCGTCGCGCAGCGTGACCCACTTGTCGGGGGCCAGGGTGATCAGGGGATCGGCGGCGTGGGCGTCGGTCAGGTCGGGCATGCGTTTCCGATACCGCCTTGACGTGGGGGAGGGGAAGGGGCGAGGCGGTTTCAAAGCCCAAAAAAAAGCAAGCACCCCGGATGGCGGGGGCCATCCGGGGTGCTCGGCTCGCACCCGCGAGGGTCTTAGTGGTTGGCGATGATCACCGAGGCGATCAGGCCGGTGGCGACGGCCGTCAGCAGGAAGCGGTCGTTCACCTGCTGCCAGCGATAGCCGCGGGGCGGGGCGCGCAGGCCATGACGGCGATAGTCGCTCACATAGTAGCGGTTATCGCGGTAGCGGGCGTCCAGGCGCTGGCCGCGCTGCCAGCGGCGGGCGTCGTGGCGGCCGTCCTTGCGACCCTCGCGATAGGCGTGACGTTCGTCGCGACGGTCATCGCGACGGTCATCGCGACGGTCGTAGCGGCTATCGTGACGGTCATCGTGACGTTGCTCGTAGCGATGGTCGTCGTAACGTTGCTGGCCGGCGGCCATGGCGGTCCCCGACAGGGCCGTGCCGGCCAGCAGGGTGGCGGCCAGGGTAGAAATGATCAGACGCTTCATGGTGAGGTCCTTTCCTGGAGTGTGTGTCGGTCCGACACCGCCGAACCTCCTCTTCGCAGCTTCGACGCTAGCGAAGGTGATTTGGACCTGGGATGAACGGCGCTAGTCAGGATTGGTTCATGTTGGCTTGGCCGGGTTCGGCTGGCGCCGATTCGAGTTTGGAGCGTTCCCTTGCCCATGAGATTCCCCATGCAGCGCTTGTCCGACCTTCGACCGCACCGAAGCCTTGCCCGGCTGATCGAGGCCGCCAAGGGCGAATTGGGCGTCGTGCTGGCCCTGCTGGTGCTGGCCGGGGGCATGCTGGCGGCGCTGCGCCTGTCCGAAGAGGTCGGCGAGGGCGACACGCGGGTGTTCGACCTGCGCGTGCTCCAGGCCTTGCGGGCTGGCGATCCCCACATCCTGATCGGACCCAAGTGGCTGCATATCGCCGCCGCCGACATCACCGCCCTGGGGTCGGTGACGGTGCTGGGCCTGTTCGTGCTGCTGGCGCTGGGCCTGCTGCTCAGCCTGCGCCGCTGGAGCGCTGCGCTGGTGCTGCTGACGGGCGCGGTCGGCGGGGTCGAGATTAGCCAGGCGCTGAAATATGCCTTCCTGCGCGAGCGGCCGGACCTGGTCTACCGCGCGGTGGAGGCCTCCAATCCCAGCTATCCGTCCGGCCACGCCATGCTGTCGGCCGTGGTGTTCCTGACCTTGGGCACCCTGGCGGCGCGGTTTTCGACCAGGCGTCGGGTCAAGGTGATGGCGATCGGCTCCGCAGTGCTGGTCAGCCTGCTGGTGGGCACCTCGCGGATCTATCTGGGCGTCCACTGGACCAGCGACGTTCTGGCCGGCTGGAGCATGGGCGCGGCCTGGGCCATGACCTGCTGGCTGGCGGCCTGGGCCTGGGAGCGGCGGGTGGGTCGGCGCCTGGATGGGTCGCTGGAGCGGGGCGAGCCGATTTCCTGACCTCAGGCCGGACCAGCCTGGGCGAAGGCCTCCGGGGAAGACGCCTTGCCTTACCCCGTCATCCCCGATTTCTGCAGGGTCTTGTAAGCCTTGATCACCCGTTGGAGCTTGTGCTCGGCGCTGCGGTCGCCGCCGTTCATGTCGGGGTGGCAGCGCTTGAGGAGGTCCTTGTAGGCGGCGCGGATGGCCGGGCCGTCGGCGCCGGCCTCCAGGTCGAGGTCAGCCAGGGCCTGGCGTTCCAGCTTGCCAAGGTTACGGCTGACGGTGGCGGACTCGGCCTTGCGCTTCTCGGCGCGGAACAGGCCGAAGGGGTCGGCGATGTGGCGGGCGTCGCGGGCGGCGGCGGCGGCGGCCTCGCGCGAGCCCCGGTCGGCCTTCATCGACCAGGTCGGTCGGCCGCCGGTCATCTTCTCCAGCTCCTGCTGCGAGCGAATCTGCCCCTCGCTCATGCCGGCGTAGAAGTTCCAGTTCTTGTTATATTCGGCCGCATGCTTGAGGCAGAAATTATAATAGGCGCCCGGCATGTCGCGCGACTTGGGCGCCTTGGAGGTGGCGGCCAGGCTGCACTCGGGGTGATCGCAACGCACTTCGCCCGGTTTCAGGGCGAAGACGTCGTTCTCCCGCGCCTTCTCCTCGGCCGTTTTCGGCGGGCGGACACGGATGTCAAAAAACTTGGGGCGATATTCAAACTCGGCGCTCATGGCGCCTAGAGTAAGCCGGAGCTATTTCTGTTCAAGGATTGACATGCAAGGAAGACGCTCATGGGCGCAGTCGCAGACACCATCGCCGCGAAATTGACCACCGCTTTCGCCCCCACGCGGCTGGAAGTGGTGGACGATAGCGATCGCCACCACGGTCACGCCGGCCACCGGGAAGGCGGGGAGAGCCATTTCAACCTCGTGATCGAGGCGGAAGCCTTTGCCGGCAAGGGCCGCGTGATCCGCCAGCGGCTGATTCACCAGGCCCTGGCCGACGAATTGGCAGGGCCCGTCCACGCCCTTTCGATTGTCGCCAGGGCGCCCGGAGAGGCCTGACGCCTGCCCGCGAGAACAGGCTTGCGCGACAGCCCCGCGACTGATTGCCTCTCCGCCCGGCGCGGCCTGCCGGAGAGGCAGATTCTTGGCATGAGCGCGCGTGAAATTCCTATTTCTGAGGATGACCTGGCGGCGAGCCTGCCGGCTTTGCTGGGAAAGGCCTATGCCCGATACTCGAACTTCACGGTCGCCGCAGCGGTGATCGACGCGGACGGGATCGCCCATCTTGGGGTCAATGTCGAGAACGCCGCCTATCCCTCGGGCACCTGCGCCGAGCAGGTGGCGATCGGGGCGATGGTCACGGCCGGCGGGCGCGGGATCGCCACGGTGCTGATCGCCTCTGGCTCAAACGCCGTGGTCCAGCCCTGCGGGGCCTGCCGTCAGCGCATCGCCGAATTCGCGACCGAGTCGTGCGAGATCGTCTCGGTGCAGGACGGCCGGACCACGCGCCGGACGCCGTTCTGGAGCCTGTTGCCCGATTCGTTCGGGCCTCGCGATCTGGATTAGGTCCTACGAAATTGTCGTCTCGGACTACGGACTAGAGCATTTTTCGAGCGAAGTGGTTCCGGTTCGCGTGAAGAAAAATGCTCTAGGGTCAAAACCCAATCAAGGTATTGATTGAGCATTCTTGCTGTGATTCACTCTTTGGAACGGAGGTGGATCATGGCTGGAGAGTTCTGGTTATCGGATCGGCAGTGGGCGGCAATC